>NZ_JBQTGJ010000002.1:537077-576122 GCF_052400685.1 Geofilum sp. OHC36d9
TACGACCACTTTATCGTGTCCGGCTATAAAGTCCCGACTTCTGCGTTATGCTTGCTCTCAAAATGGTCATTTACGAAAAATAAACTCACATTTTTCGAGCGGCGCAAGCCTTGAATTTGAACTTTATTGCTCAAACACTTCACTTGATGCACGACCACTTTATCGTGTCCGGCTATAAAGTCCCGACTTCTGCGTTACGCTTGTACCCAAAATAATCATTTACGGAAAGTAAACTCACATTTTTCGAGCGGCGCAAGCCTTGAATTTGAACTTTATTGCTCAAACACTTCACTTGATGCACGACCACTTTATCGTGTCCGGCTATAAAGTCCCGACTTCTGCGTTACGCTTGTACCCAAAATAATCATTTACGGAAAGTAAACTCACATTTTTCGAGCGGCGCAAGCCTTGAATTTGAACTTTATTGCTCAAACACTTCACTTGATGCACAGGGACTAAATAGTGCCTGCAAGAAAAGCCATGCTTCTGCGTTATGCCCGTCCCTCAAATGGTCATTTACGGAAGTTAAATCACATTTTTCGAACTTCAAAAGACTTGAATTTGCACATTTTTTTTCAAGCACATTAGATTTCTCGCTAATCTTAAATACAAAACCTGATGATGTTTCATATTTTCCACCTTGCATAGCATTAAACAAGTAAGCTGGTTTACCCTCCTTTAATAAAAGTTGAGGACGCTCAAAACGGCCATACCGTTTAAGGTGCTTTGGCGCAGGCGGTTCTTCAATATAAGCATTCGCTTCAAACCAGGCAATTTTCGGTTCTGACCAGTTGATACCATCATCAGACGTAAAAATTAAACCTACATCATGATTAAAATATCCCATGTCTCTCATTAGCATTTTAAACACGCCATTTTCCATAAAGACGTAAGCATCTTCAACCTGCTTATTTCCGGGCTGTAATGACAGATCAATGATTGGATTTCCACGGTATCGTTTAAATTTGCTCTCTGCATTTTTAGCGATGGCTAAACCATACTTTCGATTTCCTCTGACTGCGCCTGTCTCAGATTTATAATTGTTAGCGTTCCAGGATTTATAATACAAATAACATTTCCCTGTTGAAGAAAACACCACCGCCGGATTTGTTGTACAGCAATCATCCCAATGTCCTTCCTTCCCTGCGTCGAGAATGGGTTCATCTGACCGCGTCCATGGTCCATTTAATGACTTTGCTTTTGCCAATCCTATCCGTTTGGTAAATACTGTTTTATCTGAGTTTCCCATATAAAAAAGGTAATACATACCATCCTTATATTTAATATGCGGATTATGACAAGTGGTCGCATCAAAATACCCCTCTCTCGGCGCTAAAACGGTCTCCACAAATGTATAGGGGCCTTCCGGTTTATCAGCAACCGCATGGGCAATCTCACTTTTATGAATCCAGCCTCCCATGCCATATTTCTTTGGCCAACGAGAATAAAACACATGTACCTGACCTCTTTCGTCATATATGGGTGTACATCCCCACACATAGTATCCCGATGTTTCTAAAATCCGGCCTTCAGGTTCAAGACGATTGCTAAAATCTGATATTTTATCCTGCGGATAACGATTCGTAATTTCTTTACTTACCGATGGCTTTAGCACCGTTTGGCCAGGCTCACTGTCTTTAATAATGTTGTTTAAATAAACTTCCAGATTAGTATAATACTTACTCAATGAGTATAAACTCCCATCAAGGTCTGACAATGCATTTAACCCATGCTCCTTTTCCCAGTCGTCGGGCATACCATCCATATCGCCATCAATTTCCGGCGTGCCCTTTTTTAGCACAGGCCAACCTCCCACATCGTCCGGCGAATCTATAATACCTTTATTTCCACCTCCAAATGTTTTTCCTCCTGAGACGTTTCCAGTGGCAACTTCCTCAATAATACGACTATCGTAACTATCTCTTTTTAAGCTACAACCGGCATATTTCAAGACCTTTTCATAAGCTTTTCCGGGTGTATCTTCTTTAATTTCAACAAGTTTAAATGGCGCATTCATTTTTACAACAGGATCTTTAGTCCCTACTCCTAACCAATTATTGCTGCTAACAGAATCGCTCCCTACCATTACATTATTTGAAATAAATAAAGACGTTGTTCCATCCTCTGCCGGTTCGTAAAATGTGGCGTTTATATATTCAGCTGTTGCAGGTCCGGGTTTGTAATAATTGGCTACAAAATTTATTTTTCCTCCACGACCTCCACCATATGCCGCTTTGTATCCCCAGTTAAAAACCACATTGTTTCTAAAATCGACCGGACCATAACCGTCTGATGCAAACCTTGGGTTTCGACTGCTATGATTCGCTATTAAATTATGATGAAAGGAGGCGTTAGCCCCTCCCCAGATACCACCAAATCCATGAGCCCCTTTTGAATGTATCGATTTTGAAAGGCTATGGGTAATCATACACCATTGCACTGTTACATTTTTTGAACGATAAACAGACAAGCACTCATCAACAGACCATGAAACAGAACAATGATCAAGAATTAAATTTTCGATGTCTCGTCCGCCCATGGCATCATCTTCTATTTTGTTGCCCGCCCCCAGCCGAGAACGGAGATATCGGATAATCACATTATTTGCATTGATATATAATGGATAACCTTTAATACAAATACCATCGCCAGGCGCAGATTGCCCGGCAATGGTAATACTATCATTATTTATTACAAGCTTAGACTTCAACTCAATGGTTCCGTCAACAGAGAACAATACGGTTCGACAACCTTTTTGCTCAATTGCATTTCGAAAACTACCGGGTCCGGAGTCATTCAGATTACTAACATATATAACTTTACCACCTCTACCTCCGGCAGTATATTTCCCACAGCCTTCAGCTGTGGGAAATGACAATGTTTGACCAAATAACTGGCCACATAGAATTGAAATAAATATGATTAACCAAAAGCGCATAATAATCTAATAAAGTGGATGCTGTTGACCTTCTAAACCTGGATTAACATCAATCATCTTCTGATTTAAAGGCAATAATTCTACTTTTTCTTTTTCAAGACCGCGGAACAATGATTCGATCCACACCTGATCAGCAGAATAAATTTTAGAATTCGAAAGATCATCATCACTAAACATATCAACAACAACATATCCCTGAGATTCCAAATCTGCAATTTCGGACTCTGACAATTCAGTATTATACCCAACATAATCTTCCGCAACAACAGGATCTTCAAACTCAGTAGCAGCTACAGGCAGATAAGCTCTGTACAAATCAATATCAGCGTAATCGCCTGAATGATTTGCAATGCTAATTACTTTTTGTTTTGCCTCAGTTAAACTTTCATAAAGGATTCCCCACCGAACCAAATCGGTGCGTCGCAAAGTTTCAAATCCAAGTTCCAGCTTTCGTTCATTAATAATAGCTTTCCTAAAATCTGAGTAATCGGCCGGGATAACCCCAACTTTTGATTCATCATTATTAAACGCTCTCATTCGAACTTCTTTCAAAGCATTTTTTGCTTCGACAGTTGGGGCACCATATAACTCATTTTCTGCTTCGGCATACATTAACAACACATCTGCATATCGTAACACAGGCCAATTAATATTTCGCTTATTTACTTTAACACCCAGCTCCGGCGTCCAGTCAACCCTGAATTTCCCAATTGTGAAACCGGCATAAGTACTGAGTTTTCTAACATTATCTGAATTAATGTCGTAATTACAAATCGTAACATCACGACGGGTATCACCATCCTCAAAATCGAAATAATAGGATGGGATTGCATGCATTGCCGGTTTTGATTTGGCGTAAAGTGAATTTGGATGCGAATAGATCCCATTTGTATAGCCAATACTATAGGCATTTACATTCGCGCCATATTGTCCCAATTCCAACATTGACTCCTCGTTATAGGTGCCTGTCATTAAATTTCGAAACACATCGTCGTAACGGGCAACTAAATGATTCTCATTTTGTTGCATTACCATTGAACAAGCATCTGACGCAATTTGATATAATTCGATAATTCGACTTTCATCTTTTCTCTGAGCCAATTCAACGCTTTCGGGGGCATAAGTATCTAAATCCCAACGCAGCGAATAACCGGCAGCATATAAGGCAACGCGGGCCAAAATACCATACGCAGCATTTTTAGTAAAGCGCTCTGGGGTTGTATATACCCCTTCACTCAACCAGGGCAATAAATCGACTGATTTTTGTAAATCAGAAATGATCCCATCGTATATTGTATCTCTAGGAACCCTTGACGAAATAAAAGTATCAAGATCTTCCACTGGTTTCGTAGGATAAGGGACATCTCCAAAAAACCGGACAATATTTAAATAATTCAAACCCCGTATCGCATAAGATTCACCCAGTAAATAGTCTATTCGTTTTTGATCAGACTCACTACTTGCCTCTCTCATTGCAGTCAACTTTTTGATACAGACATTAGCATATTCAATACCTGTATACAAAGCATTGTATGTAGAAGTAGGAATATTTGATGTGGTATAGACATAGTTTGACATTTGATTTTTTGAATTTGTATCTCCCTCTGTCGAAATACACTCATCAGTTCCCATTCCCAACTGATAATACATTTCCCGGTTAAAGGTGTTAGTGTAACAAGCCAATACAGCCATTTCAGCTTTACCTACTGATTCAAAAACACTGCTACTATCAAATTTCGATTCTGATGGCATATCCAACCAATCTTCGCAGGAGCTAGCAATTAAGCTTAGCACCAGTAATCCCAAGATATATTGTATTCTATTTGTTTTCATATAATTATAATTTGTTTCTCAGTTGCCATATGGAACTCGCCAGGATAATCATACTTCTGTGTGTGAATCAATTCCCATGGCTCGTTTCATAACTTTAAATTTAAGAGAATTAGAATGTAAGGTTAAGACCTACAACAACACTTTTTGCTTTTGGATAAGCTGAATTATCAATACCTCTGGTCAAAAGACTTGATGTTGCTGAAACTTCAGGGTCATATCCGGAATAATTTGTAAAAGTGTGGATGTTGTTCAAAGTACAATACAGTCTTAAATTATGCACTCTGAACCTTTGCGTGACAGAAGCCGGCAAAGTGTATCCTAATGTAATTGTACTTAAACGTAAGAAAGACCCATCCTCTATATAATAATCCAACGCATCTGTAATAGCAATCTTATTATCAGGATTTAAGCTCCACATAGCATCACTGCTACCTTGCTGGGGGTTCAAAGCTGCCAGCCGCTGCAAATCAGTCGTTTCCTGCCCTGTTGCGGGGTCAACTAAAACAAACCGATCGGCCATTACGTCTAAAGAGCTCTGGTTCGGCAAATAAGGGCCAATA
This sequence comes from Geofilum sp. OHC36d9, assembly GCF_052400685.1. Taxonomy (NCBI): domain Bacteria; kingdom Pseudomonadati; phylum Bacteroidota; class Bacteroidia; order Marinilabiliales; family Marinilabiliaceae; genus Geofilum; species Geofilum sp. OHC36d9. The sequence goes on from NZ_JBQTGJ010000002.1 coordinate 542,409, forward strand.
AAGCGTTGAGAGTTCATGTTAAACACATCGTTACCGTATGAAAAACTCATGAAAATCCCTAAATCGAAACCCTTATATTCAAAAGTATTTACCATACCGCCTGTAAACAAAGGTTCAGCACTTCCAATTACGCTTCGGTCATCGGTTGACCAAACAGGATTGCCATCATCATCCGTCTGACCGGCTGTGGTTAAATATTTAACATCACCTGGTTTTATAGAACTACGTACCTTCCCTTTTAAACTAGCGACACCATCATTCAACGAATACGTTCCATCAGTATTTTGCGTAAAATCATTCGTCGTATATACACCATCGTACTTATATCCGTAAAACTCACCTAAAGGTTTACCTTTCTCGATACGAAAATCGATTCTGGAATCATAATTTTGCAGGAAATAATCATCATCATCATCTCCGTAAATGCTCAACACTTTTGATTTGTTAAAAGAAATATTAAAATCTGTCGTCCAGATAAAATTGTCGTTTCTGATATTAGAAGTATTCAATACAAACTCGAAACCACGATTTCTTATAGATCCGATATTTTGATATTGATAACTATAACCTGTAGATGTAGGAATTGCATTTTTTATTAATAAGTTATCCGAAACGTTGTTATAAAACTCAGATGTTAAATTAATGCGATTATCAAAAAGTGAAACATCAATACCTACGTTGGTTGACTTTGTTGTTTCCCATTTCAAATCAGGATTCCCGACAATACTTCCAGGCTTAAGTGTTGACACTTGCTTTTTACCGATAGCATAATATCCTGAATTATAATCGGTCGCATACATATTATTCTCAATATCACAGTTACCGGTAGTACCATAACCTATTCTAAATTTCAGGTTATTGATAAGTGTAACATTGTCCATAAAAGCTTCTTCTGAAACTCTCCATGCACCAGACACAGATGGGAAAAAGCCCCACTGATTTCCTTTCGAAAATTTTGAAGAACCATCGCCTCTAACGGTAGCTGTTAATAAATATCTCTCACTAAAGTTATAGTTTAACCGACTGAACAGTGAAACAATCCCATTTTTACTATTACCAGACTGATATGAAAATACTTGTCCGGCCATACTAACATCATTCAGACCAAAGTTATTATCAGGAAATTCATAGTAAGTATTATTCAGGTTCATTGACTCACTATAATAAGTTTCCTGACCTAATAATAGATTGAACTTATGCGCATAAACAGCATGTTTCCAATTCAAAGTATTGGTCACCTGCCATCTTAATTTTTCACTATTGTTACGGCTTCCATAAGGGCCACCATTATTCTGAGCCGTTTTGGTACGTCCATCATCCCAATAATCACTTCTAACCTGTTGCCAAAGATAGCTACCTGCTGTCCTAAAAGCCAGATTATCGGTAATATCAACATCAAATGCGGTATTTAGATTCATTAACCGCGTATATTTTTCCTGGGTAACAGCATCATTGGTAATAAGCGGATTATAAATATCATATTGTGAATCGATATTTTGCATATCCTCACTAATGTCCGTATGAATCAATTCATCATTGGTATACCGAACACCGCCGGTAACTGGTTGTAATATTGACATTTTTAACAGGCCACCGAGAGAACCGCCTCCATCTAACTTAGTTCCCATAAAACTAGATCCGAAAGTAAGTTTTACTCTATCATTCAATTCATGATTAAGTTTAATTCGAATCCCATTTCTGGTATATCCAGATTTATCCAACAAACCATCCTGTCCCACATAATTATAACTCAACAGATATTGAGTTTTATCACTGCTACCGGAAATATTTACATTATGGTTTGTCATGGTGGCTGTACCACCAAAAACCACGTCCTGCCAATCGATTGGGTCAACATCTGCGTATTGACCTGCAATTCTTGAATAGGCACCTGAATAGAAATCGGAGCTATTTATATCTCCACCATAAGTTTTCGCCCAACTATTTATTTGTCCATTTAAGGTCTGAAATTCATACTGATATTCAACATATTCCTGAGTATTCAACAGATCGAGTTTAGACCCTAATTTTTCAAAACTTAAATACGTATTATAATTAACTTCTGTTTTGCCCTTTTTGCCGGATTTGGTTGTAATAATAATAACACCATTTGATCCTCTGGCCCCATAAATAGCAGTTGAAGATGCATCCTTCATTACATCAATGGATTCGATATCATTAATATCAATATTTTTCAATCCATCCTCAAACTGAAACCCATCTACAATATATAAAGGAGAAGAGCTTTGCGTTATTGAAGTACCACCCCGAATAACCACATTTACATCTGCCCCGGGAGCGCCACTCTGAGTAACAACATTAACCCCTGCAATTTTACCGGTAATAGCCTGCGCTGCAGTGGTTACAGGTACTGAGGTCAAATCGCTGCCTTTAACAGAACTAACAGCACCAGTCAGATCTCTCTTTTTTGAAATACCATAACCTATAACAACGACTTCATCTAACTCTGAAATTTCATCTAACAATTTAACATTAAGGAATTTATTATCTCCAACTTGTATTGTTTGAGAAATAAAACCAATAGATGAAAAAACGATCTTTGATTCCTTATTTTGAACCATTATACTAAAATTCCCATCCATATCAGATAAGACACCATTCATTGTACCTTCTTCCAATATTGTAACTCCGGGTATTGGAACCAAACCATCAGTTACGGTCCCTTTTACGTTAATCTGAGAACTTGCATAAAAACTACATCCAAAAAAGATGAAGAATAACATTATGCAACGCCCAATAGCATGACTTTTTTTCATAAACCTTAAAATTTAGATACTAACTTTTCGAATTAACATTTAATAATAAAACCAAAAGTAGATCTACCAGGCGTTTTTCAAATACAAATGAATCCATAATGATACAGTATTGTACATACAATATTGTACACAGACGCGCAATCTCCAATAAAACAAAATACTAAGCTTACACACCTTTCATATTATCCTCCGATAATTTTTATAAAAAAATACATTAATTTGCATCTGTCTTTAACTTTTTGATGCACCATTACCTTATTACAAACTTTTACAACTTCCGAAAATCAACAAAAATTAATTTTCAGTGTAATATGTTATATTTATTTATAACTTGTTTTTTTGACATATAAAACTCGCTAGAACGATTCTTCTCCTTTTGAAAATCAAAAATCATAGAAGCGAAATTCCTCCCTTGACTCGTTTCGTGTGTAGGGCAACATCTGAATAGACATCGCTCCATACCGGCTTGCTATTTAAAGTCACAAAGAGATTGAACCACCATACAACTCTATACAAACATCACCATAAACGCCTTGAATTGGACAACATACAACAAAGCAGAAACTGACAACATTAAAAAGAAACCCACATTATCCGGCTTCTATGATATTTAACAAGAGACTGGTTTTACCCGAAATTGGGTGTATGAAAAGTAGTTTTATAAAAAGCATTTTTATAAAATTGCATCACTTTTGCCAAAAACAGACCTGCCACCCGGGAAAAGTCATCAGCCGTAAATCAATTTCAATCATAACTCGATATCAAAAATCGTAATGGGGAAAAAAATTTTATTCATTACTATATGTTGCTTCGTGCTCTCGCAAATAAAAGCTGAAAATACATTTAGTATTCAAACCTATACAACAAAAGACGGTTTATCACAAAATACGATAAATACGATTGTACAGGATAAAGAAGGCTTTTTATGGTTTGGATCGTTAAATGGACTAAACAGATACGATGGTAACGAGTTTATATGGCTACACCCACAATATGGTATAAAAAACACACTTTCGGATAGTAGAATAAAAAAAATACATAAAGATTCTTTTGGGTATTTATGGATTAGAACCAACATAGACAATATAAATTGTTACGATCCGGAAACCCAAAAATTTATTGCAATTCACCCTTGGAGTACTCAACATAAACATATCTTATTTGCCAGTAGTGGAGATGTTTGGTTATGGGGAAATAAAACCGGCTGTTTAAGAGCGATGCACACTTCGGAAGGAATTGCGACTCATTTTTATGGATTCAGAGAACTAAATGATTATTCGGTAAATCTTGTTTTTGAAGATGCATCCGGTACAATATGGATTGGAACCAATTCTAATCTTTTTATTCTCCAAAAGCAGAAACTTACAAAAATAATAACTGATGTAAATTTTCATTCTTTAATTGAATTGGATTCAACCATATACGCGTTCACCAATAACAATAAAATTTACAAAATAAATAAATTCAGTAAAGACATAATTAGTAAAATTCCACACAATTTTAACGCGCAAAACGGAAGCATACACAACACGGCACGTTTGTCTGATAACAACATACTTATAACAACAAATAATGATACGTATATTCTGGATACGCGTAATTCTTCTTTTAAATCAGCGCGTAATTTGTTTGATCAAAAAGATTTAAAAAATGCTTTTATTCAATACGACAATAAAAGACATATTTGGATATACAATAAAACAGGGATCATTTGGCAATACAAAGAAAAATTAAATCAATTTATTCCCTACTCGTTAATACCTTCTTCAACCGTTAGGAACATTGATATGGAACGGTATTCCATTTTTCATGATTCCCGAAATATAATATGGATAACGACTTATGGAAATGGCTTATTTGCGATTGACCAAAACAATAACAACATACATCATTTCACAAATAACAAGAATCAACCCAATGGTGCTTTAAGAACAAATAACCTATTAACAGTAACTGAAGATAGATGCGGAAACATATGGGTTGGAACTGAATACTCCGGCGTATCAAAAATAACAATCACAGATAATCAATATCGATCCTTTTATCCGGGAACAACAGAATCGAAAAATAGAATTATCCGACTGATATATGAGGATTCCGACAAAAATATTTGGATTGGCACTAAAAATGGCACTTTATACATATACGATGAAAATTATTCTCTGATAGCAAAGCATCAACTGAAAGTTGGCATGCCATATACTTTGGCCGAAGATAGCTATGGCAATAAATGGATCGGGACCAAAGGAAATGGGTTACTTATTTTTAAGAAAAATGAATATCATTCTTTTTACAGCTTTAATGAAAATTTCAGGAAATTAAATCCGTTAGCCTGCAACATCTATGCAACCTATCTGGACAACCAGCAAAGAATGTGGTTAGGGACATTTGGCTATGGCCTGTTATTAGCAAGATTTAATAACGACAAATTAACGCTACAGGAGTTTCCGACGTTGAAAAAATATCAAAACCGGATCAGAACAATCGAACAAGATCGGGACAGTTTAATATGGTTAGGAGGAAATAATGGTATCACCGTTTTTAACCCGGATCTTTTGCTGACTAATAAAGCAAACATAAAAAACTTCCATTTTGATGCAAACAATGACTCTTCGTTAAACAACAATGAGGTTAAAACAATCTTTAATGATAGCAAAGGCAATTTATGGGTCGGAACATCAGGAGGTGGATTAAACAGGATTATAAAGGATCAAAAATTAAAAAATATACGATTCAAACATTATACAACAAGTAATGGGCTTATAAATGATATTGTTCAGGGTATTGTTGAAGACGATAATAAATTATGGATTTCAACCGAATCGGGAATCTCCGTCATGAATATTGAAAATGAATGTTTTGATAATTATCATCTGTCAACGCAATGGGAAGGAGATTTATTCTGCGAATCGGCAATCGTTAAAAGTCTTTCCGGCAAAATACTTCTGGGTAGCTATGATGGGTTATATACAATTAATCCGGACGACCTAAAACACCCGTCAAAAAAAGAAAATGTGATACTTACAGCGCTAAAAATAAATGGCGTTAAAATGCATCCGGGACAAAAAGACTCTCCATTAAAAGAATCAATATCAGATACAAAAAAGATAAATCTTAAATACACCCAAAATTCCTTCAATATTAAATTTTCGATTCTAAACTATCAACCTTCAAACAGATATAAATTCATACTGGATGGCTATGAAGATAACTGGAATTCCTTAACTCAACATAATGAGGCTACCTATAGAAACATTCCGCCTGGGATATATACATTCAGAGTAAAAGCCAATAACGTTGGTCGCGATCTGGAACAAAGCGAAACCAAATTAGAAATTTTAATCAGCCAACCTATTTGGAATTCAACGCAAGCTATAATACTCTATTTTATTCTCTTCTCAGGCATTATTATTATTGTTATAAGAACTAATAAACGCATGTATAAATTAAATACTGCGGTAAAATTAGAACAACAAGTTACAGAGTATAAACTACAATTCTTCACCAATATTTCTCATGAATTCAGAACTCCGTTAACGATAATAAAAGGAACCATCGATAATATCTCAACAACTCCCAATATTGACAAGCACATAAAAAAACAATTATCATATCTTGAAAAAAGTTCCAACAGATTGTTGCGACTTATCAATCAATTATTGGACTACCAAAAAATACAATACGGCCATATAAAATTAGACACTGAAAAAACCGAAGTAATTGCTTTTTTTAAAGATATATATCAACATTTTGAAGATACGGCCAAAATAAAAAACGTATCATACCTGTTTACTTCAAATATAAATGCATTTGAAATGCCATTAGACCGTAATAAAATTGAAAAGGTCATCTATAATTTACTCTCTAATGCATTTAAATTTGTGCCACAAAATGGTTCTATAAAACTTGATATAAACATTAATCAACAATCAGAACACCTTATCTTCAGCGTTTCAGATAATGGCGAAGGGGTGCCGCCTAAAGAACAACATTCTCTCTTTACCAGATTTAAACAAATTAAACCTTCCGATTCAGGAACCGGCATTGGACTTAACTATTCATACGAATTAATTAAAATACATCAAGGAAATATTAAATATAAAGAGACCCCTAACGGAGGTGCTACATTTGTTGTGACAATACCCATATTAAAAGACAAATTTATACTGAATCCGAAAAATACAGATACGACTGACGTCAACACATTTAATGAACATCCGGCTCAAAATACAGATACCAACATTCATTATAACAGCCGTATTGATATCAACGAAAAATACAAGAACTATAAAATATTAATTATTGAAGATGATAATGATGTGTCAGACTTTCTTTCTGACTATCTATCTCAATACTTTGATATTAAGACTGCGGCAGATGGTCTTGAGGGATTAAACAAATGTAAATTAATCAATCCTAAACTCATTATTTGCGATGCCATGATGCCAAAAATGAATGGTTATGAAGTCATAAAAAAAATTAAATCGGAATTCCAAACCTGCCATATCCCCGTTATTATGCTAACCGCATATACTACGCAGCAACATCAAATACAAGGCATTGAATCGGGCGCCGACGCCTACCTTACGAAACCTTTTAATTCTCAGTATCTCTTAACCAGAATTATTAAACTTTTAGAACAAAGGGAAATATTACAACGAAAATTCACAAAAGAACCGGGGTTAGCCATCGACCCTCAACTATCGGTCAATATAGATAATGAGTTTATAAAGAAACTAAACATCATAATTGAAAAAAACATTGATAATGCAGAATTTTCAATAGATAATTTTTACAAAAATATGTCAATGGGCAGAACCCTGTTTTATAAAAAAGTAAAATCTATAACCGGGTTTACTCCCAACGAATACCTACGGGTTCTCAGGATGAAAAAAGCAGCAGAGCTTTTGGAAACGACTCAATTAAATGTTTCAGAAGTGGCATTCAAAGTTGGTAACAATAATCCCTTTTATTTTAGCACCTGCTTCAAAAGTCAGTTTGGTGTTTCGCCTTCTGAGTACGCAAAAAAAAGAAAGGCAAAGAGATAACCGACGTACGATTCAACCATGCACAGAAAAAATAACCATTTTGCAGTTATCCGAAAAAAGAAGGATATACCACCAATAAAAACCCCATGTGAAAAAACACTTTCACATGGGGACTTTTATTTTTCACATGACATTTGCATCAATCAATTCACACGTGATTCTGTAAGACTCCAAAATGGAGCAACTTATGGGGCAAAGACACTTCTTTAAACACCGCCATTATTGAGGCAACAAAGAGACCGTTTTCACTAAAGCCTCAAATTCAAAACCTGCGCCGCCCGCAGAATATGGACCGGCTCCCATAATTCACCATTTTAAAAGCAAGCATAACGCAGAAATCAGACTTTAAAAACGGTCTTTTACCCTTTAACTGCTCGTAACTTTTGTTTGACTTTATTGACAAATATCGAAAATTTAGTAAATTCATTGTCTGTTTTACGGAACCAAAGGTCTATATAAATACAAAAACTTTTTTTGCTGTAAACAAGAATAACGTTATGGACAAGCCAGTTGCAATTAAAGCATTGGCATTAGTCTAAAGAACCGAAGTGGAAGGTTTCCCGCAATCGTCAACTATTCGAATTGCTTCAAGTTGTGGGCATAAAATAATTTAGAAAAGAAAACTCCCGAAGAAATACAAAAAAATTATAACAGTCCGGAAGAATTGAAACAGCCATATTAACAGAATATTTTGTTTTATAATCGATTGTAAGCTTTTGACCGCTCTAAACTCAAGATTACAATCACATTACCAATCTTAAAATTAAATATTATGTCTAAAATGAATGAAGCCGGGAAACGTGATTTCGTTTCGCAAATGATCACACTCATGGAGGAAGAACAAGCGACCATGACAGAAAAAGGATTCGATCCTGCCGACAAAATCGAATCATTAAAAACAAAAGAAGAAAACGCTAATAAGGCCGAAATTGCGCAGCAAGCGTCAGCAGCTAAGGCCATAGAGGCAACAACCCATGCCAATGATTTGTTGGATGAGGCTTACATGGAAGCTTCCGATATGGCCGATCTTCTTTCCGGTCTATATGGCAAAAAGAGCGAGATTGTTAAGAAAATCCGGAAATTCAGGAAGTAAAACCATCAGAACTGTTATTCACTGCCCTTAGGGCGCATCTATATCCCCCAGGGGGTTAGAGCTGCCCCGTAGGCTTTCGGAACAATCCCTCTGGGGCAGGCCTTGCGCCCCTTGGGGCACGGCATAATTCCATTGGGGCACAGGCTTCGCCCCCTGGGGATAAGGATTCTCCCCTTGGGGATGATGACTCGCCCCTTGGGGATAATGACTCGCCCCTTGGGGATGATTATTCGCCCCTTGGGGATAATGACCCGCCCCTTGGGGATGATGACTCGCCCCTTGGGGATAATGACTCGCCCCTTGGGGATGATTATTCGCCCCTTGGGGATAATGACCCGCCCCTTGGGGATGATGACTCGCCCCTTGGGGATAATGACTCGCCCCTTGGGGATGATTATTCGCCCCTTGGGGATGATGACCCGCCCCTTGGGGCGCAACGTTCGGAAAACCATCTAAATGCCCGAATACAAAGGGATAGCCAGAATAATTGTAAAACGATACCCGATGCAACGAAGCAGAAAGAACTCGTATCACTTATTCTTTCCACAAAAATGAATGGGTAATGTAAAATACTTCTGGAAGTAGTCTCATCGTAAGCAGTCGGTCTACAACGTATGGCTAAAATAAAAAAACACCCAGGCGCGATATGGCTGCCCCGGGTGTTGTAACTTCAGAAGTTCTACCGGAATCTCTTAAATCCGGGTGATATTGTCAGGAAAACGCCGACTCTTATTGATCTTTTTGTAATTGTGGACCAATAGATTTAATGTCATTACAAAATACCACAAAACCAACTGTGATATTTTCTTTTTCACACTTGATATTGTATACCGTCGGAATAGGACGGTTGAAAGGGTGGTAAAAAAAAGGAGAGCAATGCAGGTGGAACCCTTATTTACCGTGTAGGCGTATAGAGGGAGACAGTTAAAAGTGATCCAAAAGTCAAATAAAATCACATAATGTACAATCCAAAATCAACCTAATATAAGACTATTACACCCCTGACAACCTCAATAACATCATCAAAACAGAAATCCATTTCCAATAATCGGGCTATTTATATTGTGTGTTGATCTGCCGAATGAAACTCTGCAAGGTTTATTCATAAAAAAAACAATCTCAAAATTCATTTCATTTGTTAACGAATCGCATTATAAAAAACAGTTTCATATTGTGACACAATCCTCTCCCACCCATACAGTTCTTTAATTTTCTGACAGTTTAAGTCAATATAACGATCTCTTTGAGGATAGCTCTCTTTATTCAACAACTCCGAAACATCTCTAGAAGAACTAAAATACCAAGCCTCATTACCTAAAATAGAACGGTTAAAGATATTGTCATGGGCACAAATTAAGGCTTTTGAACCCATAGCTTCCAATAGACTTGGATTTGTGCCACCAACGGTATGACCATGAAAATACAATTTTGCGAAATGACGAAGACTATTCAACTTATTCATATTATAAATTCCACCTAAAAACCGAATTCTTGAGTCATCTTTAAATTTAGCTTTAAGATAAGTACCATACGCTGTAGTATTATTTCCTATCACCAAAAATTCTTCTTTAGTATCGGATTTATGTAATCCATCAAGAATGATCTCTATACTGTTTTCCGGTTCTAAACGAGCAAGTAACATCGAATATCCAAATGAGTTTAAAGAATACTCTTTTAAAACACTCGTTGAAAATGTCGACACAGGTTCGGCACCGTATGGAATATAAAAAGAATCCACATGATACTTCTTGAATAGATAATCTTTAATTCCAATTGAGTCAGCAACCAAGACATCACTATATTTAATCCCCAACCATTCAGCCCAAAGCAAAAATCGTTGTACCGGTTTAGAGTACTTTGTCCGTTTCCATTCAAGACCATCCATATTGGTTATAACCTTACAATGTTTTTTCGGGAATAACCTACCCCAAATTGAACTGCTGGTATATCCTAACTGAAGTAGTATATCAAAATTTCGTATTCTGGAGTCTAAAATGCAATTAAGATCATAAAAAAACTGACCAATGGTTCCAATTCTTTGCTCAGGATCAAACTTATGAATAATCCTCACCCCTTCCCATTCGTTTCCCTTATAAGGATGATAATGGCTGTTATAAACCGTTACCTCATGTCCTTTTTCAACTAACAATTTTGCTAAATATTGCGCAAATTGCTCAAATCCGCCATAATAATTTGGTATGCCACGCGTACCTATAATCCCAACTTTCATAAATTAATCCATTAAAATCTTCAATATATCTTCAGTCGAAGTTTTCCAATCAAACTTTTTTGCATGCTTTAACCCTTTAGCAACTAATTGGTTATAGAGGCTGCTGTCAATATTTAAACGATTAATTGCGTCAACTAATTGACTCTTTTTTAATGGATCTATATAATAAACAGCATCACCACAAACTTCCGGCAAACTTGTAACATTAGATACTATAACAGGAACTCCTGACTTCATTGCCTCTAAGGGAGGCAATCCGAAACCTTCAGCCAAAGAAGGAAAAACAAATATTTTTCCTCGAGCTATAACAGTTAATAATTCATTATAACTAAGATGTCCTAATAAAAAGATTCGATCATCAAGTCCTTTCTTCTTAATATATTTATCAATATCAAAACTTTTATTATCTCTCTTTCCTACAATAACGAGATTAGCATCGTTAATCATCTCAATGGCATCAATTAAAAGCTTTATATTTTTACGAACGTTAATACGACCTATATAAAGAATAAATTCTGAAGGAAGATCTTTTTCTATTTTATTAAATTTATTTTGTGGAGAAAAATCATCAGAGATGCCATGGTAAACAACACTTATATCATCAAGAGGGTAACCTGAATGACGATTTATACGAACTTTCTCACTCTCTGAAATTGTTATCACCCTATGAGCAAAACCAAGAAAAACTTTCATAAATGGATAAATCCGATTTTCAACCCAAGAGTAAAACTGCGGAAAATCCAGAAAAAGAAAATCATGTATGTATGTATAATATTTTATTTTTCTATAAAAGAGAAAAGGGGTGAAATTTTGCAACATTAAAACATCCAATTTTAATTTCTTAGCATAAAATGGAAGTATGAATAAATTACTTAAAAAATTCGGTGCTGAAAGACAATAAACAATTCGGATATTAGATTTTGTTGCACATTCCTGTTCCAACTTCTCATTCAATGCCTTATCTCGCTTATGGAAAAAAAGGAAAACAGTCGCATCTATGTCAACCTTTATTAACTCATCAACAATATTTTGAACAACAACTTTCCCACTAGGGTTCCCCCTCACATACCATTTTGCATCAATACCTATTCTCATCTCGAATTATTTATTTTATTGATTTAAGAACTCTTGCAGGCACACCTCCAATTATACTATTTGATGGAAACTTACCAATAACTACAGCACCTGCAGCTACAATGGAACCATCACCAACAACACTTCCGTCTAAAAAGGTAGCTTTAGCTCCAATCCAACAATTGTCACCGATATGAATTCCCAAACCAGTAACCCCTTGAGATCTAATTGGAACATTAAGCTCTTTATAATTGTGATTTTCAGGATGGAAACTCACATAATTACCTATAATTGTATCATTTCCAATATACAATCCGCCAACACCACCACCATAATACCCATGCGTTCCCATCCCGACACGATTTCCAATTACTATCCCTTTCCCAATTTTTTTCAAACTACCTGAGATAATGACACATGTGCCATATCCTAACGAAACATTATTTCCACAAACAAATCCATTATGAGATAAAGCATCTATATAACAATTTCTCGCTACACTAAAATTATAGCCAACCTTTATTTTAGAACTACATTTAATTATTGAAGAAGGATGTATGAAAATTCGTTTTAAAGTTCTAAATCGGATCATCCCATATATTAAAGAAACAATCTTAGAAAAAATAAATCTAAATAAATAACTCTTAGGTATCGCATTATCAAACCTGAAAGTTTCTTCTTTAAAATATGAAATTATTTTACTTAAAATGTCCATACTACTAATAATAAACGTTTTTATTTGCCCGCATATAATTAGCGTGAGCAATAAATCATGGCTTTCTTGCAAAAGCTACTTAACAAAACAAATCAAACAAAAATATATCTAAATTCATTTTGGCAACTATTACTTGACTTACTATAGATACAACAGCAGAAATCAAATCTAAATGATTTAATTAAATAGACCTTCATACATTCATGTTAATAAATTGCGAAAACGAAAATATTTATACGAAACCCAATCCCTAAAAAACAAAATAAAATTAACAACCGTTGGTACAGTTTGTAAGTTCTTACGAATTAAAAAAGTCTCAAAAATAGCCCTCGTAGAAAAACTTAAACCCCCTACTTCCATCCTTGCTATTCTTTCCGGTAAAAAAAAAGTTCTTAAATCGCCCCTTTTTCGTAATAACAATTCATAGTCAGCACATATTTTGTATGAAAGGTCATATTCGCCCACTTCATTAAAAAGTCTTCGTGAATGCAATGAGCCAACATGAGCAACAGTCATAGTTCTTCTCATATATCTCCATTCACCAGAACCACCTAAAAGTTTCAATAATTTCCCGTCATTATCTACGTACTCGTTAAACGCACATATATAGTCGTAAGAATAAATATTTGGCCTTGAAATGACATTTAAAAACTTTTCGATTGCGTTAGTCAACAATATATCATCCGCGCCAATAAACATTATCCACTTCCCATTTGATAATCGTACACCTTTGTTCCAAGCATCATATACTCCGGCATCATTCTCAGAAACAAAAACGTCAATCCAACGACTATAAGACTTAATAATATCCAAAGTTGAATCAGTAGAGCCTCCATCAATTAATACAAGTTCGCAAAGTTCATTTTTTTGTTGAACTATAGAAGATAAACATCGTTCCAATTTATCGGAAGCATTATATGTTGCTATTACAATCGAAATTATTTTCTCCATTACGTTAATATAATCTATTGATTCCAGACAACCCGGAAAATTAAAATTCTTTTAAACCTAAAACAACAAATAAATTAAGGAACTCAAACAGTTATAAATGATTTTAAACGCAGCTAATAATTGCTTATTTGTTTAGAAAAGTAGTGCTGTTCTATGTTTCCTAATCTCAAGCATTAATTGCGTGCGCATCAGCAGAATATAAACCCCTCTTCCCAAACAAAAGAGTTGATAAAGGGAAAAGATAAAAAAAGGATGTCTGAGTTATAGGCTCAGCAGTGAAGGATAAAAAACTAATTATACAAAATGAAAAAGCAAATGACTTAGTTAAAAACAGCGGCGATTTATAAAAAAAATAATATAACAACAGCCCAAAAAACAAACCCCAGAGCAAAAAAACTTCTAAAAATCCATTAAGGTATCCATCACTAATAAAGCCATCATAAGCACTATATTGATTTTGATCTGCAACACTAAAAAAAGTATTAGACTTAACTTCTTTCACAATAGGAATACTATTAATTTTCAAAACATTTACACCAAGAAAAGGAGAATCCTTTATTAAAGCAGCTCCTATATACAAGTCTCTAGATCTGGCTAGTCCAGACAACATTTTATCACCTGAAAATTTTTCCTGAATATTACTTAGAACTAATGGAAATAATAAAAACGAGACTAAGCCAACAATAGGCAATATAATAAACTTACGTTTGCTATAGATTATTAGATTAAAAACATTTAAAGTCAACAGAATATATCCATTGGTTGAGAAAGTCGAAATTATACACAACCCTATTAATCCCAATTTAAACAATCTTTCCTTTTTGAAAACTGACATTAAAAAATATAGATTTAAAAAAAGCTGCCAATTCCCAGGTTCCCATGCTAACCCTTGAACCCTATAAAACCCAGGAAAGAACTCAACTCTATTAAAATAAAATAAATAAATAAAAGTTTTGGGTTTCATTCCTAAATCAGTAGTTATTAAACTAGACTGAAATAACACATTAACTAAAATATGACCTAAGGAATAGAAAAAAAGAATTGTAAGAAACTTATATAAATCATCGAAAAAGAGAGTAGTGTCATTACGATAGTTTAAAAGGAAGACTGAAGTCGCAAAAAAGACCAAAAACATGTATAAAACCCATGTATAATCATAAAACATAGATTTTAAAATCACTAGCGCAAAAAAGAAAAATAAAAAATAGGGTGTTTTTTTTAAATACTTAATATTTACATTTTTAATATTTTGTATATTGATAACCAGTAGTAATAACATTAGAAACCATCCTTGGCCTTGGAAAAAAGAGATTCCACAACTTTGCATAAAAATTAAAAATAAGGATAGGATTCTTTTATTTACTTTCATATGTTAATTATCGATGGCTTTTGAGATCAAAAAACATTCAAATTATTTAATTAAAACAATAGATTAAATTATTATTTAATTTTTCGAATAAACTTAGCGGGATTTCCGGCCCAAATTTCTTCGGGAGGAACATTCTTGGTTAACACACTTCCAGCACCGACAATAGAATTTGCTCCAATATTTATGCCTTTTAAAATCATACAATTAGCCCCAATAAAAACATTATCCCCAATAACAATAGGGGAACTTTTTTGTCTTATTTTATCAAGCCCGTTAAGCCTATCCGCGACATTTAAAGAGTGTTCATCAGTATCTCGTATTTGCGTTCCAACACCAAGCAAAACATTATTTCCTATAGTTATATGTTCCTGACAAATAATCGTTACATCACTCAGCCCAACACTATTACCAATGATTAACTCTCCTTTGTTTCTAACATCAATCTTACATTTCCCATTAATGCCTGACGCACAGAATTTTGCCCCATTGTGCATTTTCAAGCCTCTTCCAATAGAGCATTTGCCCTTCAATGATATATTTATAATGGGAAATCCGAAACTCTCAAAAGAAGAAAATTTAACACCATTTACAATGAACATAAAAACAACATAAAGCCAACTTAGCTCCTTTATAACAAAACGGAAACTTAAACGAACTACTTTCCAAATTATACGAATGCTAATAATCATAAAGCATCAAAAAAATTAAAATATGATAACGAAATATTCTTTACACTACAGGCTTGACTCCAAATAGCTTCTGAATCATAAGAGCTATATAAATTAAGAAACCCACTCAGACTATTAAAGGATTTCATTGGTATGTTTAAAAACTTGTCTTCCTCAATATTCTTTAAATATCTATAGACTCTATGCTTAAAATAACACAATTCATAAAGCATTGTTGAATTAGAAATTAGAGAAAAATCAACAGATTCAATATATTCAGTTATTGGCAACGATTTGTCAAAATTACCATCACAAAAATTAAAATCTATATATTCATTATATTCGTTTCCTTTAAATGCTGGATGAAATCTTAAAATATAATGGTACCCGGATATTTTGCAAAATTCATTAGCAATTAGTATCATTCGATGATTATTGTCGGCAGTAAAACGACCATCCAATATTATTCCAAAAACAGTATTCTTATTCTCAGTTAAATTCAAGCTATAATCCTCATAACCAATACACTTTGGTATACCTAAAACACGAATTCGTTTTGCGTCTATACCTGCTTTCAAAGCCTCAATTTTGGTTGCTTCATTCCAAACTAGTAAATAATCACTTATACTATTATTAAGCTCAAGTCCACTAAAATCAATATTCATGGAATTTGATTTTCCCGCTACAACAACACCGTGTTGCAAGGTACATGTTTTAACCCCTCTATGTTTAAACGTCTGTATAATAAAATTATCAAGATAAGATGCGTCGTACATTACCACAACAGCCTTATAGTTTTTAAAATTCAAACCTTTAATATACGAGCTTAAAAAAAATATATCAATAAACTGACCTATAATATTCAATTTATCAGAATAGCATAGATTCGTTTTTTTCAAAGTTAAGTACCAATCTATTAATAAATAGGACAAGCGTATTGGAGGAAAAGCTGGATAAATTCGCTTAAATTTTCTATAAATAAAAACAGCCCTATTTGCCGTCAAACTATACACAGATTTAAACATATTCCATAAATCCTGCCTTTTTGTATCATGAGAATAAAAAAATAAAATATCAGAACTTTCATTATCAATGAACTCAAATATTCTCTTTCGAAACAATATTTTCCCAATTAAATTTAAACAAGGGAACTTATCATCATAAATATTGGTTCTCACTGATTCGGAGAGATGGTATAACAAACTTGAAATATCATAATTCTCAAGCATCTTGAATTTTAGAGATTCCACCTCATCCTTAATCTGGCTCATAACTAAATATAATTATTCTTTAAAATATAATTATCCACAAAATACCGTATAACTCCACCTCCCCCATTGCGAGGTAAAATGAGCACGTCATAAATATGTTTAATCACATCATCCCCATCTGCAGGACAAGCTGCTAAGCCGACACTGGAAAGCAATTCCAAACAATTAATATCATCTCCGACATAAGCCACTTCATCGAGCGTGACACCTTCCTTTTCACATATTTCGCGTGCCGCAGCCAGTTTCCCGCCATCCCTTTTACCCTGAACCAGGTAATCAACTTTCAATTTACGGGCCCGGTTTTCGACCATTTTAGTGTTTTCGGAAGTTATGATACCGGTTTTAATACCTGCCTCACGCAGCAACTGAAAAGCCATGCCATCGCGGGTATTAAACTTTTTCATTTCATCCCCGCTCTCGGAATAATACATTCCGCCATCGGTAAGAACCCCATCCACATCGGTTAAAAACAACCTGATTTTCTTTTTAGGCCGCTTCGAGAGGATGTGTTTCTGCATCAAACTCTCAAGTACCGTCCAATCGTCTGGCTCATCAATTTCAGTGGCAGTGTATTCCGGCATTTCATAGATGCCAATTTTACCGGACAATCGGTTTTGATGCTTCAAAATATGCCCAACTGTGTTGATATAAAAAGCACCATTCTCCATCAACTCACCGTCAAAATCCTGTCGTCGTGGCCGGTTCCTGTAATCATAGTTCTTTGATGAGCCATCGGCATTCCAGAAAAAGCGGTAATTACGCACACATGATAGCATGGAATCAAACGAGCTTTCAGAATAAATGGTCAACGCTTCTTCGAAATGATGAGTCTCGGTTAAAGGAGAGGTGGCCTGCACCAGCATAAAAATATCGTCGGATGCCAAGTCAGCGGCTTTGATGTATTCGAGCATAACACTCTCAGTACTGGCAGTATCAGAGGCATTTTCGGCCGAACGTTGATAAACCACCACCTTTTCAAAATCAAAAGAAGAAACCGTCTCCATGATCTCTTTCGAATCGGTGGCCACTATAATTTGATCAACCTGCTGCGTACGCTGCAAAGCCTCAACATTCCAATACACCAATGGCTTTCCGCAAAACAACTTAATATTTTTAAAAGGTATTGATTTGCTGCCCCCCCTTACGGGTATAAAGGCAATTACTTTTCCCATTTCACCTGATTTTTCTTAAGTTTTTCACGTTGCACAGATTCTATTTCCAGAATATCTGTCTTTTTATAGGTTAATGCCTGGTGTACAGCCTTGCAATCGCGCACCAATTTTCTCAATCCATCGGGTTCGAGCGATGCGGCATGGTCGGTTCCTTTCCAGGTTCTGTCCAACGTAAAATGACGTTCTATCCATTCGGCACCCAGTGCCACAGCAGCCGAATCAACGGCAATGCCCAGATGATGGCCTGAAAAACCTATCGCTTTAACCCGCTCTTTAAACCTTTGTTGCAATCGCTTAATTTCCAACAAACTGATATCTTCAAAAGGAACCGGATAACCGGAAGTACAACTATATATGACCAAATCTTTATTTCGTCCTTTAGATTCAAAAAAGGAAACAATCTCCTCTTCTTCCTCGTGTGTCGTCATCCCAAAAGAGAGATGAATTTCGCCATCATAATGATCACACAAATAAGTCAGCATGGGGCGATTTAAGTTACAGGCCGAAGGAATTTTTATTAGCTTCGGTTGAAGCGTCACAATCTCCTGTGCAGAAGTCAAATCCCACACCGAAGTGGAATAGACGACGCCGCTCTCTTCGCACCACTTTTTAAGCTGCTTGTGCTGATCAACATCCAGTTCAAGAAATTCGCGGTGCGCACCATACGTCTCACCATAGGAATTGGCCGGGTTGGGATGCGGCGCATTATACTCCGTTTCGGTCAACAATTCCTTGTTGTTACGTTTTTGAAATTTAACCACATCCGCCTTACAAAAAAGAGCCGCAGTGACTATCATTTCTTTGGCTATATCCATATCTCCTTTATGATTACAGCCGATTTCTGCTATTACCTGTGGTGTTTTCATAGTGTTATATTATATTCATTAAAAGACAATAAATAATCATGCATTAATCGTCACAAATAAGCGATTATAAAACCTAATACTTTTCTATCCTGATTGGTAATTGTTCTCCATTCCTTCGCCGAAACAAAAATGGCCAAAGCAGCTTACATCTGCCCAATTCAATAATAATTAATGATTTTACAAATCCCATTAAATTTTTAAACGAAAACGAGCCTCTTGTTTTTCCTTTATGTTCGGGAACCGGAAGGCCTAAACGCTTCATCATACTTAATTTGTGAGGGTATTGTACTTCTCTGTCAAAAAGAATTTTAAAAAACTTAGCAACAGTATCAGGATTGGGGCCATCAAGCAATTGAATTCGCTTTTTCTCCTTCATATCGGACAAAAGACCTGAAATTTCCTTATTTCTCGAGATGCAAAATGTCGCGCCTTTTGTTTCATTCTGAAGGAAATAAGCATCTCCGAAAACAATATCGGCTGATTTCCCAAATGGGTCATTACAAATAAAACAACGTCGGTTTTTAAAATACAACCCATAACCGGTCGCCCATGTTTTTCTATAGGGTGTAAATAATTTCTCTTTTTTTTGATCGTTACTAAACATCATTTCCCCCGGCCAGCCATTACCCCTGTACAAGACAGAATCCCAATCAGGAAACTTTAAATTGGCCGATAAGAAATCGGTAGCAGTATAAGACGGCGTATGATTACACAACAACGCAAAATAAAACTTAATTTTCCGTTGTGCCGATGCCCTCTTTCCCGCATAAGCCTTCAAGGCATTTATTTGACATGGAAGTCCCAATACCGCAACCGTCCCCTTGATCTGCTTCAAAGGCCCTAATATCTCGCCAACAGGTACGGGACAATATTTTGAAGTTTTGCAATCGCGCACGACGTCAGAGTCGTTCGTAAAAAAACACCTGGGCTTATCATGTTTCATACGGTTACTCACAACACTAACAAAATCAACAATATTTTGATCCAACAAAAAACAGAGTAACTCTGTAACCACCCCTCCCGAAGCTGAATTCAATCGAATAGATTCATCATTGGAATACCCGTAATTAAAAACCTCTTCTTTTGAAGAATAGTCCTTCAGATCAGTAACGCCCGGACATAGCTCATAACAAAGCCCACAATCGGTACAGGTATTTTTATCAATCACCGGCTTAAAAAAACCGTGATTGTCCACATCGTAACGAATAGATTGATGCGGACACACGCCTACACAAAAACCACAACTTGAACAAAGCTTCTGTTTATATGCTGTCTCAACATTTAGTTTCATGAACTTCTTATTTTAGCGAGAGCAAACGCTACTCTTTCGTTATTCTCGCTTCCAAACATTATTAAAAATCACCTAAAAACGCCACATTTTCAATGGCCCTACCCGACAAAACAGACAATTTTTCATTAAGAAGACGCTTCACCTGAAGTTTCTCCTGAATAATTTTCTTAACCTCATTAACCATTTCATCTATGTGAATGGGGAATGTATTCACCTCGTAAAAAGAGTAGGGATAATCCAGTAAAGTGTACAACGATTTTGTTTTATGACTGTCAGAACCCCACAACAGAATGGGCGTATTGGCCAAAACACTTAAGATGGAAGCGTGCCATCTTCCGGAGACAAATATTTCAGCCCCCTGCAACACATAAAACAGATCGTGGTAAGAGCAATTCTTCAAATTAACGATACCAATGTTAGTATTCCTAACCACTTTATTAACATCGCTGTTACCACCATTATAACCATCCACAAAAATAATCTGGGGCATTACATCCTTAAGTTTCTCTATCAATTCACTCAAAACCTTAACAACATCCCATTTAACCTGATTATACATATTTTTAATGCCGGACGAATCACCAATGCAAATATAAGGTTTTGAAAAATCAATTTGCCGCAGCAGTTTAGCTGAGGGTTGCCAATTTTGAATCGGCTGATAACCAAATAAAGCATCAGGAACAAACACGCCATTATCAACCCCCACTTCCTGCAATTTAGCCAACGAAAGCGTTTCACGAACATACACCTTATCCAGACCAGGATAAACTTTCTCAATCATCTCAAAAACATCCTTATTGGCCGGATCGACAGTATGATTAACCATAAACGTTTTCTTCTGAAACTTTTCTTTGGCCAACCATGCCATAAATAAAATGTAAAGCCCTCCATTTCGGTACTTGCCATACTTGTCAACACCATTAACAATGTTCCCTTCGCCATTTATGTAAACCATATCAGCCCACTCAAGCATCCGCTTTTCGAAACCCAGAATTTCACCCTTTTGTAAACGCGCATAATACTCATCATATAAAGAAACTTTATACGGAACATAACTTGATGATTTTTTTGCTGAAAAAAGAAGTTGCTTTACCAAACGCCGTAAAAATATAGGCAAAACTTTTTTTGCCACTAATTTCACCATCCCTTTTATTTTTGTTGCAACACCGTCTGATGAAGCAGGCCAGCCGGAGACAGGCGTTGGGAAATATAAACTTCTATAGTCTATATATTGAATTTCCGCATCAGGAATGGCCTGAACCAACATATTGTTCAACGTTTCGGTAGTTGCTATCGCCCCGTAATTATTTGCTGTTCGTAAATCACCTACAAATAAAATCTTCATCGCTTTTTCCCGTTTACCTTATTTTTTAAAAAATGAATGACCAAACTCCGTTCCTCAGATGTCAAACCTATTAAGAAAATACTAACACTTGCTATTATTACACTGATAAACCCACCGGTAATAAATCTAAGCCATCCTTCTGCAAAAGCTCTTACAATGAAGGAAAGAATGCCATACGACACCATGGATATTAGAGCAACCCGTATCAAGACGTCTCTTGTAAATTCAAGAATATTGAGCCCCACCATTTTTTTTAACAAGACCAACCTGATAAACAAACAGATTACCGAAAATACAATAGCCACATACATGGTACTTTCCGGTGGGTATCCTAACTTTAAAAACAAATAAGAAACGGGCAGGTTCATCAATTGTGTGCCACCCACCCAAATCTGATAATTTCTGATTTTGCCAGTTGCCTGCGCCACAGTCATCATGGAATAAGAGAGAGAGTCAATTAGTGCCACAACAATGACCAAAGTGGTAAATAAACCGGCGTAATCGGGAATACTTTTCAGCCAAATATTTAAAACAAAATTCGTTTCTAAAATTAAGGGTAAAGAAAATATATATAAAAGAAAAAAAGAAAACTTAGAACTCTTAAACACCAACTGCATCATCAATTCAGTCTCGTTGCTGGCGTAGTACTTGATTATTTGAGGACGTACCGCAGTCGAAAAATTGGTTGCAAACTGACTAATCGCATTACTCACTTGATAAGCAATAGCCCGTGCCGCATTTACAATGGGATTAAAAAACAGGTTCAAAAGAATATTAACCCCATGATTTCGTGCTATCCCCGAAAGGGAGCCAAATAAACTCCATCCGGAGTAGCTGACCAAAGTTGAAAACAACTGCCGATCCCAATAATAAATGACTTTACACTCTTTATACTTTTTATAGGCATATAGAAAATAACTAAAACTGATTAAAAATGTAACGCCAAACATCAATACAGCATACAGCTTCAATTTATCAAAGGAAAAAATCACAAGAATATAGACGATGGCCAGCTTTAACAATGCTTCCAAAATACTGATATAAGCAAAGGCCTTCATGTTTTCTCTCGCTATAATAGCCGCATTGTATGGAATTGATAAAACATTGACAACAAAAGCGAAAACAGAAAATTGATAGACCCAATTCGCTGCATTCAACCTGTCGGCCGGGATGGTCATCTGAGTATTTAAGAACCACAAGCCAACAGTCTCTGCCAACAATAAAATAAAAATTGCGATACCAACATATATAATAAATGTCAGACTAAATACCTGTTTAAGCCGAACAAAATCACGTCGGCCCAGTTCAAAAGAATAAAAACGCTGCGACGCAGAGGCCATCGTATTGCTCAAAAAAGCAAACATTGTAACCACACCTCCTATCACTGTATATAAGCCATAATCGACCTCTCCCAAAACACTCAAAACAACTCTGACCGTATACAGGGTTACCCCCATAATCAAAATCATTCTGAAATACAGAAACAACGTATTTTTGGCTATTCTTTTATTATTCTCCGAGGTCATTCAAACGCGACTAAAAAAACGATAAATACATAAAACAATCAAAACAAAAAGGCACTATAACAAAATTAAGATTCAGCTACAAACAGCCAATAAACCAGTTGTGCCTAAGATTAAACTAGAGTAGCAGAAGAAATTTTCATGGCTTACTTCTATTAAGTTTAGCTTTCAAAAAATGAATAACTAAAACACGCTCATCGGTTGTCAGCCCAACAAAAAAGATACTCAACCCTGCTACAATAATGCTGACAAAACCGCCTGTAAAAAACCGAATCCATCCTTCCTGAAACACCCTTACAATAAAGAAAAGTAAACCATATGACAAAACCGAAATAATTACAACCCGCATCAATACCTGTTTAGAATATTTAAGGATATTGAAGCCAACCATCTTTTTTAAAAACATCAACCTAAAGCACAAGGCAATTACCGAAAAAACAATGGCAACATACATTATACTCTGAGGCGGATACCCTAACATCAGTATCCAATAAGAAACCGGTAAAGACAATAACTGCGTACCGCCCACCCAAATCTGATAATTTCTGATTTCACCTGTGGCTTGCGCCACTGTAATCATCGAATACGACAAAGAATTAATGAGCGCAACAACAATAACCAATGTTGTAAACAAACTGGCATAGTCAGGCACATTTTTCAACCAAATATTTAAAACAAAATTCGTCTCAAAAATTAATGGCAATGAAAATATATACAACAAAAAAAAAGAGAACTTAGAACTTTTAAACACCAGCTGCATCATGAGATCAGTCTTGTTACCCGCATAATATTTAATTATTTGAGGTTTTACAGCGGTATGAAAGCTGGTCGCAAACTGGCTAAGGGCATTGCTCACCTGAAAAGCAATAGCCTCTGCGGCATTGACTATAGGATTAAAGAATACATTCAAAAGAATATTTCGCCCCTGATTCTCCGCAATTCCGGACAAAGCCCCCAACAAACTCCAGCCCGAATAGCTTCCTAAAGTTATAAATAACTTTCGATCCCAATAATATATAACTTTACACTCTTTGTACTTTTTATATGCGTACAAAAAAAAACTAAAACTGACGATAACTGTCACGCAGAACATTAACACAGCATACAGCTTTAATTTGTCAAAAGATAAAATCACCAGAAAATAAACAATTGCCAACTTTAATAAAGCTTCCAAAATACTGATATAGGCAAAAGCCTGCATGTTTTCTCTTGCTATAATTGCAGCATTATATGGTTTCGACAAAACATTGGCAACAAAGGCAAAAACCGAAAATTGATACACCCAATTCGCAGTAGCCATGCGCTCTGAAGGGATGGTCATTTTTGTATTTAAAAACCACAATCCAACTGTCTCTGCCAACAATATAACAAGAATGGCAATGCCTACATATATAATAAACGAAAGACTAAAAACCTGGTTTAACCGGGCAAAGTCACTTCTTCCTAACTCGAAAGAAAAAAAACGCTGTGAAGCGGAAGTCATTGTATCGCTCAAAAATGCCGACATGGTAACAACGCCGCCCACCACCGTATAGATACCATAGTCCACCTCCCCTAAAATATTCAAAACGACTCTTACCGTATACAGGGTTACCCCCATAATCAAAATCATTCTGAAATAAAGAAAAAGGGTATTCCGGGCTATTCTTATATTACTTTCTGAGGTCATTCAAAAAACAAAAACATAGGAGTCATTCAAAGTGCAAGCCATCCAACAAAAACGCCTCTAAAGAGAATCAACCCCAGGACGATCTCTGAAACAATTTTCTTGCTGAAACTGTGCAAGCATAAAATACCGAACGCTTATCTGCCAATTCCCTGATACATAAACCCAATCTCTTTCAGACCAGAACCATCCAAAATATTACGACCATCAAATACAAATGCCGGCTTTTTCATGTCATCATATACCTTTTGCCAGTCGTAGGTTTTAAACACATCCCACTCCGTCATAACTGCAACGGCATGGGCTTCTTTCATTGCATCGCCGGGTTGATTAACCACGGTAACCAGTCGTCGGTTTTCTGATTCCGACCTGGTATTCAAATAATCCAGATCGGCATACACCTGTTCGGGTTTTACTTTGGGATCGTATATAAAAAGTTCGGCTTGCTCATTGAGCAGATAGTCGGCCACATAAATAGCTGCCGACTCGCGGGTATCATTGGTATCTTTTTTAAAGGCCCAACCTAACATGGCAATTTTCTTCCCCGAGACAGTATTAAAAAGCTGATTTACAATATTGGCCGCAAAACGCCGCTTCTGATAATCGTTCATTACAATAACCTGCTCCCAGTAATCGCCCACTTCAGTCAAGCCATAGCTACGTGCAATATAAACCAAATTTAAAATATCCTTTTGGAAGCAGCTACCACCAAACCCCACCGAGGCTTTCATAAATTTTGACCCGATACGGCTGTCGCGACCAATTGCCCTGGCAATTTCTTCCACATCGGCGCCACTTTTTTCACACAGAGCCGAGAGTGCGTTAATAGAAGAAACCCGCTGCGCCAAAAAAGCATTGGCCGTTAATTTTGAGAGTTCCGAAGACCACACATTGGTCGTAATGATACGGTCACGGCTCACCCAACCCGCATAAATATCAGCCAAAGCATTAACAGCCCGCTGTCCGGCCGCATCCTGATCGCCACCGATCAACACCCTATCGGGCTGATGAAGATCAGCCACCGCAGTTCCCTCAGCCAGAAACTCAGGATTAGAGAGCACCTGAAAATTAACCGCTTTGCCTTCGGCCTTCAGTATGGTACGTATCGACTGGGCCGTGCGAACCGGCAGAGTTGATTTTTCCACCACTATTTTATCGGTATTGGCAACGCGGGCAATCTGACGGGCACATAATTCAACGTATTTTAAGTCAGCCGCCATACCTTTACCCACACCATAAGTCTTTGTGGGTGTATTCACCGAAATAAAAACCATCTCAGCAGCATCAATGGCCGCATCAACATCGGTACTAAAAAAAAGATTACGGCCACGGGCACCCTTCACCACTTCTTTCAATCCCGGCTCATAAATAGGCAAATTATCCAGATTTTCATCATTCCACGCAGCAATTCGTTTTTCATTAACATCTACTACGGTAACTTTGATATCGGGACATTTTTCTGCAATAACGGCCATGGTTGGACCGCCAACGTAACCTGCACCAATACAGGCTATATTTTTGATGGTATGCGACATTATTATAGATTTATAAACTGATTAATTCGACTTAATAGTGCTTGCAAGAAAAATCCAACTTCTGCGTTATGCTCTTCCTCAAAATGGTCATTGACGAGAGTAAACTCTCATTTTTCGAGCTGCGCAAACCTTGAATTTGAACTTTACAGCTCAAACTCCCGACTTTATGGAAAGGCACAAAATAATGTTTGTCTTTAAATTTATCTGCGTTATGCATTATTCATTTCTTTAAACTTAACATTAAAGTTGGTCCAGATCATTCGCCCAAACAAAATTCCTAAGCCGACGAATCCGCCCAAAAAAATACTCATCACCATAATCACACTCCGCCTTGGCGCACTCTTTTCCTTAGGCACAACAGCGGGCTCCAGCACTTTAACCACCGGTGTTTTCTCCTGCAGTTTGATGCGGGCCTCATCGCGCTTTTGTGCCATGGCACTGTATATCTTAAAAGCCAAATCGTAATCGCTTTGTAATCGTTGTTCATTGGTCAATGCCATCTCGGTCTTCTGACCATGATTGGCATCTCTGAATTTAGCCAAAGCAACCTGCGTCTGCTCAAACCGAGCTTCCGATTCAACCAATTGTTCCTCAATAAACTGTAAATCGTTGCGCGCTTTTTCGGTTTTATAATCCAGCACATACCCCGAGAGCAAACTAGTGACCAAATCACCCACCTGCGCCACCATCTGTCCTTCAGGCATGGTCAATGACACGCTGACAATACCGGTTTCTTTGTCTATGTCAACCCCTATGAGTTCCTGCAGTAATTCATACACCTTCCACTCATCTTTAGTAAGTGAATAGACTGTCATTCCATCGTCACCAGTCAGTTCAGGCTTATCGCCTTTAATGGCCGCCAAAATGGTAAACGGCAGCCCAATCGTATACTTCTTAACAACTGAGACGACCGATTTTTTTCGATATTCAGAAAAATAGCTAAAAATGGTCATCGTCCTGCCTGCCTCAGGAATATAAACCTCGGCATCCATCACCTGCTTCATGAAAGGAATACTACCAATAATGGCAGGATAATAGTCCGGCGGAATCGTTTCACCATCCGCCGAAGCGGCCGATAAACTACCAAACCCAAACTGTGAAGCCAGGCCACTCAGACTTCCCAAACTCATACTTTGACCCGATTCCGGGATTAATTTCACCGTGGTAGAATATTCTTCGGGACTAAAAATGGCAATGAATAATCCCAATAAAATGAATACACCGATCGTCTTAAAGATCAAAATTCGTCCCCTCCAAATGGTCAAAATAAGCGCCATAAGGTCAATCTCATCATCTTTAACAATCTGCAGGTCAGCCTCCTGATTCATAATATGATAATTTTAATGCTAAGCCGTAAAAAAGCAATAACTAAATAACTGAAAATTAATGTCTCCTCCCGCAAAAAATATTCCAGCCATTCTTGTTCAACAAAGGTTGCTGTTAAATCTGAAGGCCAAAATATTGTATTTGACAATGATACGAACGTTCAGGTTTAAACAATAATCGTATTAAAATCGGGACATCGCAGTAACCACCACCGCGGCCATAGATACAATGGATGACAAAATAGTAATACGTTCACCCGAACTCAGAGGTTCCTGTTGTATCTTTTGAGGTATAATGACTTCCGACCCGGCGGTTATTTTTGGATTACTATGGAAAAACAAAAAGTTTTTACGCGTTGCAATATCGCCATTGGGATGAATTACATATACCTTTCTTTTAATGGCATTTTCGGAATACCCCCCTGACCGTGACACGTAGTATTTAAAATTTTTCCCTTGAATATAACGAATCTCAGTACTATTAAGAACTGCACCATCCGTCATCACCGTTTGCAACCTTTGCGGCACTTTAACGACATCCCCTTCACGCAGTTGCAAGTCCTCCCGACTCCCCGGTTTATCAAGAATATCCACCAAATTGATTCCCACATTATTAACGCCAGACTGCTCCAGGTTTATGACTTCATCGGGCATTCCATCCAATAACATTTGACTCTTATCCGGACGTTTAGCATGCCGCTCCAAAGTAGCGCCCTCCACAAATGCTTCCCCCGTAAGACCGCCTGCCCGTGCTACCAGATCCGAAATTCTTTCGTGCCGGTTTCGCAGAACGTAGATTCCGGGATACATCACTTCACCCTCAATCCGCACAGACCTTTGAACCTGATAGTCAGGACGCTTGCGAACGTACACCTGGTCGTAGGGTTTAAGTACAAAATTTTTGGCCTCGCCGTCAAGCACCAAATCCCTGCTCACAGAAAAAAGATAGGAATCGGCCATCTGAGTACTTCGCTGCTCAGGCGCCGGCTCACCAATAATACGACGATAAACCTCAATACGAGCTTCTGAAGCCGACGATTTAAAGCCATTGGCTGCAAGGATCAGATCACCCAGTGTCATGTTCTCACGATAAGGTAAGTCGCCGCCGCTTTGCACCTCTCCTTGAATCTGAACGGTTAGCTCTTCACGCATCTCAAAAATAGTCTTAATGACGATCCGATCTTCGGAACTCAAAACAATATCCTGTGAAACGCCATCGATAATATCGTTTAGATTAAATGCCTCGACAGAGAAATCATTTGTATCGGTAAGTCGGTATATCAAACCTCTGGATTTGAATGCCTCCGGCTTTAACCCTTCTGCTTTTTTAATTAACTGCAACAATGTCATTCCATCTGTCAACTCATAATCACCTGGCCGCCAAACGGCTCCTTCAATAGCGACCCGGTTCTCGAAGCGATTTAACAGTGGTTCAATAGTAATAACATCGCCATTTTGTAAAGGATAACTATCATAACCATCGCGCTTAACCCGTTCAATCCGTCTCTCCATATCGGTGTTGCGCACAACTTTCAGCTGACGCGTGTATGCCGAATCAGTATACGAGCCTGCAAAATCAATAAGATCGGCCAGTGTTTCTTCCGGGGTAATTTCATACAGTCCCGGTCGTTTAACCTCACCACGTACCTCGACCCGATTGGTATACACACCCACTTTAATCACGTCCTGATCGTTCAGGCGTATATTATCTTTCTGATCGCCGTACAACAAAAAGTCATAAATATCCAACGACGCTACCCGCTTGTTATTACGGATGACTTCAACGGTACGATAAGAGCCCACTTTATTCAATCCGCCGGCCTGATACAAAGCATTAAAAATAGTCGTTAATGACGACACTGTATAATTACCGGGTCTTTCCACCTCTCCTAAAACAGTCACCTGAATGGTACGAACGCGCCCCAGACTCACCCGTGCATAAGTGTCTTGCCCAGCTTCGCCTGGACGTAATCCTCTGTAAAGTTGTTTCAACTTATCCAATATCCGCTTTTCAGCTTCTTCAATGGTCAATCCGTTTACATATAAAGGCCCCACATTATCAATAACCACGGTTCCTTCTGGCCCAACTTCCAACTGATACAGGTTGGTACTGGCGCCCCATATGTCAATAACAATTTGATCGCCGGCTCCTAACACATAATTAACCGGTGTCGGAATATTTAACGAAGGTTCAAATGTCAAATTGCCGCCTGAAAAAAGTTGTGAACCAAAAATAACCGGCCCCGCTTCCGTTTTCTGCTCCTCCATCGTATCAGGGACAAACAGAGGTATATCAACCTCCTGTCTTAATACACTGGGAGATGCCGTTTGAACCGGGTCTTCTGCTTCTAAAGCCCGAACACGCTGCATGAGCGTCGACGCTTCACTCGGTGATAAGCCACGTTGCTGTGCTAAATCCAAAGCTTCCTCAGCTGTTAATCCTTCAGCCTTGCCTCTTTCAATAAAAGATTTCAACTGAGTGTCGCTAATTTGGGAGGATCGAACGGTAGATAAATCAGAGGTATTAAAACTGCTGCTCTGCGCCATCAATCCCACTTCCGATAATAAAAAAACACATGACACTAATACTATCAACCATCGTAAAAAAAAAGAAACCTTGACTTCTGACATCTTATCACCCATTTTGTATTCTATAAAATTATAAATACCTAAACAAAATCAATCTCAATAAAAAAACTTATGCTTGCAAAAAGTATAACTTATTCGTTATTCCAGCTCTCAAAATAACCATTTAAACCAGTAAGCTATTTTTTTGAGCCACACAAAGTTAATATGTAAACACTTGTTATCAAACACTTGTATTTTCTCGCTTACAGCAAGTAATGTCAAATTCAGAACTCACTTAAACACACCTTCGGCACGGTCAGTCACATTGCCGGCTGCAAATATATACTAAAAA
Source organism: Geofilum sp. OHC36d9 (assembly GCF_052400685.1). Classification (NCBI taxonomy): domain Bacteria; kingdom Pseudomonadati; phylum Bacteroidota; class Bacteroidia; order Marinilabiliales; family Marinilabiliaceae; genus Geofilum; species Geofilum sp. OHC36d9. Next base: position 573,248 of record NZ_JBQTGJ010000002.1, read on the forward strand.
TATTGTAATTAGAGAACAAAAAAAGTGACATTGGGCAGGAAAATTGGGTTGTCTATCAAAAAGAGAAATTCATAATAAAAATCCGGTAAAAAGAGATATAAATCAAGTAAAATAAAAGAAAAAGCCACATTCGACTGAACGAATGTGGCTTTTTCCACCTAAACGATTATATCTTAAAAGAAAAATTTACCAATAAACAAAATGGCAAGAATATACATTACAATAGAAATATCGCGGGTCTTTCCTGAAAAGAGTTTAAGAAATACAAACGCCAGTATACCAAAAACAATTCCTTCAGCAATACTATAGGCCAACGGCATCATCACCACCGTCAAAAAAGCGGGAATAGACTCTGTATAATCATCAAAATTAATTTTCATGATAGGCGACATCATAAATGAGCCAACCAAAATCAAAGCGGGGGCGGTAGCAGCACCTGGCACCATCAGAAACAAAGGCGACAGAAACAAGGCCAATGCAAACATCACAGCCACCGTTAAAGAAGTCAACCCTGTACGACCACCTTCAGCGACTCCAGAAGCACTTTCAACATAAGTTGTAACAGTTGATGTTCCTAGCATTGCGCCAACCGTTGTACCAACAGCATCGGCAAACAAAGCCTGTTTTACTCTTGGAAGTTTGCCATCTTTATCAATCATGTCAGCCTTTGATGCCACACCGATTAGTGTGCCCACGGTGTCAAACATATCAACAAAAAGGAAAGTTAATAACACCACCAACATATCAATGGAAAAAACATTTGAAAAATCAAACTGGAAAGCAATAGGTGCTATTGAGGGTGGCAAAGAGACCAAATGCCCGGCTGGCAAATGTGTCACCCCTGCAGGGATACCTATTAAAGTGGAAGCAAAAATACCAATCAATAATGCACCTTTAACTTTAAGAGCCAATAAAACACCCGAAAGAACCAGACCAAACAAAGCGACCCACATAGTAGGTTGCTCTATAGAACCCAACGATACCAATGTAGCAGGATTATCCACAATGATACCTGCATTTTGCATCCCAATAAAAGCAATAAACAAACCGATACCCGCCGATATAGCATGTTTCAAATTTAAGGGAATGGAATTCACAATAATTTCACGGATATTGAAAGCCGTTAACAAAAGGAAAATAAGACCTTCGAGGAATACGGCCGTCAGCGCAAACTGCCACTCATATCCCATAACCTGAACCACCGTAAAGGCAAAAAAAGCATTCAAGCCCATACCTGGCGCCAAGGCAAAAGGTAATTTGGCCCATAAAGCCATAACCAGTGTAGCAACAACAGCCGATAATGCTGTCGCTGAAAATACGGCATTTGCATCCATGCCGGTTGCCGACAGAATACCCGGATTTACAGCCAAAATATAAGCCATGGTCATAAATGTGGTAATACCTGCCACGACTTCTGTTCTGACATTGGATTTATTCGCTTTAAGCTGAAAAAATTTCTCTAACATAGTTTAAATATTTAGAAAGTCCACTTAGCAGCTAAAGTTGGGTTAATAATAAAATCGTTGTCTACAAAATTGCTGCTTAGTTCAATTTCAGTTCCTAATGAAAGATTTTTGTTGAAGTTATACCAGAATTGCGGCTCTGTTAAAAACACGAATTCTTTATCCCCGAAGTAAGTATCTTCTCTCCAGAAATCTGCGAATCCAGTTACAGATATTTTTCTGTCAGCAAAATGGAGTCCCCATACTGCAGTTATCTGAAACCCAACAAGATTTTCTTCTGAAAAATCCTCATTGATTTTACCATCTTTAATGTGCTTCAAGTTAGCTTGCAATGTTAGAATTTTTGAAAAATCTGCATTATTGAAAGTGTATTGTGCACCAACTAGCCATGCGTTCTTGATAGCTCCAAAATAAGCGTTTCCACTATTAAATTCAACACGTGGCTCCAGCTTTTGAGTCTGAGTCCATTTAAAACTCCTGGCAATCTCCATGTAAGCCAAAGAAACCCCATTGTCCACACCTCTTTTATCGGTGTCATAATCAAGATCGATAAAAAAGAAAGTGCTACCCATCTTGTCCGGCTTAAACATCTCTACTGTCGTGGTAAACATTTGACGATCTTCACCGAAGTCGTAATGCAACTGTAAATTTTGAGAATAGAGTGACCCCAGTCCTAAAAATAACATTAGGGCTACAAAAAATTTTTTCATACCAGTTTAAATTAGTTTTAGTTTGTAAAATAGGATATTTGCGCCAAAAGTATAAAAATTTTCCGACTGAAGCTATAAAAGTTAACAACACCCTATAAATGAGTCCATAAATTTCGACATTTTCAATAACATCTGTAGCATTCAATGATACCCAAAAGACAACTGCTTAGTGCTTGCAAAAAAAGTCAAAGTTCTGCACCAGACCTGACCTCAGTCAAATCATTCATCATAAGAAACTCAAGTTTTCCAGACTTCGCAACCCCTTAATATAAATTTTACTACTAAGCACTTAAATTTTCCTACCAATACCACTTAAGATATCAGGAACTCAATTCAACCTAAAAACAGAACATATAAGTAAAAATCAAATAATAATATTGCAGTAACCCTTGAAGTCCTGATCATCATTTTTAGAAGGCCGTAAAAAAATGTTAAGAAAGTAAGTGTTTCTTCTTTCCAGATCAGGATAGATTAAGACACAAAAAAAACGCTACAGCAATATTCCAACTGGAAGTATGAGTTGTAAGTCTTCCATCTGCATATACTATAGCATACAAACATGAAAAAGCCAACAATCAAGCACCACTTTGAAGTACGATCCCACAAATTTTGGAAATGAGTGTTGAGTAAAACGCAAAAAAGCCGACTCATAACTGAATCGGCTTCTTTTTTTAAGAAAGGCAGCGACCTACTCTCCCACTG
>NZ_JBQTGJ010000003.1:0-230 GCF_052400685.1 Geofilum sp. OHC36d9
AACCAGTATGATGTTTTATGTTTGTATCCCATTCAAGTAATGTTGTAAAATCTGTCAAGCTAATTTAGGATATTACACGCCCCTTGGGGATGATGGTTCGCCCCTTGGGGATGATGGTTCTCCCCTTGGGGATGATGACTCTCCCCTTGGGGATGATGACTCTCCCCTTGGGGATGATGGCTCTCCCCTTGGGGATGATGGCTCTCCCCTTGGGGATAATGGTTCTCCCC
>NZ_JBQTGJ010000003.1:328-329339 GCF_052400685.1 Geofilum sp. OHC36d9
CCTTGGGGATGATGGCTCTCCCCTTGGGGATGATGGTTCTCCCCTTGGGGATGATGGTTCTCCCCTTGGGAATGATGGTTCTCCCCTTGGGGATGATGATTCTCCCCTTGGGGATGATGGCTCTCCCCTTGGGGATGATGGTTCTCCCCTTGGGGATGATGGTTCTCCCCTTGGGAATGATGGCTCTCCCCTTGGGAATGATGGCTCTCCCCTTGGGAATGATGGTTCTCCCCTTGGGAATAATGGTTCTCCCCTTGGGGATGTGGCGAATTCCTGAAAATGGGTGTCTCTGAAGTTGATTTATTTTTGTGGAATCCAGGTTTTCATTTTTGTGACGCCACGGTTGTTCCAGGAATAATAAGGGATGGCGGTATAAGTTATGGTGCCATCCGATAGCTGTAGGGTTTCAATGCCGTCAAGTAATAGGGCCTCGAAACGATTTGTCAGTTTCATCCCGGGTGAATAGATCAACTGATCAATGGCAGGATTGTCAACGCCTTCGAAGCAATAGACAATGGGACCTCTTTCAATGGCTGTTTTGCCCTTATCGTCTTTTACCTTTGAGTTGGCAAGCACGTTTCTTATTTCCATGGGCAGTGTGTAAGTAACTACATCGCCTTGCTTCCACTTACGGGTTAGCACGGCATATCCGTCAGCCCGGGAAAAATCGGCTTCGTTACCGTTAATTTTGATGTTTATATGCGTCGAGGCTGGTGAAGAAAAGGTATATAAATCGCTTGGTACCGGCTGTTCTTCGGCCCATCCTGGAATACGCAGCTTAAGGGTAAATAATGCCGGTTTATCAGGGTTTACTGCTAGAGTTATATTTCCTTCCCATGGATAGTTGGTGTGCTGGCTAACCGCAACAGTTCTGTTTTTAATTTTGATGACCGTATTGCTTGCAACAAACAGGTTAACAAATAACTGGTCGTTATTGTGGGCGTAGATGTAACCCGGTACTGAAGGCATGAAGCGACACAGGTTGGTTGGACAACATGAGCAATCGAACCATGGCTGGCGTGTGAGCGCTCCCTGGTTAAATTGATATTGTAAGTCGCATTCAAGCGGGTTGGGGTAAAAGAAGGTTTTGCCATCCATCCCGACACCTGAAATAACACCATTGTAAAGACTTCGTTCCAACACGTCGATGTATTTGGCTTCGCCATGCAACAAAAACATTCGATAATTCCAATAGACATTGGCTATTGCAGCACATGTTTCATTATATGCCGTAAGATTTGGCAATTCGTAATTATCGCCGAATGCTTCACCGTTGTGGCGTGCGACAATGCCGCCGGTAATATAAATTTTTTTGTCAACCACGTTTTTCCACAGACTGTCCACAGCACGCCGATAGGCCGAATCGTTGAATAGAGCTGCAACATCTGTCATCCCGGCATACATATAGACGGCTCTGACGGCGTGACCAACGGCTTCTTTTTGCTCAACCACCGGCTGGTGATCCTGATTGTAGGCACCCCATAGCTGTCGTTTGGTACTATCGCCCCGTTGGTCCAGAAAATGCTTGGCCAGGTTGAGGTAGGACTTATTTTGGGTGATTAGATAGAGTTTTATGAGACCTGTTTCAACAATTTGATGACCCGGCACCTCCGGATTTTTATCCGGCGAATCACCGAAAACGCTCACCAGCAGGTCGGCATTTTTTGTGGCAATATTTAGGAAGTTGGATTTGCCGGTAGCCCGATAGTGGGCTGCTGCCGCTTCAAAAAGGTGACCGCTGTTATAGAGTTCGTGACTCGAAGCCAATCCTTCCCAACGCTGTCCGGGAGGACACCACGATGCGGGCGATTGGGTTGGATCGATGGTTTTCCATGTTGTTAAATAACCATCCTCCTCCTGTCCAATGGCTATGATTGCAATAATGGAATCTAAATAGGCATCCAGTTCCTTATCATAATGAGTTGTAAGAGAGTATGACGCCCCTTCTATAATTTTATAAACATCTGAGTCGTCAAATGGCATTGCACCTTTGGTAGTTCCTTTGAGTACACCGCCGGCAATAAGAAAGTTGTCCATGCGTCCCATTTCTTCGCATTTTGCAAATGAAACAGGAATTGTTACCGTTTGGTTGGTTTCGATTTTTGGTAACCAAAATTGGTCGTTCAGGTGTACTTCGTTAAAAGGAATCGGACTGATTGGGTAATCAGTCGCTATTTGTGGTTGTTCTTTTACCTGACAGGCTCCCAATATTGCAGTCGCCATAATTAAACTTATCTTTTTCATTTTTTTTGCTGTGCAGATGTTTTATTTCATTTTTAGTCTGATAACAGTAAATGAGTAGGGTGGAAGCTCTACGTCAAAATTGTTGCTAATGGTTATCATATCATTTTTTGGACGTGCTTTTTTGTCTTCCGGCTTCCCGGTTAACAGTGTTCGGGTCGCCGTAGACGAACTGATTGGCAGGCTTTGAAGGTTTAAATTGGTTTTTATTTGTACCGGAAGGATATTAACCAGTTTAATTATCAGATCGTTGGTCTTATTGTCGTGTACGAATGACGCTGCTATACGTTTTTTTACGGCTTCGGAGTATTCTTCCTTCAGATCAATGTGACTGTTAATGTATGTGTTGCCTGCATTGTTTCCGAATAATTTTTGCACATAATAGCCAACAGTTGGTTTTACTTCACTATTATTGAAATAGATGAGATCGGGATTCCATTGGGTAAAGCCATCTTTAGCCAATAGAGGGGCATAGGAGGCCATCGCAACAATGTCTCCATTTCGTTCCAGCGAAGTAAGATAAATAGCTTCAGCCAGAGCAGTCTCTAAATTATTGGGCCGTCCCGGCAGGTGAGCTGCGTATTCGCCAAGGTAAACTTTTGTTTTTGAGCGGTCGTAGCTATCGTAGAAATCCTGATTGTAGATAAACCAACCCGGCGATTGATAATAATGTTCGTCAACCATAGGAATGTTAAGCTTGTTGGCAAGTGCCCAACCTTCACGGTAGTCTGTGCCTTCAAACCAGGGACCAACGGTACCTATTACAGTAATTTCGGGGTGTTTATCTTTTAAGGCGTTATAAATCATAGTGAAACGTTCTTCAAAAATGTCGGTAATGAGATCCTCATTTCCTACGCCGATGTATTTGAGATTAAAGGGCTCGGGATGTCCTGCTTCGGCTCGTTTGTGCCCCCAATAAGTATCGGCAGATCCATTGGCCCATTCAACCAGGTCAAGCACATCCTGAACGTAGTTGTCCATCTCACACATCGGAATACCGCCTTGTTGTCCGGCACCACCACATGAAGAGTTTTGGCACGGTACGCCTGCTGCCACAATAGGAACAGGCTCAGCATTAATATCTTCACAAAATTGAAAGTATTCAAAGTAGCCCAGACCTGCTGATTGGTGGTAGTTCCAGATGTTACGTTGCGGTTTACGCGCTTCTAATGGCCCAATGGTATTTTTCCAGTGGTATATATTCCCCAATCCGTCGCCATGGGCAACGCATCCGCCGGGAAACCTTACGAACTGTGGTTTGATGTCGGCAATGGTTTGTGCCAGATCGGCTCTTAGTCCGTTTTTACGCCCTTTAAACGTTTTTTGGGGAAATAATGAGATCATATCCAGTGCCAGTTCTCCCGGCGTTTGTGGAATGATCTCCAGTCGGGCATGGCTGTCAGTAGTTTTGGCTGAGAGAATTGCATTGTATTGATGCCAGCCGGAGGTAATTTTATTGATGGTAGTTTCGGCAATGGTTTGGTTATGGCTGTCTGAAAGTCGTACGACGATATGGCTTTTTTTACCTTTTGTAACGTTGGCAAATATAGAGAAATTGTATTTCTCGCCTGCTTTGACTGCAATCCCGTTGAAACCCTCATTGACTAAGCTTCCGCCTTTGTGGTTAACGGTGAGCACCACATGATGCGGGTTATTGGGATGTAGCGGGTTAACGGTGTCAACCCTATGAGCCATATTGCCGGTAACCGACCATGCTTTAAGGCTGTTCCATGTGGTATCACGTCCTTTTTTGTCTGAAGGGTTGTACTCAAAACCCCTGTTTTCAATTAGTTCTGCATAAATTCCACCATCGGCTGCGTAGTTAATGTCTTCAAAAAAGACACCAATGAGTTTGTCACTAATCTGTTTTGGCTTACCAGCATCGGCGGTAATGGCTATTTCAAGAGACTTCAGAGATGCAAATCTAACCGAATCATCTTTGGTTGTTTCCGACCAAAGTTTATTGCGCTGCACTGTTTTTTGATGTTCCGCAATCAGCTTTTCAACAACAGCCCGTTTTACTTTATGCAGAGTTCCCTGTTCTCGTTTCCCTGAGACAATAAAGGTTTGTCTCAGATTCTTACGTTTCTCAGTGGCGATTTGTATGGCTGGTGTGTAGTTTTTAAAATCGCTGGTTGTCGAGTTGTAGCAGATGGTGTCATTATCAACGACCGACAGCCACGTGATGTTGTATTTGTCGGTTTTGTTATTGTAAAAGACTTCGGGCATCAGGCAGTTTAGTCCTTTTGCCGCCTGGGGGTACGATTGTCTGCGCCAATGAATTAAATCATCGACAGCCGCATGTGCAAATACATCGTCGTACTGGTTCAGGCTCCATATTAAATGCCACAGTCCTTGTTTGTCGCGAAATAGAAATGGGGAAAACATTTTTTTTTCGCTACCCCAGGCGCCATAGTCACTTTTTATAAAAGCGAATTCGGGGCCAATGGTATTCCAATGTTTGCCATCGTCACTCCAGGCAAAATGCAACCCGTTGTGGTTATCATTTTTAGTGGTGGCGTATGCAAACAGATACACCGAATCGGCAGGTAGTTTTGATGCCTTTACGTTATTGCTCCAAAATATGGATAAAAGGAGTGAAATTGCGAATATTATACGATTCATGCTGCGATGTTTGATTGGTTACTATAATTGTGCTTGCCCGAAAGCGACAGTGGCAGCAGATACGAGACTTTATCTTTGAGTTTACGGTCGTAAATGACCATTTTGAATAACTAACAAAATGGTATTCTCCTGCTGCCACTATTCATATATTATTTCATAAGCCTCACTTCAAAAATGCCACCGGCGATGGACCCTGGATGGGCTTCAAATTTCACCCTTAGTTTACCACTCGATTGGTTAATCATGTCTTGAGGGATCGTGTAATCAACTGTAAAGAAGTTGTCACCTTTGGAGCCATCCAGTTTTACTGCTGCAATTTTATACTCGTTGATGCTGATTGTGAATTCCCGATTGTTGTCGGCACCGTAATACATTACCCGCAATTTCGTGGCTTCTTTATTTTTGTCGGTCAGCAGATAGCTAAACCAACCTGATGCATCGCGCCAGTGTTTGCCCAGATGAACGCCTGAGTTGGATTGATTGCTTTCAATAAAGTGGTCGGACTCGGGCTGTTGTTCGCCAGGGAATACCAGATCGACGGTGGATTGTTCCAGAGCTTGTTTTTTTGCTTCAATAAGTGCTATTTCAGCTTCTTTCATCTTTAGCTCTTCGGGTTTTATAACCTGAAAGTAAATCATGTATCTTGATTCATGTATCCTAAAGAATGGCATCAGCTCCAACCCGGCATACTTCTCAGGGTATATGCTATCGAGCCTGAAAGTCAATGCATGGCCTGGAATTGGTTTTGCCAGAGCGGGAAGTTGCTCGTCGGAGGCTACAATCACCGGCATTTTGTCAAGCGGGTATTTTTGTCCTGCCGCGATGTGCCCGCCGCGACTGTCGTCGGCATAGAGGCCGTCCATGTGCAACGTGTCAGTTTTAGCCGCCAATACAATGGGACCATGTTTAAAGGAGAAGTAGTTTTCGCCATCGGGCAATTGCTCAACAGTGGTTTGCATGGGCAGTTGCAGTTCTACTTTATCACCTTTTTTCCAGGTACGTCTGAGTGATACATATTGTCCTGGGCTGGCGTTTATGGTCTGCATTTTTCCGTTTACCTTTATTTTGAGCGTTCCCGGTTTCATCCATTGGGGGTAGCGTATCAAAAGAGCAAAAGAGCTTTTTTTAGCAGGATTGATCGTCAATGTCGTTTCTTCTGCATCCGGGAAATTTGTTTCCTGCGTCACTTGGATTTTTTTTTCGTTCCAGTTTAGCACCGAAGGGATAAATAAGTTGACATAAATATCATTACCGGAGTGGGCATAAATCATTTCGCCGTATTTGGTATGGTTTTCGAGGCCGGATCCCACACAGCACCAAAAGCTGGTCTGGGGTTGTGAATAAACGCGGTAGTGACCAGGGCGCATGGGTGTGAAATAAACAAAGCCTCCATGCTCAGGTTCTTCGGTTGAAAGAATGTGGTTGTACAAAGCCCGCTCATAATAGTCGGTATATTTTACCTGAGGATCTGACAGGAAAAGATGTTTTGTCAGTTTCAGCATGTTGTAGGTGTTACAGGTCTCCGGACCCTGTTCGCTGGATATCATTTCGGAGTAATCATCTACAGGGTGAAAATGCTCGCGTACGCTGTTACCACCTATTGAAACAGAACGTTTGTCAATAACATCTTCCCAAAAAAAACGTGCGGCATTCGCCCAGGCGCTATCACCGTTTATTTCAGAAATACGTTTGTAGCCTATTACTTTAGGTATTTGTGTGTTGGCATGTAGACCGGTCAGTTTATCTTCCCCATTTATTAACGGTTCCAGTATGGTTCTGTGTGAAAATTGAATGGCGAGGTGGAGGTATTTTTTGTCGCCGGTGATAGTTGACACATCTGCAAATACTTCATTTAAACCGCCGTGTTCACTTTTAAGCATCTCTTGTATTTGTTGGTCCGAGAGGTCTTTAACTAAATTTATCATCCAGTCTGAAAGCTCGATCAACATTTGTTTTGCTATCTCACTATTCCCATATAGCCAGGCATCGCGTAGTCCGGCAAATAGTTTATGGATATTGTAGAGAGGTACCCATTTCTTGTTAAGACTAAATGATCCGGCATCTATATGGCCTTCCGAAATTTCCTGCCACATGGCTTTGCCACCCGGAATACCGCCCAGATATCCATCGCCATTGGCTATTTGAGCACGCCGCAGCTCTGAAAGCATATATTCCATACGTTCTTTCATGCGTTGGTCGCCGGTGGCTGCATACATCATTGATACGGCCGACAGATAATGACCTCCTATATGACCATCTAATCCGGTGTTTTCCCAGTTGCCATAACTTTGAGCTTTGGGGGTCAAGCCTGCCTCCCTTAAATAGGGAGACAGTAAACGGTCTGCATCGAGGGCCAGAATGTACTTCATGTCGGTCAGCATGGCTGTTTTAAAAGGACTATCGAGTAATCGAACTTGCGAAAGCGCAAATGTTTCGACATCTTTTGTTTGTCCATTTATTGACCTTAGCGGACTAATAATGATAATAAGTACTACCAGATTTTTTAGCGCTGTTTGGTTTACAAAAGGAAATCTCATCGGATGATTTTTTAAATTTTATTTATGGCATTAGTTTGAATAACCCACAGGAATGTGCCGATAGTTTTTTGCTAAACATATCAGAATTCTGAATCTCTTTTCCCCCATTCCACATGTTTGTGACCTCACAACCAGGTTGTACTCCCAACTCCTTTAATGCAACCGAAATTTCAATGGGTTCTTCGTTGTCGGTAATGTTAAATAGGGCCAGATAGATTTCGCCGGTGTTGTGATTTAGTGAAGTAATCGCAATTTTTCCATCTTTTTGGAAAAGTTGACGCACGTTGCTACTTTCCCGATGCATTTTTAGCACTTCTTTGTTGGTTAACAATGAAAGGGTGAAATCATCGTTGCTGGGAAGGTCGCCACCAAAGAATAGAGGTGATTTAAAAATGGTAAATAGCGTCATTAACGAGTACTGTTCATCTTGAGTGAATCGGGTCATACGGTCATTGCCACGTTCGCCTCTGATAGATAGTCGTCCCAGAGGAATCATGTCACAGTCGGGCCATGTGCCTGGTGCAATATATGGATACCATTTTTGGCAAACATCCATAAGATGTGTAATGTGGTGCCAGGTATCCCACACGTCGTCAACCATTCGCCACATGTTTGCATGGTTGCTAATATGTTTGGCCGCGTCAATGGGTGTTTCGCCTGGAGAGGTGCTGAGAACGATGGGGCGTCCACTTTGATCAATGGCCTTACGGATTAATTCTATCTCAGCCTGATGATAGGGGCGCGATAAGTCATCCACCTTAATGAAATCGACGCCCCAATCGGCATACATGTCAATGATTGAGTTGTAGTATTCCTGAGCTCCCGGTTGGTCAGCAACAATGGTGTAGTTGTCACGCAGCCATGGGCATTGTTGTTCGGTGGAATATATCATGTCGGCGGTAATGCCGTTGGTGCCCTTTATGGGTAATTTGTTTTCAACTGCAACTTTGGGTATCCCGCGCATAATGTGAATACCGAATTTTAATCCTTTACTGTGTATATATTTTGCCAGTTCTGTGAAACCTTTGCCATCTTTGGCCGAAGGAAATCGGTTGACGGCAGGTTGGTACCGGCCATAATCATCCAGCACATAGCGTGGATCAGTTTGGTTGTAGCCACCAGCTTTATCGTTTTCAACGAACCAACGGATGTCCACAACTATATATTGCCATCCATAATCTTTCAGGTATTTAGCCATGTAATCAGCATTGGCTTTCACTTCGTGTTCTTCTACCGTAGGGCCGTAGCAATCCCAGCTGTTCCAACCCATGGGAGGTGTCGTTGCCCAGGTCTTAAACTCGCCCACTTTAAAAGGTGCCGGATGCTTTTGATTTTGGCAGGAAAATAGAGGGATTACGAGAAGCAATGACAAAAGATAATTAATCGTTTTCATTCGTTTGGAATTTGATTTGTAATGATTATATGAAACGAGCATGAGAGTACTCTCTCACACAGGTGAATGATTATTCCGGCGAGTTTCATATGACAACTGAGAAACAAATTATAATCATATGAAACGAGCCATGAGAGTGATCTCTCACACAGGTGAATGATTAATTTCGGCGAGTTCCATATGGCAACTGAAAAACAAATTATAATCATATGAAATTTGTTGGAAAGAGTCGGTTAGCGTCACTGAATTTTATTTTCTTCATTCATGGATAGTATTATCAGTATTTGTTACGTCTGTTTGCTTTTGTAAAATTTAGTTTAAAGGTATAAAATACTTTTATTAAAATGTTTTTGTAGTAGGAAATTTTTTAAGTAATTCTTACCCGAAAACATTTGCGGCAGATAAAAAAGCTGCATTATTTAGCAAGTAGGTTCATTTCGAAGTTTTAGAAATATGACATTATAGTCGTAAATCACCCTTTTGAAAGCGAGAGCAACGAAATTAAAGGCTTTTTGTGCTGAGACAATATTTTAGTCGATAAATTATAAATCACTTGAAATTTATAATTGAGAGATCTGTGTTACCAGATGATTCTTGAAACTAAATCAAATGCGATGCCGGTGGTATATTATCATCTCATTGTAAACAAACCTGTAATTTATATCTTTTAAATATTTTAAAGGCATAAATTACAGGTTGTTATAAAATTAAAATTAGAAAAAGTTCTAAGGTCAATATAAAAAACGAGATGGTATTTTTTACCTCACTAATCTGTATATCCAGAGTTCTGGGTTAAGTTAGAGTTCGTTTCCATAGCATTTAAAGGTATAGGAAATAGATGACGATAATTTCCGTTTGGCGCATGAGAAAACCATGATTTGCTTGTGAATACTCCAAACCTGATCATATCCTGACGCCGTCGGCCTTCCTGATTAAATTCCCACGCTAGTTCGTCCAAAAAGCGACCATATGCAATATCTTCACCACCTTCGGATGTTGATGCATTATTATCTCTTAGTCCATAATCATAAATACTTCCTTGTAATAACTCCTCTCCTGATACATTTGCTTTATTGGTACTGTTGTCAAAAGCTCTGTTCCTGACTTCTGAAACAATGATTGCTGCTTCGTCTTCATGACCGGTTCGAAGAAGACATTCAGCTTTCATCATTAGTACATCTGCATATCTAAATAGCGGAAAGTCATTGTTAAGAATATTGGACGCGCCAATAGCGATTTCGAATTTGCCAAACCGATAGCCATGTATTTCCTCTGATTGGTCAATGCTCGGTATTTCATTGGTATAGGCTAATGGTTGTCCTGTTAAATTGCCCATTGTACAATATAGCATATCGCCTGAGATGGAATATTGCTGTCCATAAATAAAATTATTCGTTAGACGTTTGTCATCCGCATCAAATGTATTTATGAATTGCGGTACAGCACACATGCCGCCCCAAGGCGTACTGGTCAAGTCGTAGGTAGCCTGGTTAGCCGGTTGTAATGTTTGCATGTGAATGTCAAAAGTATTCCAGTCGGTGGTGTATGTGTCGTCAATGGAAATACCATAAATGATTTCTTTGGAATTTTGGTTTTCGGTGACAAAAACATCCTTTTGGTCTGCTTCCAGTTCGAATTTATTTGATTCTATAATGGAGTCACATTGTTCTATGCATTTATCCCATTGAGGTGTTCCAGAATAGACTTCAGCATTTAGATACATTTTTGCAAGTAGCGTCCGAGCCGTCCATTTGTTAAAGCGTCCGTATGTTTCTACATTATTGTCTTCTGTGAGATACGGAATACTTTCGGTTAATTCCTGGATAATAAAGTTATAAACATCCTTACGAGAGGATTGCTCAGGCAGATATCCTTCAGGAACATCAAAATCTGTTACAATAGGTATGTTTCCATACATGTCGCAAAGAACGTAATAATAGCTGGCTCTTAATGCTCTTAACTCTGAAATTGCGGAAGCAGCGTCTTCTTCACCTAACAGGTTTTCCAATTGGTAAATAACTCTGTTACAATTATTAATGCCTGAATAGGTTCGGTACCATGTTTCATTAACGATGGCATCGCTTGATAGCCATGAATGTTGGAAGAGGCGTTTGTATACACCACCGTCTACCCAACCATTTGGGCGTGATGGAATAACAATTTGGTCGGCGCTAACTTCCTGTGCACGCCAAAAACCATCCCAAAATAGTACTATTTTACGCCAATCTCCATAGGCTGCAAGTGTGATACGCGGGAGATCAGATTCTGTAGGGGTGAATTCACTTGCTATAAATTCACTGTAATTTTCATCCTTTAGTTCAGTACAGGCGTTCATTATCATAATGATGCCTATTAATAAAAGAATGCGATGGGTTATATAATTATTTTTCATCGGATGTCTGTTTTTAGAATTAGAAACTAACATTTACACCTATAGTATAGGTTCGGGTCGTGGGATATTTATCTCTGTAATCGTTGCCCGGAGCAAGGCCATTTACCGTTACTTCCGGATCAATACCTTTATAGCCGGTAAATGTTGCTGTATTTAATGATGATGCGTAAACTCTTAGATTTTTAATATATTGACTGCTCACCGGAATGTTATATCCTAGGGTGATGTTATCAATTTTCCAAAAGTCTCCATCTTCAATGTAGTAGCTGTTGTATTCTAAGTCTACTTCATCACTTAACACAGCTTTGCCAAAAACTTTGTCATAAGCTGATTTGAGGCGGTTATACTGCACTGTTTTTGTGTTTTCCAGATACATCCGATCAAAGTTTAAAATTTGAAAATCGAAAGCGCCTCTCATAGAGATGTTTAGGTCAAAATTTTTGTATTTGAAGGTATTATTCCATGACGCATAGTATTTAGGTAGCCCATTACCCAGAATTTGTTTGTTTTCGTCAGATTTTTCAAAATCATCATAAGCTATGGCATTGCCTTCTGCATCTTCGTAAACCCATTTGCCTTCAGAGTCAACATCTATGACTTTAAAGCCGAAGAAATTTCCAATTGGACCGCCAATGTCAACACGGTGGGTATAAGTTTGAATAGGCTCTCCGGTCGATCCGGTCGTGAAATAATCTTTATCGCTTTGATACAGATCATTTGAAAGGCTTTTGAGCGTATTACTATTAGTTGAGAAACTCAAAGTGGTGTTCCATTTGAATTTTTGGGTTTGAATGGGAATGCTGTTGATCAACACTTCATAACCTTGGTTGGTCATTACACCTACGTTGGCGGTAGTGGTGCTAACCATATTTGGTGGCACTGGTACGGCATAGTCCCATAACAGACCATCTATGTCGCGATTGTAATAGTCAATTGTTCCACTAATCCGATTGTCAAACAATCCGAAGTCAAGTCCTATATTCGTTTCTTTTTTTTCTTCCCATTTTAGGTAAGGGTTTTCATTACGGGTTGGGCCAATGGTTTGAACCCAACCACCATTGGAATACACTTGCCCAGTGTAGCCCATTGTTGCGACCCCAAGAAAGGATGAGGCCGGCTGTGTGCCCGTGATGCCGTATCCGGCTCTAAGTTTTAAATCGTTGACGAATGATATGTTTTCCATGAAGGATTCGTTTGAAATGCGCCATCCTAACGAAGCTGAAGGGAATAATCCCCAAGGTTCTTTGGTGCCCCAAAGTTGACTGGCTGCTTCGTATCGCATACTTCCCATAAACAAGTATCTGTCGTCATAGCTGTAAGTTACTCTGCTAAAGAATCCAATCAGATTGGTTTCTGTTCTGGAACTTCCGATGCCTGATGAAGTGCCTTGTTCGTCGATACCTTGCCCCAGGTCAATGTTATTATAACCAAACGCGTCAGTTGGAAAATCTTGATTTGTCTGGTAAAAGTCGCGCCAGTCATTTTCAGAATAACTGTATCCCCCTAAAACTGAAAAGCGGTGCACGTTTATGTTATTTGAATATTCGGCCGTTATTTCAGCCAAGCGATCAATTGATTCAACGGCTCCATTAGACGCATATCCGTTAAGACCACTTCTTTTGGTTGAAATGTTTTTTGATGTTTCATAATAGCCTCGGGTTTGATTGTATTTAGAATAGCTCATCAGCGCCTTTAGTACCATTCCGCTAAAAGGAAAAATTGATATTGTACTGTTGAAACGAGTCCATTGATCACTATTTTTACCATCGCATTCCATGAGCCTAGCCAAGGGGTTGTCATAGTTAAAAGCGCCCGTGTTTTCGGTCCATTCGCCTGTTTCATCTTTTATGGGCGTTGTTGGATTGTAAATAACCGCTTGTCGGTATGTGTAACCATTGAATCCATAACCATCACCCGTGGTGGTATATTTGGTGTTTCTTGAAATGATACCCATATTAACTTTAGCCAGGCCTTCAAACATCGTGTGATTAACATCGGTTCTGACAGTGAATGTTTCTTTATCAGATTTCAAAAAAATACCTTGGGCATTGTTGTAGTTAACAGAAGCGAGGTAATTGGTTTTTTCGTTTCCTCCTCTAAAAATAAGATTGTGCACATGGGTAAAAGGGGTTCTGGTAATTTGATCCAGCCAATCGGTGGAGGCACCCAAATCATCTTCTGCGTTCCTCGTACCATCTGCGATTTGTTGGCGGTAGTCGCTTGCTGTTAACATGTTGAGTTGTTTGGCAATCACCTGTGTGCTGGTGTACCCTGAATATTCAACTGTTGAGTTATAGTTGCCACTAGCTCTTTTAGTTGTGATAATGATAACGCCGTTTGTTCCCCGGGTACCATATATGGCAGCTGCTGAGCCATCTTTTAATACGTCAATGGATTCAATATCTTCTGGTGCCACTGAGTTGAAGTCTCCTGGAACGCCGTCGATAATGATCAGCGGAGAAGTGCTTGTTCCGTATAACGTCGTGTTGCCCCGTAACCGTATTTGGGTGTTAGCAGTTGGGTCTCCGCTAACTGAAGCAATTGTTAAACCGGCCACTTTTCCCTGTATAAGTTGTCCTACGTCCTGAACGCTACCTTTAACAAAATCATCCGTTTTAACCGATGCTACTGCGCTGGTTACGTCTGATTTACGCATCGTTCCATAACCTATTACCACCAATTCTTTTAAATTGATGTTTGATTCTTGTAAGGTGATATTCAGTTTCGATTGATTACCTACTATGATTTCCTGATTCTCAAAACCAATAAATGAAAAAATTAATACTTGATCATCGGTTTTGGTTTGAATGGAGAAATTGCCATCTAAATCTGTGATAGTGCCTGTTGTAGTGCCTTTAACCACAATACTGACACCAGGAAGAGGCTCCCCTGAACTATCAGTTACCGTTCCTGTTATTTTGTGAAGTTGAGTTTGGGTATTGGATTCTTTTGTTAGAATGATTTGTTGCCCTTCAACTTTGTAAGTGATATTTCTGTCGTCAAATATCTTATGCAGAATTTGAAAGATATTTGTATTGGTAAATTTTGCATCTGTGATAAAATTCACATCTACCATCTTCTTATTATAAAGAAAATAAAAGTCGCTTTGATTTTCTATTTCCTCTAGGATTTTTTCAGCGCTTTCATTTTCAATATTCAGATCGAGCATTTTTGTTTGTGCATAGGAAGGTTCTGCAAAAAGTTGTCCTACGCTAACGAAAATAAGAATCAGTGTCAGTCGCATAATTCTAAATGTTTTGGTGCAGACCATCGGTATTCTTATCTGCAAAAAATGATTTTTTTTCATAGTTTTGTTTGATTTTAATTACACAATTAAATTCTTTTTTTTAGGGGGATAGAAAGTGACCGCTTTCTGTTCCCCATTTTTGTTTCACATAGGCATTTATCTATTTAGTGTTTGTCTATAAAGACAACTACTTCGTTACGCTTGTCATAAAAGCAGTCATTTACGAAAAGTAAACTCCTTGATTTTTATGACTTCGCAAGCCTCGTATTTGAACTTTATATTTCAAACACTTAGTTTATGGACAGACTCTATTTAATGATAATTTTCTTCTTCGAAAAAGTACCATCTGATTCTTGATGGTTGTTAATTATTTCATAATTTATTGGTGACGTCATTTTTAACAATCGCAGGACATCTTCAATTTTTTCATCTTTAAAGGTGGCATGAAAACAATATTGATCTAATTTGCTATTTTGGACTTCTACATCGACATTGAACCAGCGTGCAAGTTTTTTAGCAACTTCACTCATGTTTTGATCTCGTAAAATCAGTTTTCCTTCCCGCCAGGCTGAATAATTTTCCGGATTAACTTGTTTTTTTGTAATGACGGCTTCGTGTCTTTGATATGTTAACAGTTCGCCTGGTTTTATTGAAAATATTTTTTTACTGCCATGAGGTTTCATCTTTACAGATCCTCTGGAGAGGGCTATTTCTGTTAAGTTATCATCAGGCCACATTATGGCATTAAAAGCCGTGCCGGTAACAATAATGTCAGCATTGGGTCCTGTTACAACGAATGGGTGTGACATATCCTTTGCAATTTCAAAGTAAGCTTCTCCCATAATTTTCACATTGCGGCGATAGAATGGTTGGGAATATTCGAGTGAAGAACCACTGTTTAGCCAAACTCTGGAACCGTCAGGCAGTTTTGATTGTATTCTGGAACCCATTGGTGCAAAAATTTTTATTGACGCTGTTGTTTTTGCATTATATTGCGGTTTCAGTTGGGCTATAATGGCCCATGTCAATAATGGAAGTAACAGAATGGCAGCCACTTTGGTATACCACGAAATAATTTTATAGATCGCTTTGCTTTCCCGGAAAAGAACATCCTTATTAATTTTTTGATGAATATTAATTAAGAGACGATTACTCTTTTCTTCGGAAAAAAAATGATCTTCCTTCATCTCTTCCAAATCTTTTTGCATCTCTAATTTGACGATGCCTCTTGTTCGTGGAGAGGTCAACAGTTTGGTCATTCCTTTGACAAATGAAGAATCATTTTTTCTCGTAAAATCCGTTAATTTTTTTAATTTTTGTTGCGTCTCGTTCATCTGTTTTTCATGCGTAAATATATTTTTTGTTAGTCAGATCAATCTTGATATTTTTTCGATTGTTTGACTATTTTAGCAGCTTTTTATGCTTGCCTTCGAATATTATTTGGAAGGTCTAATTCTGCTGTTTAATAATTATACCCTTTGAATATAAAAATCTCCCGTATAATTTTTATATTTTTTTTAAATTGGGAAATTGATAGCAGCGTCCTTTGGTAGTATTTTTTATGCTTTGCAAGCCTTAGAAATGAAGCTTTTTTAACTATAAAAATTTTCTTACAAAAGATGGATTGAAAATCTGCTTGCGACTCGCATTTATTTGCAATTATTGATTGATAAATAGATATTTGATCACGTAGCTGTTACCAGGTTTTAAGTTTAATTCAGGTAATGAAATTTAGTAGAAAGTCATTAATTTACAAAGAGGTAGAAAAATAGAATGGTTAAAAGATCTGATGGGTTAATTTTTGATTTAAGGAGGTGAATAACTTCAGATATTTGATTGTCTACCGTTTTAGGTGTAATTTTAAGTAAGGCAGCTATTTCTGCAGAACTTTTACCTTCAAAACGGCTTAGTTTAAATATCTGTTTTTTTCGTGAAGGAAGCCGTTCTATCAATACAGAAATATTGTCAAGAATTGATTGGTAAGAGATCGATTCCAATGGAGATAGGTCGGGAGGCAATAGGGTGTCGTTGATTGTTTCAAGATATAAAAGTTTGTGTGTAAAATAGTCTTTGATTTGGTTAAAAGCTATTGTGAAAAGGTAAGATTTAAAATTTTGGGTTTTGTCTAGTTTGTTTTTGTTTTTCCATATTTTTAAAAATACATCCTGCACCAGTTCTTCAGCATCTGTGTTTGATTTTAAATATTTTAGGCCAAAGGCATGTAGGCGTGGTGCATACCTTCTGAACAATTCGTCAAAAGCTTCGATACTTCCTTTATTTAATTCTTCTATTAGAATGGCTTCAATCGGCATCATGAAAAAATTATTGTGCAATATTGTGAATAAATATTAATAGATGCAACAATATAACTTCTAATGTCTATGCTAAGTTTGTTTGTTATGACAAGTTACTGCCTGTACATAAAGTGTGAAGATTAAGCTAAAAAGTTCAAATCCAAGGCTTGCGCAGCTTTAAAAACAGCAGTCTTCTGTCTACATAATTTTTTTTATAGCGAGAATAAACAAATAGCGTTTTCGTGCCAACTTAATATAAACCAGATTAATTGTGTTAATCTGGCTCAATACATATAATTTGATTTTATTTAAAATCCCGAATTTTCACACAGAAGTATGGTCTTGAAGAATCAGTTGAAAACTTCTAAAGCGTGAGCCATCCGCTGTTATCAGCTATCCAGGTAAGTAGCAGCGATGTGGAGAAGGCAATGGCCGGTGCAATTAGCCAGACAATAAAAAATCTGTTGACCTGTGTTTTTTTGAAGATGTTTTTGGCGCCAAGTTTTGCAACGCCAATACCTAAAATAGCGCCTACATTAAGCTGCACCAGTGAGGTGGGAACTCCTTTGGTAAGCGATGCTACAAGCAACAAGCTGGCCGTAACAAACGCGATGATAATGGCTTCAATTTTACCGAAAAGGATAATTTCTTTACCTGTATTTTCCATGATCTTTTTGCCAAAGACAGAACTGCCAATTCCAAAGTTCGGGGCTACAATTAAAATAGACAGCATCAAGATCAATTTATAATTATTTTCGTTGTTGGTGATGCCCAGCTCATTCATGGTCATTGAGGCGATGGGGCCAGCCGCATTAGCCACATTGTTGGCTCCGATGCTAAAAGCAACGTATAGCGACATTGCAATGACAAGAATTTTTAATATTGGGTGATTGTAGGTTTTTGGCGACATCAAATAGCCGCGGCGACGAATTGGATTATAGATGTATTTTCCGATTAGCAGACAAACCACGAACGATACCAATGGAAGAATGAACCAGGTGGGGATAATGTCTATTAATAGCACATGCGTGTTTAATGTGTTAAAATACAGAGCCGGAGCTGTGACTGCCAGAATTGTTGCCTGACTGGTTGACTGGGGAATACCTGTGAGATTGGCAAATAGCAGCGATATACTTACTGCCAGCAAAATGATACTTACCAGCGCATAATTCATCATTTCTGCCGGAAGAAGACTGCTGCCAATGGTGATTGAGGTGTTTTTACCGGCTATCACCGCGCCCAGGAATACCATAATACCAAAAAGTCCGGGGATGAGATTCTGACGAATCAGACCTGCGCCGTAGGCTACTGAAAATGATGGTGCTGTTCCGCTTCCACCCATATTAATAGCCAAAAACATGGCAATGATATACGGGAGTAATATGTGATTAACTATTGAAAAATCCATTAAGTACTTTTCGGCTGATTGTTTATATTTTTTATTACCCTAGCTCTCTTTTTTTATAAGATAGCTAAATGCTCATAACTGTAAAAATAGCTATTAATTAGTAATTGAATACCCGATTGAGTTAAATTGGGTATTAATGCGTAGTGGTTATTCCGAGTGGAATAACACCTGAAGTTGTAATTACGGATTAACTGATGCCGGCGATATTCAGTATTTGTTCATAAAGTAAGGAGTTTGAACTTTAAAGTTCAAACTCCCAGGCTTACGTAGCATTCAAAAAGTGAATTTATTGCTGTAAATGACCATTTTGAAAGCTATATATTGCTGATTTTTATTCCAAAGAACAATGTGCGTGGCGTCATCGGGCCATATATGTAGCCGGGATCCCGTTTGCTGCCAATGTCGATGTCGTCCTGATAGCTGTTTAGAATGTTTTTCATCCCGATGATAAATTGAAAATGACCGGCTTTAGTCTCCAGTGTGTAATCGGTTGTTACTGACCAGTCGAAGAAGGTATCGGAGGTTCGTAATTCGCCTATTTCCGGATTTGCAATGGTCGGGCCAAAATAGGGAATTAACATTTCGCCGGTGTACGTGCCATTGCTGCTTAAAGAAAATGTAGAAAGAGGATTCCATTCTATCATGAAATAGCCATACTGGTTGGGCGTGCGCAAAAATCGAGTTTCATTAAAATCCTGCGGCGCTCCATATTCGCTGCTTTGAATGGTGTAGCTGCCGTTTAGACGCCATTCAGACGACGGTAGCCATGTAGCTTCCATGTTAATTCCTTTCACTATCGCGCCATCCTTTTCGTTTACCCTTGTATAGGTTACCACACCATTTTCATTGGGTAATCCAATGTCGTTGTAGAATGGATTTTGCAGATCGGTGTAAAAGAATTCGGCTAACAATTCAATATTATTTGAAGCACCTTGCAGTTGGTAATTTAACGATGCCATATAACTGTTGCTTGTTTCCTGTTTCAGAGTGGGATCGTTTACGTGTACTATCTGTCGGGCTTCAGAGGTCTCGATGTGCAAGTCTTCGTCAAAAATTTGTGGTGCACGATAGCCTTTTGAATAAGAAATTCGTGCCTGAATTGGTTTGTTGAGACCATATAGCAGATTCAACCGGGGGCTTAAGACGGTGTTCGAAATGTCTGGAGCCGCCGATAGTTGGTCTTTTATGTCGTAATAATCCAATCTTAATCCTGCAGACAGAGAAAAGGTTCCCATCCGACGTTCCCATTGAGAGAAGACCCCACCCACGGTGTTTTTTTGATCGGCAACCTGGCGGTTGTCGTGGTAGATCTCTGTAATTTTGTCTTGTACGGCATCATATTCATTTGTTCTATAGCCTAACTTTTCGTCTTCAAGCTGACTGCCATTCAGTTCGGCACCAAAAATTAGCGTGTTGCTGCCGGTCGTCATTTTATACTGGCTCCCTGCTGAAATTGAGAGATCGTTGGTGGTGCCATAAGCGTCTAAAGCACGTGAAGCGCCATAATACGAATCACGGTCAACGCTTTGAGCTGCCATGAAGAGGGTTAGTTCGTGATCGGGTTTTGTAAACAGGTGATAGGTCAGATTTCCCGAGTTGATTTGATGGTCGGTTGCTTCTGCAATGAGTGTTTCGTGTAATGGTTTATCGAAAGCATTGCCACCACGCCTCATTTCATTGATGTGAAAATAGTCTGCCGTAATTTTGCTTTTATAGCCCGTTTTTAGTGAGTAGTGTAAACCCATTGTGGTGTTGCGTATTTTAGCCAGTTCCGAAAAACCATCATTATTGTCATCGTAGGGCGAACGGTTTCGATAAAAGCCATACAATGCCAGTCCTTGTTTACGATCGTCGGATGTGATGGTGGTATTGAACCGGATGGTGTTATCGGGTTCCGGCTGGCCGCCAATACCAATTAACGACGATTGCAGCTGAACTTCGTATTGGTTGATCAGGGGTTCTCGCATAATTACATTTACGGTACCGGCAATGGCATTGCTGCCGTATAATGCTGAGCCGCCGCCACGTACCACTTCAATACGTTCAATCATGTTGGCCGGCATCAATTCCAAACCATAAACCGATGCCAGTCCACTGAAGATGGGTCGGCCGTTGATGAGTATCTGGGAGTAGGGGCCATCAAGTCCATTCATGCGCAATTGATTGGAGCCACAGTTTCCGCATGTGTTTTCAACTCTTAATCCGGGACAAAAAGAGAGGCCTTCGCTAAGAGAGGTGCTCTGAAGTTGTGCCAGCAGGTCGGCGTCGAGTGTGTTAACGACAACCGACGACTCGGTGCGTTTTCTGGCGTTACGGTCGGCGGTTACCACCACTTGCTCAAGTAGTAAAGCGTCCTCCTCCATTGGGATATTTAGTGTTTTCTGATTTTGGTTCTCAGTGTTAAGCGAGATTTCAATCGGCTTGTAGCCCATTGCTTGTACTCTTAATTTGTGATCGCCATCAGGAACTTCAAGGGAAAATGTCCCATTGACATCGGAGGACGTTCCGATAGTGGTGGATTTTATTTGAATGGTAGCATAAGGTAAAGGTGAACCGTTGGTAGTCACTTTTCCTTTTATAATGTTGACGGGAGGCTTTTCAGTACCGGCGTATGTTTTAATATATACCAATGCCAGGGTCAGGAATAATAGTATTCTGAACTTCATTTTATTTTGTTTTATTTTTACGATGAGTCAATGCAGAGCAAGACACGGCTAACTCAATCAATATGCTAATATCCGCCATCGGAATGTTTTGTCTATGGCAATATCATATTGTAAGGTCTAACGCTGATTGCTGTCAACTCGTTAAATCACAGAAATACCCATTTTTGTGTTTTTACACGGAAAATGGATGGTTTAAAAAGAAATAATTTATTACGCAATAAAGGCGGGAGGACCCCGCAGTAGATTGGTTGTTGGTTGTACATTGTGGTAAGGTGGTTGTGGTAGAAGAAAAATATATGTTCTTACCGTAACAATGAACAGGCCTGCCGGTATTTCCTGAAGCATAAAATGATGCAGGTTCGGCAGAATCTGGTAAGCAGAATGGTTGTGATGGTGACCTCCTTTTTCTTTTTCGCCAAGAGGCGCAAAGGGATGTGCGTAGGGGTGGGAGTGGGTGATGACTTCCCCGTTATCAAGCGTGTGGGAGTGTAGAAATAACGTATATGACAATGCAATGAACAAGTGAATGGCCAACAGCATGAATCCGGTTGGCTTAATCAGATGAAGACGTATAAAAATATTATGCTTCTTGTTCATTCTTTTCTTTTGGATGTTGCAAAATTGTACAAAAAAACTACAACCCGCAATCCCAATTATTAGGCATTTTTGTCGTTTTATTTAACTAACGGGTTAATCGTTTTTTAGTTGATGCGACGCTGTCATCCACCTGCTTTTTTTGCTTTGAAGCCTTTGGAGATCAAAAAAGTTAAAATTTTTTCTCTGTGATCGCCCTGTATTAATATTTCGCCGTCTTTGGAGCTGCCGCCACTGCCACAATGGTTTTTAAGCTGCTTTTCCAGCGCTTTTAAATCATTCGAAGGTCCTTCAAAACCGGTGATGAGTGTCACAATTTTACCTTTGCGCTGTTTTTTATCAAGCCAGACTTTTAGGTCTTGTTTTTCTGGAGGAAGTGCACCGGCTTCGTCATTTGTAATATCTGGCTGGAAGTTTGGATTGGTGCTGTAAATTATTCCGCCAGTTGATTTTTTTTTTGACATGTTTTTATTGCTTTGTGGCAAAAATAGAAAAATATATTCATTTTGCTTAACATCACCGAAGTCCCGACACAATATCGGCCTTAGTAATTTAGAATAGTTGTAAATAAGAAGAAGACTCAAGTTTGGACCTTTTTGGCATATTAATAATCACTAATTTTGTCATATTTTATGAAAAATATCATTGGTTTTTTCTTTTTATATGATGAAAAATGAAAAATTAGTTTATCAGTTTTTTATTTATTGCGGAAGAAAAATTGATTGTTTTACCAGGTAAATTAACGCATTAGGTAATGAATAAAGTTATTAGTAAACATTATTTTTCGGAAAATGTGGTTCGTCTTGAAATAGAGGCGCCCCGTATTGCAAAAGCACGAAAAGCAGGCCATTTTGTGATGGTTCGGGTGGATGAGCATGGAGAGCGTTTTCCGTTGACTATTTCAGGAGCAGATGTGTCAAAAGGAACGATAACGTTAGTGGTTCAGACCGTTGGGGTTTCATCGCGTAAACTGGCGGCACTTGAGCCGGGAGATACGGTGCTCGACCTGGTGGGGCCACTTGGTCAAGCCACGCATATTCAAAAATATGGCACGGTACTGGCTTGTGGTGGAGGTGTTGGTGTTGCACCATTGCTTCCTATTGTTGAGGCACTAAAGGCTGCTGGCAATCGGGTCATTTCGGTATTGGCGGCACGTACCAAAGATTTAATCATTCTGGAAGATCAGATACGAAAGTATTCTGATGAGGTTATTGTCATGACTGATGATGGGTCGTATGGACGCAAAGGTCTCGTTACCGAAGGGATGGAGCAGATAATTCAGCGGGAAAAAATTGATCAGGCTGTGATTATTGGTCCGGGTATTATGATGAAGTTTGCGTCTTTAACCACTAAAAAATACAATATACCTTCCATTGCCAGTTTGAATACCATTATGGTTGATGGAACCGGTATGTGCGGTGCCTGTCGCGTCACAGTTGGCGGCAAAACAAAGTTTGTTTGCGTTGATGGTCCTGAATTTGATGCACATCAGGTCGATTTTGACGAGATGTTATCACGGTTGGGTGGCTATCGTGATGAAGAGCAAAAGGCCAATGAAGCGTATACCTGTCAGTCTATTAAAAAGTAACTGTTCATGAATTCTGAAGAATATTATAAACAAGAACGTAGTGCCCAGTGGCGCGCGGACCTGAGAAGTAAAAAAAAGAATAAAGAGCGTACCGATACGCCTCGTGTAAAAATGCCGGAAGCACCTGCTGACGAACGTCGGCATTCCTATGTCGAGGTTAATTCTGGTTTGTCGGAGGCACAGGCTTTACGTGAAGCTTCACGTTGTATTGATTGTCCTAATCCCACTTGCGTCACCGGTTGTCCTGTGGAGATCAATATCCCCAAGTTTGTGAAGAATATTGAGCGGGGTAACTTTTTGGAGGCAGCTCATGTGCTCAAAGAAACGAGTACGTTGCCGGCTGTTTGCGGTCGCGTCTGTCCACAAGAGAAACAGTGCGAAGCCCATTGTTTTTATACCATAAAACTGAATAAGCCTGCGGTGGCTATTGGTTATCTGGAGCGGTTTGCGGCTGATTTTGAGCAGCAGAGCGGGTCGGTTTCCATACCCGAAGTGGGGCCTGCCAACGGTGTTAAAGTTGCTGTTATAGGATCCGGACCTTCCGGATTAGCTTTTGCCGGAGATATGGCTAAACGTGGCTACGATGTGACGGTTTTTGAGGCGTTGCACGAAATAGGCGGCGTACTTAAATATGGTATTCCGGAGTTTCGTTTACCCAATCGTGTGGTGGACGTTGAAATTAATAGCTTAAAAACGATGGGCGTCCAATTTGAAACCAATTTTATTGTTGGGAAAACAGCGACTATCGATGAGCTGCGAACTGAAGGTTTTAAAGGCTTTTTTGTCAGCAGTGGTGCCGGTTTGCCCCGTTTTATGAATATCCCGGGTGAAAATTTAGTGGGTATTTTAAGTTCCAATGAATATCTGACGCGTGTGAATCTCATGGGGGCTTTTAAAAATGGAATGGATACCCCTGTGGTGAAAGGTAAACATGTGGCGGTAATTGGTGGTGGTAATACTGCTATGGACTCGGTGCGGACTGCCCTTCGTTTGGGAGCTGAGAGGGCCGTCATTATTTATCGTCGTTCGTTGGAGGAGATGCCCGCTCGTGTGGAAGAAATTAAACATGCCAAGGAGGAGGGGGTTGATTTTTTGATGCTACATAATCCCATTGAATACATTGGAGATGAAAAAGGACGTGTCAAACAGATTCGGCTACAAAAAATGGAGCTCGGTGAACCGGATGCAAGTGGCCGACGGTCGCCTGTGGCTGTAGAGGGTTCTGAGTATATCATCGATGCCGATACGGTTGTGGTGAGCGTCGGTGTTTCGCCCAACCCACTTATTCCTCAGTCGCAACCCGATTTAAAAGTCAGCCGTTGGGGAACTTTAGAGGTAAATCCTGATACACTGCAAACATCAATCCCGGATTTGTTTGCCGGTGGTGATATTGTTCGGGGTGGGGCGACCGTTATTTTGGCCATGGGCGATGGTCGTAAAGCCGCTAAATCAATGAATGAGTATCTTATGAATCGTTAGATATAATCAGATAGAAGGTGTTGAAATAGTCGTTTTTGCGTATAAGTTTTGCCAATAGGTTTGTCCTGTTTTTTTGGCAATTGACTTCTTCAAAACACTGTTTCGAAAACCCTTAAATCAAAAAGTTGAAGAAATGGCAAATTTAACAACAAAATATTTAGGTCTGGAGCTGAAAAATCCTTTAATCGTGGGCAGTTCTGGTCTTACCGCTACCGCAGAATCTATTGATAAGCTGATTCGCAGCGGGGTAGGTGCGGTAGTGCTTAAGTCTGTTTTTGAAGAGGAAATTCAGATGGAATTTCGTGATACTTTTAAGGAACAGTTGGGTGATATGGAGAATAATCTTGAGTTCTTTGATTATTATGATTATAAACTCAAGGATGATATGCTTTTGCGTACTACCGAATTAATCTCGGATGTGAAAGCCAAAAGTGATATTCCTGTCATTGCCAGTATAAATTGCCGGTCGGTTGGTGAGTGGTTTGCTTATGCCAGTCGTCTGCAAACTGCCGGAGCCGATGCGCTGGAGCTTAATCTATTTCGTATGCCCGTGTCGCCAGACGAAGATGCCGTTGCGATTACCGATCGGTATCTGAAAATTGTGGATAAGGTGCGTCAGCATGTCTCCATTCCGGTATCGGTTAAGATGTCTCCTTTTTTTACCGACCTGGCCAATGTGGCGACACGTCTCGACAAATCAGGCGTTAACGGGTTAGTACTGTTTAACCGGTTTTACAATCCTGATTTTGACCTTGACAACATGCGTTTGACTTCCGGACAGGTGTATTCCAATCCTGGCGATTATGTGTGGCCTTTACGTTGGGTATCGGTGCTTTCGGATGTGGTAACAGCGGATATTGCTGCGTCTACCGGCGTTCATCGCCCCGAAACATTTATTAAAATGCTTTTGGCGGGTGCTTCTGTTGTTCAGGTGGTAACAGCTATCTATAAAAATGGACCCGGTTATATCATCGATTTTGTTCGTTCTTTAGAAAAGTGGATGGACGACAAAGGGTTGGCTACGGTGGCTGATGTTCACGCTTTAGGAAAACAGCTGATACCTGCAAATCCAGAGATGTTTGAAAGGGTG
This sequence comes from Geofilum sp. OHC36d9, assembly GCF_052400685.1. Lineage (NCBI taxonomy): Bacteria > Pseudomonadati > Bacteroidota > Bacteroidia > Marinilabiliales > Marinilabiliaceae > Geofilum > Geofilum sp. OHC36d9. Next base: position 25,883 of record NZ_JBQTGJ010000003.1, read on the forward strand.
CAGTTTATGAAATATTTTAGTGATTATAAATAGTGTCTCTCTAAAATTAAGTGTTTGAAATATAACGTTCAAATACAAGGCTTGCGAAGTTCGAAAAATGGGAGTTTACTCTGGTAAATGGTTATTTTGAGGATAAGCATAGCGTGGAAGTTGGGTTTTTCTAGCAAGCATTAAATAATCGCAACGAAAAAAATGGAGTCTGCAATACGACTCCATTTTTTTTGTCGGGCTTGCCCTTAAAATGATCATTAACGAAAGGAACTTCACATTTTGAGAATTGTGAGACGAATATCATTGCAGAAAAGCGTAAATGCCAATGAAAATTAGGTGTTTATTATAAAAAGCTCTTTTTAATTTCACTGACCAGTTTTGTCCCGTCGGGGTCGGCTTGTGTTTTTAAACGACAAAAGTCCTCAGCCCATTTCGAAGTACGAATGCGAATAGGCGGGTTTTCATTCTGTGCCACTTTTAATATGACTTCCGCCACTTCAAGTCCGGTTTGATATACTGATTCGCCGCTTTCGTTGGCTCGTTTTTGATTTCCGGCCATGTATTTTTCAAAAATAGGTAAGTATTCGCCCGTTGCGAATTGTCCGTCTACGGCCGTTTTTCCTATGGCTGACTTCATAAACTCAGTGCTAATGCCACCAGGTTCTACACAACTAATTTTAATGTTGAACGCATCGCTCACATAGGTTGCAAGCGCTTCCATATACCCTTCAACGGCAAATTTGGCCCCGCAATATAATTCATTAAACGGTTGTCCAACTAACCCTCCAACCGAAGTGACTGAAATGATCTGCCCGGATTTTTGTTTGCGCATAAAAGGCAATACGGCCTGGGTGCAAAATACAACGCCATGGTAATTAACCTCCGTAACCCATCTTATTTCTTCTTCGCTCGATTGTTCGGTCGTTTTGGCAAAGCCGGCTCCTGCATTGTTCAATAATACATCTATTTTTCCATCTTTTTCAATAATGGTTTCTATTGCCGTTTGTATGCTTTGCTTATCCGTCACATCAAGCGGGAGCAAGATAATATTCAGATTATCTTTTTTTATTTTTTCTTTAAGTGCCTGGGCTTTATTAATATCTCGCATGGTAGCGTATACCTTGTATCCATTTTGTGCAAACAGTACGGCACTTTCCAATCCGACGCCACTTGACGTGCCGGTAATCAATACATTTTTATTCATCGTATAATTGTTATATTGGATTGAACATTCATTCCAATTGTTGTTGAAAATTTTTTACGCTTTAATGGCATCCCAAACCATTGTTAACTGATTTTGGATGGATTTGCTAACTGGTTTATTTTGGTTGAAATACCATCTTAAGTAGGCCAATATTGCACCTCCTATAAATTGCAGTAACTCATCGGTATCAATACTTTTTACAATTCGTTCTTGTTTTCCTCTTTCTAAGAGTTGAATGACCGGACCAACTGCTTCTAGTCCTTTGTTTCTGCTTTCATCTGTAATTATGGGTGATGCATGAAGTTGCTCCATAAACACAAAATAGACTTTGTTGTTGATGAAAAAATCGATAGTTGAAGCCAGATAATTATCAAATTGCGTTTTTAGGGGCTGATCATTATCAAAGTTTTGGAATAGACTTTTTTCTTTTTCCTTGATATCTACATAAATTTCATTGATGAGTATGTCTTTGCTGCAGAAGTAATTATATATGGTTCCCATTCCTGTGCCTGCCTCTTTAGCTATTGCCGACATAGGGGTATTGTGAATGCCTTTCTCTGTTAGAAGGTTTAACGCGCTCAATAGTATGGCTTTCTTCTTGGTCATGTGGCAAAGGTACTTAATTTGGAATGATTATTCCAAATTAAGTACCTTTTATTTTTATTGAAGCGTCTGAGGTTTCGTTAATCATTCAGCATTTTTCTTAGTGTTTGTCTATAAAGTCAACGACTTCGTTATGTTTGTCATAAAAATAGTCTTTTACGAAAAGTAAACGCCTTTATTTTTAAGGCTTCACAAGCCTTGTATTTGAACTTGATATTTTGGACACTAATGTTTATAGACAGATTCTACCTTTTAAAGTTGAATGTTATACACCCCCTTTAATGCGACTAACCCATCAATTTTTGGATTTATTATTTCCGTGTAGCCATTGTATTGCTGTCCGATGTTGACTTCAATTTTATCAAAATAGTATTTTGCGTCTTCTTTTTTATTAAGGGCCAAAATGAAATATTTTGAATCTGAATTTATAATGGCTTCTGCAGGTAGCGCATTTACGGTGTCTGTGCTGAGTATTATTTCTGATTCAATAAATTCATTGGCAATGGGTTTCGTAATTTTATCTGATAACGCGGCATAACAATATATGGATTTTGATTCATCGCTGATGGCAACGCCCAGTGAAGTAATTACAGCCAGATGTGGGTTTTCTGAATTGACAGGTTTAAAGCGAACGGTTTGTCCTTTTTTTAGTTTTGCGATATCTGCCGAAAACACCGATAGTTCTACCTGAAACATCGATGGATCTGTTATGTCAATGAGTGCCGATTGTTGATCTATGTAACTGCCGATGTTGGCTTTCAGGTTGGAAATATAGCCGCTAATGGGTGATTTTATTGGATATGAAGCATAAAAATTACCATTTTCGATTTTTGCAATTGACAAATTCAGGGCTTCAATTTTCAATTTTAATGCGATATAATTTGCTCTGGAAATTTCGTAATCTCCTTTGGTAATAATATATTCTTTCTCAGGTATCACTCTTTCATTGTAAAGTAAACTGACCCTATCATATTCGTTTTTCAAACGGTTGTAATTTGCCGAGGCTTCGGCATAATCTTTTTGGATATCAATTATTTGGTTTCCTGATACCATTAGCAACGTTTGATTTTTTTCTACAAATTGACCGTTATGACAGTAAACATCCTTAACAACACCGGGTAGTGGTGTGCTAATTTTTGCTTTCCCGTTAGGTAATGGAACGATGCTGCCATTGCATTTTATTGTTTTTTCAAAAATTTGACGTTCTATTTTGCCCACTTGCATTGCCTCTGTGGTAAACTGCTGTTCAGTTATTTCAATCAGGTTTGATTCTTGTTCAACTGTTGCAGGTTCGCTTGCACACGATAGTACGATGAGTGGAATTGTTATTATATATAAAGCTTGCTTGAAAAGTCGAACATCGGTGTTGTGCTTTTCCTCAAAATTGCTTTTCCCTGATGAAAATGGCCATTTTGAAAGTGAGCGTAACGAAAAAAATGGCGTTTTTTTGCTGACGTTATATAAGATCTGTTTTAGAGTTTTCATATCGTTTTATTTTGAGAGATAATTAAGTTCAAGTGTCACGTTGGTGTAATTCATAAGGTTGTTGAGGTAGTTCAGCTTTATTTGTAGAGCTGTTTCGGTGCTTGATGCGAATTTAAAAAAATCAATATCACCATTGTCAAAGCTTAATTGCGCCGTTCTGATAATTTCATCGTAAAGTTTGCTGCTATTATCGGCATAGTCGTTTAAGAGTGCCTTTAGTCTTATGTGTGAGTCCAGAAGTCCTTTCTGTTTAATTTTAAGGAGGTCAATGTCATATTCTGAAAATTGTCTGGTAGCATTTAAGGCTATTTTTGATGCTTTGATGATGGATTTTTGGGCGTTGAAGAATATTGGAATGGAGAGCCCTGCCTCAAATCCGTGGTAGTATTTTGCATCTTCAAAAAAATTTGTTCCAATAAAATAGTTGAACGAGATGTCGGGTAGGAGCTTATTTTTTTCGATGCCAATATTGGCATTGTCCAATTCCTCTTTGCTTTTTAACCATGAAAAAGAGGGGGTTGCGTCAATGGTTCGGTTTGTATAGTTTATTTGGGTTATTTCCTGCGAAACGACAAATGAACTATCATACCCCATTATATTTTTAAGTTGTGAATAGGTATTATCAATGTCATGTTTTATTTCGTTGAGCAGGTTATTTGTTTGTTTTTGCTTGGCTTTAATGGTTAGCAAATCGAGATTGCTAATATCACCACTGCTGTATTTTATTATGGCTTCTCTTAGAATATTGCGGTACAGGCTATCAATGTTATCATAAATATCACGTTTTTTGTTAAGTATTTGTAATTCAATGTAATTTAAAGAAACTTGTTTGATGATGTTTTCAATTTGAATTTTCAGTTCGGCCTCGGCTATGTTGCGTTCAATTTTTTTTGCCTTCGATTCTGCACGATACAGCGTTGGAAAGCTAAAATTCTGTTCTACGCCCCAAACTTTTAAAGGATGGTTGTTTTCCGCTATATTATTTTGGTCGGTACCAAATGTAAAAGTTGTTTTATCCAGTGCCAGGGCCGAGGCTATTAATGTGTTTCGTTCATCCACTTTAAGCGAATAGGCTTTAAGCTCTTTGTTGTTTTGCAGCGCAATAGTTATCGCTTTATCCATTTTTATTTCACTATTTTGCGAGAATAAACTAAAGGCCGGAAGCAGAAGTAAGAGAACCAATCCCTGTTTGGCTCTTATAAATTTTAAGGGAAATAGTTTTATACCTATCACGTTGTAGAAAATTTCAAACATCAAAGGAAGAGCAATCATCGTCAGCATGGTGGATGTGAATAGCCCGCCAATGACTACTGTTGCCAATGGGCGTTGTACCTCCGCTCCGGCGCCGGTTGATATTGCCATCGGTAAGAATCCCATTGCAGCGGCTCCGGCTGTAAGCATAACAGGGCGCAGCCTGTCTTTTGTTCCCCGAATGATGATTTCACGCATACTCATTGTTCCATTGTGCTTAAGTTCCTTCAGGTGTTCTATTAAAACAATTCCATTGAGTACCGCGATACCAAAAAGGGCTATGAATCCGACGCCTGCCGATACACTAAAAGGCATGCCTCGTAGCCATAGCAAAAGAACACCTCCAACAGTAGCCAGTGGAATAGCTGAAAAGATCATGATCGCGTCTTTTAGCGATTTGAAGGCAAAATGCAGAAAAATAAATATGAGCAATAGGGCTACAGGGACAGCCAGCAGTAGTCGGTTTGTTGCATTTTGCAAATTCTCAAATTGACCTCCGTAGGCGATGTAAGTGCCGGGATTTAAGGTGATGTTTTTATCAATGGTGTATTGTATGTCTTTTACCACTGATTGAAGATCCCTGTTTCGTACATTAACACTCACTACGACTCTGCGGTGCGTGTTTTCTCTGGATATTTTGGCAGGACCTTGCGCGTATTGTATATCGGCAAGTTCTGATAGCGGTATTTGGCTGCCGTTGGGTATTGGTATTTTCAAATGTTTAATGTCATTGATGTCTGTTCTGTTTTGCGCATTGTAACGAACCACTAAATCGAATCGTTTTTCCCCTTCAAAAACAACGCCGGTGGCATCCCCTCCAAAAGCTGTAGACAGATAACGATTCAGTAGAGTAACATCGACGCCGTAGTAGGCTATTTTACTGCGGTTGTAATTAATTTTGATTTGGGGTAAACCAGCTGTTTTCTCCAGAATGATGTCGCTTGCACCGGGTATTCCTTCTATTACTTGTTTTATTTCGAGTGCTTTTTGATCGATGTAAGCTAAATCATCACCAAATATTTTAATGGCGATGTCGGAACGTACGCCGGTGATTAGCTCATTAAAGCGCATTTCTATTGGTTGGGTAAATTCATAATCAATACCCGGAATTGCCGACAGAGCATCCTTAAATTTGTCGGCTAATTCTTCTTTACTTGTAGCACTAGTCCATGTTTTACGTGGGGTTAATTTAATAATCATATCAATTTCTTCCATCGACATTGGGTCGGTAGGGACTTCTGCGGCACCAATCCGACTAACAATTTTTTCTACTTCCGGAAATTTTTTTATGAGAATTTGTTCCATTTGGGTGGTCGTCTCAATGGTTTTTGAGAGCGATGTGCCTGTTTTTAAAACGGGCTGGATAACAAAGTCGCCTTCGTCTAGTGTGGGAACAAATTCACCCCCTATTTTTGTAAAAAGAAAAGCCGTTACGAATAATGAGAGAATGGCCGCTCCAAGAACCATTCTTTTGTGTATATAGGCCCAACGAATGACCGGGGAGTAGGATTTTTGTGCCATTTTCATAACCCAGTCGGCAATATTTTTTTTGTTGGATGTGGTTGGCTTTAGAAATAATGAGGAGGCAACAGGTAACCACGTTAGTCCCATTATCATTGCGCCAATGATAGCGAAGCAGAATGATAAGGCCATCGGTTTAAACATTTTGCCTTCCACCCCGGTTAATGAGAGGATGGGAATGAATACAATAAGAATAATAATTTGTCCAAATATGGCCGATTTCATCATTTTTGATGCCCCTTCAAAAGATATTGCATCCATAATGCCCGCCCTTGTGTCACCATTGGCGTCTTTTAGGTCAGTTTTTCGTTCGGTTATTTTAATCCCTATAAATTCAACAATAATAACGGCTCCGTCTATTATAATCCCGAAGTCAAGAGCTCCAAGGCTCATCAGATTGGCATCGATGCCAAAGATATACATCATTGAAATGGTAAAAAGAAGTGCCAGAGGAATCATGGAGGTAATTACCAATGCTGCGCGAATGTTCCCGAGCAATAAAATCATCATGAGCATCACTATGAATGCACCAAGTATAAGATTCTCAGTTACAGTGAGAGTCGTTTTGGCAACCAGTTCACTTCTGTCAACGATTGGATTGATATAAATACCCTCCGGTAGATTTTTTTGAATTTCGGCAACCCGGCTTTTAACTTCATTGATAACTTCTTTGGAGTTTGCATCTTTTAGCATCATTACTTGCCCGAGGATGGTTTCACCTTTTCCGTTTGCAGTAATTGCCCCGTATCTGTTGGCGTGACCAAATTCTACTTTTGCAATATCTTTAATGAGAATGGGGATTCCATCGTTAGTGCTAACAACAATATTTTTTATGTCCTCAACCGATTTAACCTGTCCATCGCCTCGAATGAAGTAACTTTGGTTAGCTTTTTCGATATATGAGCCACCGGATATGCCATTGTTCGTTTCCAATGCATTGAACACTTCTAAAAGAGTTATATGCATGGCCGAAAGCTGTGTCGGGTTTATTGATACGACATATTGTTTTAAGTTGCCACCCCAACTATTAATTTCAACGACACCCTTGATGCCAGACAACCTTCGTTTGATAACCCAATCCTGAATGGTGCGCAGGTCGGTTGCCGTGTATTTGTTTTCGTAGCCATCTTTTAGGTCGAGTGTGTATTGGTAAATCTCGCCCAATCCTGTTGTAATAGGTCCCATTTCGGGTTCTCCGAACCCTTCCGGGATTTTGGCCGTAGCACTTTTGATTTTTTCGGCGATAAGTTGGCGCGGCAGGTAGGTATCCATCTCTTCATCAAAAACGATAGTCACCAATGAGATGCCAAATTTTGAGATAGAGCGGATTTCATTGACGCCCGGAAGATTGGCCATTTCCATCTCCACAGGAGCTGTAATATATTGTTCTATCTCCTGCGTCGATAAATTTCCTGAAGTTGTTATAACCTGAACCTGATTGTTGGTAATATCAGGCACCGCTCCAACCGGTATTTTGAATACCGCATATAATCCAAAGGCGGCAATAGTCAGGGTAAACAGAATAACAATTAGTTTATTCTTAATGCTGAAATCAATTATTTTTTCAAGCATAATGATTTGTTTTATTTCTCAAAACTAAATATATAAGATAGTGCGGTAGTCCGAATTGATATTTTTCATCTGGTGTTGCTCAGGAGAACAACATTATTTTTGTATGGCCGAGGGGACGTTTCCTCTTTTTGTACCATTGATATTGTGAAATATTCTTGTTTTTTTCGTTACGTTCGTATTCAAAATGATTATTTGTAATTGTAAGGATTCATTTTCATGTTGTTAAAGCCTGATAAATGAAGCTGTGTGATTTTTCGCAGACGTTTTTGCGCAAGCTTTATTTGATTTGAAACATTATACTGATCTTATATGAATATTTGATGAAGTAGCTGTGGAATTTTTTGAATATCAGTAATTCAAATTTAATTAAAAATACGTAATAATTATTTGTGAATTGATCAAAGTAACAGCCTTTTGATAGGATATTTTATTTGAACTTGTAAATTGTTTTGTCATTTGGTTACAAAAATGCTTATTTTTAGAACCTCTTATCCTTGTGAATTAGTCGTTATTCTACTACTTAAAAAGTTATCCAAAGGTAGTTCTATCAATGTGTTGCATGATATGTGTTAATTTTATTTTTGGTGTTAAGGTTTATAACAAATGCTGTTTTTATCCAATCGATATAAATTAAGCGAACAATATTTAGATCTATGGAAGAACAAATAAAACAAATAGCCGATCGTCTCATCGGAATGCGTGAAGTTTTGGAGATTTCGACCGAAGAGGCTGCTGCGACCTGTGGTGTTACGCAAGCGCAATATCAGAAATTTGAAAGTGGAGAAGTGGATATTCCCGTGAGTATTCTTTTTTGTATGGCTCAACGTTATAAATTCGATCTTACGGCGCTTTTATCGGGCGAAGAGCCCCTGATGCGTTCTTATACGCTGACCCGTAAAGGTAAGGGCAGCAGTGTTGATAGACAGAAAGCCTATATTTATCAGGCACTAGCCGGTAATTTTCAAAATCGTAAGTGCGAACCCTTTTTAGTTACGGTTGAGCCCAAAGAAAACAAGGAAATGGCTTTTAATGCACATCCAGGACAAGAGTTTAACTATATGATAAGCGGTCGAATGCAATTCTTTATCGGCAGTAAAGAGATGATCCTCGAAGCGGGCGATTCTATTTATTTTAATTCCGAGTTGAATCATGGCATGGTCGCTATGGATAATCAACCGGCCACATTTTTGGCCATTATTCTTTAAAATTTTTTTTTGCATGTTTAAAAAGTATTTAAAACAATCGGAGTTTTCATCGCTAACTGATTTTCAGGAAAATTTTGAAATAATTGTTCCCGAGCGGTTTAATTTTGCGTACGATGTAGTTGATGAATATGCCCGTATTTCCCCTTCAAAAAGGGCTATGTGCTGGGTTAATGATGAAGGAGAAACGCATAATTTTACGTTTGCTGATTTTAAAGAAGCCAGTGATAAAACTGCGTCTTATTTTCAATCGTTGGGCATCCGTCGGGGTGATAAGGTGATGCTGATTCTTAAAAGACGATATGAGTTTTGGTTTTCCATACTTGCTTTACATAAAATTGGGGCCATTGGGGTCCCTGCTACGCATCTGTTAAAACACAAAGATTTAAGTTATAGAAATAATGCGGCCGGGATTAAGATGATACTAGCGGTTTCAGAGCCTGATTTGGTTGATAGTATCAATGAGTCGATGGCTGATTCTCCAACTGTTGAGAAGCTGGTAACGGTTGAAGATACTGTGCCCGAAGGCTGGCTGTCTTTTCATAAGGGAATTGAGGAAGCTGCGCCATTTGTCCGGCCACAGGGTGATGGTGCTCCTGAGAATTCAGATATTTCGTTGCTCTATTTTACTTCCGGAACGACGGCTAACCCCAAGATGGTGGCTCATAATTTTACTTATCCTCTTAGTCATATTGTTACCGCCAGATTCTGGCAGAATGTTCAGGATAATGGTCTTCATCTTACAGTTTCGGAAACTGGTTGGGCCAAGTCGGTCTGGGGAAAATTATACGGGCAGTGGTTGTGCGGAACGGCTATATTTGTTTATGATTTTGATAAATTCATTCCAGCCAATTTGCTTGAAAAAATTAGTGCCTTTAAAATCACAAGTTTCTGTGCACCACCTACCATTTACCGCTTTTTGATTCGTGAAGATTTCTCTAAATACGATCTTTCGGCACTTAAATGGGCCTCGGTGGCTGGCGAGCCATTAAATCCGGTTATTTACGATACCTTTTATAAACAGACTGGCTTAAAGCTTCGGGAAGGGTTTGGACAAACAGAGACGACTTTGCAAATAGCGACTTTCCCATGGATGGAACCAAAACCGGGGTCTATGGGTATTCCTTCGCCTATATTTGATATTCGTTTGTTAAATAAAGATTGTCAGCCTTGCGAAGATGGTGAAGTGGGCGAAATAACCATTCATACAGCCGATAAGGTGCCCGTTGGGTTATTTTTGGGCTACTATATGGATGATGAGAAAAATGCAGCTTGCCACTATGACGGAAACTATCATACAGGCGATTTGGCGTGGCGCGACGAAGATGGCTATTATTGGTTTGTTGGACGTGTTGACGACGTGATTAAAAGTTCAGGATACAGGATTAGTCCTTTTGAAGTGGAAAATGCGTTGATGACTCATCCGGCTGTTGTTGAATGTGCTATTACCGGAGCTCCCGACGATATTCGGGGGCAAATTGTTAAGGCCACAGTTATTCTTGCCGAAGAATATTGCCCTGGTAATGACGCGCTGGTGAAAGAAATTCAGGAACACGTGAAGACGGTAACAGCTCCATACAAATATCCCAGAATTATTGATTTTGTAACGGAGTTGCCTAAAACCATCAGTGGCAAAATTCGTCGTGTGGAGATTAGAGAAAAACGTAATAATTAGTTTTTGAATGATAAGGCTAACTTCTGTTTTGTGTCTGTCTTAAAGATGGTCACTCCAGTAAATTATTCTTTCTGGCATACGCAGTCTTGGATTTTCTGGCTTAAGCTCTTGATTTTAAGAGCCGGCACTAAGCGGGCAATGGCACTTGGAATGGCTCTGTTTAATAATGTGATTTTGATGCGGACTCATTGATCTGATGCAGATCGTGTCGTCTTTTAAAGAGGTCGTATAAGTTATTGTTTAATCAAAAATAATTCTTACTTTTGCGCCGCAAATAACATTTATATCATTAAAATTTGTTTCTATGTTAAACCATTATGAAACCGTTTTCATTTTAACTCCCGTTTTGTCTGATGTTCAGATGAAGGAAGCGGTCGAAAAAATCAGGAACATGGTCCTGGAAAGCGGAGGCGAGATTGTCAATGAAGAAAATTGGGGTCTCCGTAAGCTGGCTTATCCTATTCAGAAGAAATCGACAGGTTTTTATAACCTGTTAGAGTTTAAAGCTGAACCCTCTTTCATCGAGAAACTGGAGTTGAATTATCGTCGCGACGAGCGCGTAATCCGTTTTCTGACCTTTAAGTTGGAAAAATACGCTATTCAATACAGCGAAAAAAGAAGAAATGCAAAATCAAAATCAAAAACTGAAAAGGAGAAATAAGCTATGGCACAAAATCAAAGCGAAATAAGATATCTTACCCCTCCATCGGTAGAGATTAAAAAGAAGAAGTATTGCCGTTTCAAAAAGAACAAAATTAAATATGTGGATTACAAAGATCCGGATTTTTTGAGAAAGTTCTTGAACGAACAAGGTAAAATTTTACCCCGTCGTTTAACCGGTACCTCTTTGAAGTATCAACGTAAAGTGGCTCAAGCTATTAAAAGAGCTCGTCATTTGGCCCTGTTACCTTACGTAACCGATTTAATGAAATAAATTAAGGAGGAAAAGACCATTATGGATGTAATTTTGAAAGAAGATGTGACTAATTTGGGTCACAAAGACGATATCGTTGCCGTTAAGCCCGGATATGGAAGAAATTATCTGATTCCTCGTGGAATAGGTATTTTGGCTACCGAGTCAGCTCGTAAAGTCCATGCCGAAAACCAAAAGCAACGTGCTCATAAAGAGTCCAAACTGCGTGAAGAAGCTACTGTTTTGGCCGGTAAATTGGATGGCAAAAAGTTAACCATTGGTGCTAAAACCAGTTCTACTGGTAAAATCTTTGGTTCTGTTAATAATATTCAGATTGCTGAAGCATTGGAAAAAGATGGTTTCACCATTGAGCGCAAAAATATCACGATTAAAGATCAGGTTAAAGAAGTGGGAACCTACTCTGCAACTGTTAAACTGTATCGCGATGTGAAAGCAACTGTCGAATTTGAAGTTGTTAGCGAATAATTTAGATTTTCAAACATACTACGTTTTTCAAACAAAGAAAAGCCCGGCTAACCACCGGGCTTTTCTATTTTACGCACTATTATTTGTTTTTATTTTGAAGCGATGGTTTCTATTTCTATCAAAGCTCCCAGCGGCAATGCTTTTACGGCAAAAGCGGCCCGTGTCGGTTCTTTCTCGTTGTAATATTTTCCATATACACTGTTCATGGCCTTAAAATCATCCATGGACGCCAATAAACAAGTTGATTTTATGACATCCGAAAAAGAGTATCCCGCTTCTTCCAGAATGGCCCCTATATTTTTCATAACCTGCTCAGTCTGCGATGTGATATCGCCCTCTACGAGCTTTCCGGTAGCCGGATTGATCGGAATTTGTCCTGAAATGTAAAGTGTGTTGTTTACTTCGATGGCCTGACTGTATGGACCTATGGCGGCCGGTGCTTTTGGCGTGTTAATAATTCGTTTCATACAAAATTTATTATTGATGTATTTTACAATCTGATGTCTCTTTAATTCCATCCCGGATTGTCTCTTGCACTGCTTCTTTTTTCGTATTTCAGGTCTCTCAGCAGACTGCTATTGACGGCGATAGAAAAGAAAAATGATTTGTAATTACCGATAGGAACCAGATTAAAGCTCATGCTCCAACAGTGCAGATTTCTATTTATCCGTAAGTTGGTGTGGGCAATTTCTTTCTGTATAATATCGTAACCACTTGACATGCTAATATCCCATTTGGGTGTGAGTGAAATGCGGCCCGACAGGTTTATATCTGCTGTGACATCATGGTCATAGGCCATTTTTTGTTTGTTAAAATCACTTTGTACCAAACGCATGCTGTAGTTGATTGAGACATTCCACGGCATCTCAAATTTAGTGTAACCATCGTCATCCATCGAGGCTGCCTTCACATTGTCTGGCATGGGACTTCCTTGTGTATGTTCGTTTTGCATTTGATCCTGAAACATTGGATCGTAATTAGGATCGTCTGGCGGCGCAGCTGCCTCTTCTGTTTCTTTTTTATCTTTTTTAAAAGTTTTGGAATCAAAGTTTAAACCAAAGCTCAGATTGGCATTTTGCAGTCTGACCAAACGACTGTTTTTAGATGCTTCGTAGTGTCTTGATCGGTAAACCGAGACGGTGCTTGTGTTTGTGGGGATTGTATCGAGGGCATATGGATCGAATGTGGCCCCAAAACTGATGCTAGTTCCAAAAATTTTAGTCCTGCCACTCATTGAAATGTTTGATAAATTTAGTGAGTCGGCTAGGAAGTTATATGACGTGCTGAAGTTTAATGATTCCAGAATGCTTACTTTTTTGAAGCCTGTACTGTCACGATCACTTTTAACTTTCATCTCGAGCATGTTCCCCAGTCCAATGCTCATTGATCCGGACTTCCCTTTGCCTGCTGTACCGTATAGTGAGCCGTCGTAATATGAATATTCATGTTTTACTACACGGTCTTGTGTGGAATTATAATATTCAAACCAATCGTAAAAGCCGTATTTGGGATCCGAGAAATCAGGCCGATAGCTAAAGCTTACTGAAGGCGTCATGACATGCCTGATGGTGTTTATTTTATCTCCGAAAATAGCTCTGCTTGGCGTGAAGAAGGTGTATATTTTAGTGGATGTTCCCACCCCAAAGCTGTAGTCGTACACCCTGTTAAATCCAGATGTGGTATCTTTCGATACGATTTTATTCTCGTCTTCATCCCATTGTTTCGAGATACTTTTAAAATACCAGCGTTCGGTGTAGCTTACGTTGGGTGTTAATGAGAAATATTTTAGCAATTTGAGATTCATCGAAACCGGAATTGAATGCTTTACGCCGTTTTTCCAGTCATCGTTCAAACTTTTGGGTGTAAGACTTAATTCGCTTTCCTTGGCGTTGCTAATTGAGTTGCTCATGTTTCCGGTATAACTAAAACCGATGGTCTCGTACCATTTTTCTTTTCCCAGTCTGTTTTTTTGTTTGAATGGATATATTCGGTTCATGGTTAATGTAACATCTGGCAGCGTGAGGCTTATGGTGCTGTCTTTGCTGTTTTGTGAATGTCTTAAAGTACTTGAAAAGTTGAATGGCGAATTTGGAAAGCTCCGCGAATAGGAGACGCTGGATTGTTTTTGGTTGGTTGCCAAAACCTCAGGGTTAATTATACTTCCCACATTGTTACGGTCGAATGAACTGGTTGAGTAGTTAACGCTGGCCGAAAATGTTTGGTTCGGATTGGCTTTGGGATCTTGTCTGTGCGTCCAGTTCAGGCTCATATCCTGTTGCTTCGCAAAATCGGGCAGGTCCTTTTCGCTTGTAAGGTTTGTAATATGTTGAAATTTGAAACTCCCGGCAAATTTATATCTTTTCTTATAATTAGAGGAGGCACGCATACCCCAGGAACCATTGCCATAAATATCGCCGGTCAGGGCCATGTCAAAATAATCGTTGAAAGCAAAATAGTATCCACCATCTTTTAGGAAAAAGCCTCGGGTGCTCTCTTCTCCATACGAGGGCATTAAAAATCCCGAGTGATATGAGCTGGTCATTGGAACAAAAGCAAAGGGGACAAATAATGGGAATATTTTCACATCTTCCACCACCAGATACGCCGGACCAGTAATCACTTTGTCGCCCGGAATCACTTTGGCTTTTGTCATATTAATATAAAAGTGGGGATGGTCATGATTATCGCATGTGGTGTAGCGCCCATCCTTCAGGAAATAAGTGTTGTCAGCATTTTTTTTGGCTTTTTCACCTATGATATATCCTTCACCTTGCTCGGTTACAACGTGTTCAATAATGGCTTTTTCTGTTTCGAAATTATATTTTAAACGGCGCATGGTGTATTCACCGCCTTTATCTTTAAAAACAGGAAGGCCTTGCTCAACTCCAAGTGAGTCACGTGTTCCGGCCGCATAGGCCAAATTGCTGTCCAGATCAAGTTCAATGTAATAAGCCGTCAGTAAAATATCGCGATAACTAACAGAGGCATCCCCATATAAAAATACTTTTCCACGATCAAAGAGAGTGGAATCTTTAGCGCTGTATTTAACTTCTGCATCAATAAAAGGGGAACTGGTATTTTTATTGGCTGCGGTGGTTGAATCACGGGGTTGCGATAATGAGTCAGATGGTGTTGCCAGTGAATCTGAAAATGTGACGTTTTCAGTTTGGATTAGTTCGTTGGTTTGACCATTTATAGGCCCAGCAACAGCCATCCATGTTGCTAATACAGATAGTATGCCCGCTCGCATTATTTTATTTGAATGGATGTTTATTAAGGGTGTCAAAATATTCTCGCCTTTTGGTGTGCCACAAAAATAAATTAAAATTTCGGTCTACAGGTATTTCCGATGTATAAAACTTTAAGTATGGTCTGGCTTACAGTCAGATATTTTTTATCTTTGTCTGCATAACGGTTTTATCCTTTTTTGGGGGAGCTTTTATTATTGTCTTTTTATAAATTACCGGAAATTATATGACTTTATATACAAATACTGTCCCAAAGATTCAAGTTTGTCTCTTATTATTGTTTTTATTTATTATTCCGCTTAAGGCTCAGGATAATTCGCCAATTCGTTTTAAGACCGTTGTTATAGACGCGGGGCATGGCGGTAAGGATTCGGGAGCTGTAGGAAAGCTTTCACAGGAAAAAAATATTGTTTTGTCGATAGCTCTTAAAGTAGGTGCTTATATTAAAGAAAATATGCCAGACGTTGAAGTGGTATATACACGTTCTACTGATGTATTTGTGCCTTTGGATGAGCGGGCTGAGATAGCCAATAAAGCTAAAGCTGATTTATTTGTGTCGATACATGGAAATTCGATTAGCAATCCTAAAATATATGGTGCCGAGACTTTTGTTTTGGGACTTCACCGTTCGGAAGAGAACCTCGAAGTCGCTAAAAAGGAGAATTCTGTGATTATTCTTGAAGATGATTACACCACAAAATATGAAGGCTTTGACCCTACACAACCTGAGTCGTATATTATTTTTGAGTTAATGCAAAATGTTTATCTCGACCAAAGTATTGCTGTGGCATCATTGGTTCAGAATCAGTTTGAACAAAGAGTGGGACGTCATAACAGAGGCGTGAAGCAAGCCGGATTTTTGGTTTTGCGAAAAACCTCAATGCCCGGAATTCTTGTGGAAGTCGGTTTTTTAAGTAATCCCAAAGAAGAAAAATACATGATGTCTGAAGATGGACAATCTTATATTGCATCTGGTATTTTTAGAGCTATTCGAGATTACCGTGATCGTTTTGAAGCACGTAATAATATTTCTGTTTCATCACCAGCACTGAAATCCGACCACGCAAAACAGTCGGATTCAGCTTTAGACGATAGCAAAAAAGAAAAGAAGGCTTCAAAGATTTTGTTTCGTGTTCAAATAGCCTCTTCTTCTCAGAAGGTCTCTAATGAGTATGGTGTTTTGGCCCTATTTAATGATGTGTGGATGTATCAAGAAAATAATATGTATAAGTATACCACTGGTAGTTCTTCGTCCTACAAAGAGATTTGTGATATTTTGGCTGAAGTCCGAAAGAAAGTCCCCGATAGCTTTATTGTTGCTTTTGATGGTTCGGAGCGGGTGCCTGTCTCATCGGTAGAGTAATTAAAGTCTGTCTGAAAAATTTTACTTCTGTTATTTTTGTCTTCCCAATAGGGACACTTACCTTTTCCGGATTTGTTAAGCAGTCTGGTTTTATTGCTGATAATAAATAGTTTGTGTTTGATAGCTGGGCTGAAACCCATTCTCCGATTATTTATTGGATTTGCGTTTTTACGCAGATCTGTTTGTGTTGAAGGTTGAATTTTCTTTAATTTACTGCTGTTAATAACTATTTTGACAGTGATTATAATTTAAAGAATGGCGTTTCCTTACTGGCACTAAATATTTTTATTGACAGGTTGAATGGCTTATTCTTTGTATATTTGAAGCTCTTTATATTGTTAAAATAGCTGTAAAATATAGTTCATGATAAAGAAAGAGTACAAAATAGCTTTATTGGTAATGGTTGCTTTGGCAGTCCTGATTTGGGGATTTCATTTTATGAAAGGGCGTAATTTGCTTTTAAAAGGTGATAGGTATTATGCTGTATATTCACAAGTGGTAGGGTTGAACGAAGGCGGTCCGGTTTATTATAAGGGCTTTAAAGTGGGAAGTGTGCAGAGTATTGAATTACACCCTGTTCAGAAAAGGCGTTTTTTGATTTCGTTTATTTTAACTGAAGATCTGCCTTTACCGGCCAATACGATTGCTCAGCTGTATAGTGTTGATTTAATGGGGAGTAAAGCGATTCAGTTGCAGGAAGGCGACAGTGAGGCTTTGTTAGTACCTGGTGATACGTTGAAGACGAATGTAATGGGCGATTTGATTGATCAAATGGGAATGGAAGTTTTGCCGTTGAAAGATAAAGCAGAGCGTTTGCTGGTTCGACTTGACACTGTTATGACAAATATCGGAGAGGTGTTTTCAGACCGCAACAAGAAGAGTCTTGATATGGCCATCTATGATTTTACCATCACCATGCAAAATATTCAGGAAATGACTTCCAAATTAAATCAATCGTTGGAGCCCAATGGCGAAATAACTAAAAGTCTTGAAAATATTCAGTCGTTCACCGGAACATTGAGCCAGCAGGCCGACGCTTTATCCGCGACAATGCAAAATCTTGAGGCCATCACCAATGGTCTTAGAAAAGCTGATATGCAAGGGTTGGTTACGCAAGCCGATTCTACTCTGGCCACTGTTCAAACCGTTTTGTCATTGGTGGCTGAAGGTGAAGGCTCGGCGGGTTTGTTACTCAACGATCCAAAATTGTACTATAATTTGACGGATGCCTCGGCTAATCTGGATCGTTTACTGGCTGATGTAAGGCATAATCCCGAACGTTACGTGAGCTTTTCTGCGATTAATCTGGGGCGTAAGATCTATGTTAATGCCGATGAAGATTTAGCTGATAAGAAAGATATCGTTTTTAAAATAAAAATTGATCAATCGCAGAAACCTTTGGATGATTTGCGGAATAAGATTGTTTTGGGTGAGTATCCTGTCTTTGAAGATACCAATGGGCAACAATACATATATACTGTAGGTGAAACCAACTCATACTCTAAGGCTTTGTTTTTATTGGATAAATTACTGCCTGAATATCCTTCTGCTTCCTTATTGGCTTTTCGGAAAGGGCAACCTATAAAGGTTAAAAAAGCCCTACGAAAAGTAAATTTGAAAAATTGATTTTGTGGTATAATTTTTTGCTTTAAAAAAAAATTGACGAACGTTTATTTTTTTTAAACAATGCTTCACAAGATGTTATATCTCAATGTTTTGTTAATGTTAAGTGAAGTTAAATGAACTATTAAGTCACTTGACAAACAGTGCTTTATGATTGCCGAATTGAAGTCTTTGACTATTAAAGTCATAGCCTTTTTCTGAAAAAGCAAGTCTCTTTTGGTTTTTTTATCAGGTTTTTTTTCACAATTTTTGTCTTACCTCGATTAGGGAAAAATAATTCATAAATATAAAGGAAGGCAGATTATAATGAAACCGGATCACCATAAAGTCTGGAGTAAGTGTTTGGATTTTGTTAAACAATCCATAGAGCCCATGGCTTTTGCAACTTGGTTTGACCCCATTGTTCCGTTGCAATTACGTAGCGATGTGTTAACGATACAGGTTCCCAGTTTGTATTTTTATGAAATAATAGAGGAGCAGTACATTGAGTTGGTTAGTAAGGGTTTACGTTCTATTCTTGGACCTACGGCTAAACTTGAATACAGTGTTGTTATGGACAAAGGTCGTTCAGCCGTGTCTAAACATGATGCTATCACAGTTAATTTTCCAACGTCTAATAAAGTCGATTTACGTAATCGAGCCGTGAGTACCAATCATGCTTCTGAAACTGTTATTAAGAATCCATTTGTGATTCCCGGCATCGCCAAGTTGAATGTTGACCCCCAGCTTAATCCTGATTATACGTTCGATAATTATGTTGAAGGTGATTGTAACCGATTAGCGCGTTCGGCCAGTATTGCAGTCGCTAAAAATCCCGGTAAAACCGCTTTTAACCCTTTGTTTTTGTATGGAGGGTCAGGATTAGGCAAAACACATTTGGCGCAGGCCATTGGCGTAGAAGTTAAAAATGTTTCGCCGGAAAAGACTGTTTTGTACGTTAGTGCCAATAAATTTCAAACTCAATATACCGATTCCATTCGCAGCAATTCCGTAAACGATTTTCTTAATTTTTATCAGATGATCGATGTGTTAATTGTTGATGATATACAGGAGTTTGCAGGAAAAACAGGAACCCAGAATACTTTCTTTCATATTTTTAACCATTTGCACCAGAGTGGCAAACAACTCATTTTGACCTCTGATATGGCACCGGCGGATTTGCAAGGGATGGAAGATCGTCTGTTGTCTCGTTTTAAATGGGGGTTGCCGGCCGAAATCCTGGCTCCTGATTATGAGACCCGTATTGATATTCTGAAACAGAAGATACATAAGGATGGTATTAGCATCTCTGCTGATGTTATTCATTATCTGGCTAGCCATATCAATAGTAATGTTCGTGAACTGGAAGGTGCTCTTATTTCTTTATTGTTTTTATCGACCATTGATAAAAACGAAATAACGCTTTCTACAGCCCAAAATGTAGTTGATAAGTTAATACGACGTTCACAACGTGAAATATCTGTCGATTATATTCAGAAGACTGTTTGTGATTATTATGGCCTTGAACCTGATTCTTTGCAGTTGAAAACCCGCAAGAGAGAGATTGTTCAGGCGCGGCAAATTGCTATGTATTTTTCGAAAAATCTGACAAATTCCTCTTTGTCTGCCATTGGTTCCCGTATTGGGAAGAAAGATCATGCTACGGTGTTGCATGCCTGTAAAACAATTTCTAATCTTATTGAAACCGACCGTGACTTTAAGTCACAGATCAGGGAGATCGAAGCCCAGTTAAAATCTTAAATTCCGTTTTCAGTTAAATATACAGAAATAGTGCAATTATTAATCTCTTATAGTTGCACTGTTTTTTTGTTGTTTCGTATTGTGTTATTGTTATGCTTTGCAAGGTCATAAAATCATTATCTCTAACCGATTCGGCCATTATTTTAGACGTAATGTGTGTAATTGGGGATTTTGGTTATCTTTGAATTTTAATTTATACAGTCAGGGTATTTGCTTTATGAAATTTTGTTTTTAAGCATGTACATGCTTGTTTGTTTGTTTTTTGAAATTGTAATACATTTTTAAAAAAAGGATGGGATAAAATGATCATGTTTGCCAAGGAATCTTAACTCCTATGAAATAAGTGCTTGCCTTAGAACTTCATTTGGCAGAAAAGAAAGCTTCATTTATGAGGCTTTTGAAGTTTGAAAAATGTGAGTTTACTAATGTAAATGACTATTTTTAGGACAAGCATAATGTAGAAGTTGGACTTTTGTAGCAAGCACTCTATAAACAAATTATTTACGTACGGATGAAACTAAGATTGCAAATTTTAATGGTTTTGTTTTTAATACTCGCGTCTTTTGATGCCGGCTTGTCGCAAACACAAACCATAAATAACAGCACTAATAAAATCCAGTTAAACGGGAAAGAGTATTATCTGCATGTCGTAAAAAACGGCGAAGGTCTCTATCGTATCAGCGTTGATTACGGTGTTTCAATGAGCGAAATTTTAAAAGCCAATAACGATATTAATGAGAAGTTGCAGGTCGGCCAAATTATCCGAATTCCTGTTATTGATGGCCGGAATAGTGATTCTTCAGAATTGCAGCAGTCTCGTGCTTTTATTTTTCACACCGTTGAGAAGGGGCAAACAGCCTATTTTGTGGCACGTAAATATGGTATTACTGTTGAGCAGCTTTATTCGTTTAATCCGGGTACTGAAAATGGGTTGGTTTTGGGAGCAATTCTCCAAATTCCGGTGGAAGGGAATAATACTAATGCACTGCAACCTGCTGATGGCGATGGTAATAAAATTAATAGTGGCGTTACACATATTGTCCAGCCTAAAGAAACTCTGTACGGAATTGCTCGTTTGTATGGGACTTCGGTTGATGCTATTATACATGATAATCCCGGTCTTCGTGACGGAATTCTTGGTATTGGCGATAAGATAAAAATACCCGCCAGGCAAAGTGTTTCTAATGAACAAAACGCACCTTCTGTCGGAGAAACATCAGCCGGTTTTATTTCCGGAGATAATTATTTATACCATTTGATTGAACCCGGTCAAACGTTCTATTCTATTAGCCGACGTTATTTAATTGATGTGGCAGAGCTTCGTGCGGCAAATCCGGGCTTAAATGAAGATGATTTAAAAGTAGGTTATCTGTTGCGGATACCACGCAGCGGAATTCAGTCTATGACACTTGATCAACAAACTGATGACTCTCAGTTGTTTGTAAATCATAAGGTAAAACGAAAGGAGACGCTTTTTGGTATTTCCCGCGAATATCATGTGGATATGGATATTATCAAAAAGGTTAATCCCGGGGTAAATTTCAGCTCGCTAAACAAAGGAACGATTATTCGTATTCCCCGTGACGAGTGGTTTGCAGGTAATGCTCGTATGGCTTTGGTTGAGCAGCAAAAACAGCTGTCGACCGATAGCACACTTGGCGCAGCTTATGATTTTACCCATTGTGTGCCCAATAAGGAAATTGGTTACGCCAGGCCTGTACGTGTGGCATTGCTGTTACCTTTTGACGCTAATCAAAGCAGTTTGTATTACGATGATAAGGATTCTTTGAGGTTTACGCGTAGTATTCAAACAGCTCAACGGAGATCCAAGGTGTTTATGGAGTTTTACAGCGGTACATTGCTGGCCTTGGATAGTTTGAAGCGTGCCGGTGTAAATGTTGAAATGTCGGTTTTTGATATTGCGCCCGATTCTTTGGTGCTCAAGCGTGTTCTGTCCAATCCATGGCTGGCGCAGTGCGATTTAATAATAGGACCGGGTCTGGCCGGAGAGCTGCCGTTGGTCTCAAAATTTGCGCAGACGCATTCAATTCCATTGGTTTATCCTATTTCAAATAATTCGAGGAATGAATTGTATTCGAATCCGTATCTGTATCAGGTTAATACACCCGATTCGTTGATGTTCGATCAAATGGCCGATGACATTGTTAAACAGGCCTCGGGAAGTAGTTTGTTGGTGATTTTGCCGCCTGAAAATGAAATTGAGGCAAATCTGTTAGTGCTTAAAATAAAGGAACGTGCCAGCCGATTATTGGCTGAAGGTCGCAAAATTAAATATCAGGAGTATCGTCCGGGGAATAATGATCTTGTGTCTATACAAACATTGGTGAGCAAAAATTCGGAAAATTATATTGTGGTACCTTCTGTTGTTCCCGCCGAAATATCTAAAATCATACCGGTTTTAACCGGCGTTAAAGAAAAGGCCAGAGTTAATCTTAGTTTGTTTGGCCGTTCGGAATGGTTGCGTATGCAAACCATCGAACCTGAAAATATTTATGCCTTGAATACTACATTGTTTAATAGCTTTATTATTGATTATAATGATGCTGCAACGCGTAGGTTTATCAGTCGATATCGTAGCTGGTTTCATACTGAGCCACATGCTATATCGCCTTATTTTCAATATTCCGATGCGACTTCGGCCTACAGTCGATTTGGTATTTGGGGATATGATGTGACGCTTTTTTTTATTTCTGCAATGGTTCAGTATGGGCGTAATTTTGACCTTTGTTTGCCGCTGGTTAAACACGATGAAATTCAGTTTAGATTTGATTTTAAACGCGTTTCTAATTGGGGAGGCTTTTATAATAATGGATTGTTTAAACTTCGGTTCACACCCGATTTACAGACCATTCAAGAACCTTTAACCTGCGAGTAAGTCAATTTTTACATGTAATTTGATTTTTTTGAATGATTTCAATAAACCAATTAACCGTTAATTTTGGTGGTTTTCTTTTATTCGATAATGTTTCTTTCCTTATAAATACGAAAGACCGTATTGGACTGGTAGGGAAAAATGGTGCAGGAAAATCCACTTTGATGAAAATTATTGCAGGTCTTCAGCAGCCTTCCGAAGGCCTTGTTTCTAAGCCAAAAGATATTACTCTGGGTTATTTGCCTCAGCACATGACCTATTCTGACACTTTGACCGTTAGGAAAGAGGCGGAGCGTGCTTTCGAAGAGATTATTACTTTGGAGCATGAATTGTCGGATCTTAACCGGGAAATTAGTGGACGCGACGATTACGAATCTGAGAGTTATCTTAAATTGTTGGATCTGCTGGCTGAAAAAAATGAACGCTACACAATTTTAGGCGGGCATAATTACCAGTCTCAATTGGAATGGACTTTTAAAGGACTTGGTTTCAAACAAAGTGATTTGGACAGGCCAACGTCTGAGTTTAGTGGCGGTTGGCGCATGCGGATTGAGTTGGCTAAAATTCTTTTACGAAAGCCTGATGTTTTTTTGTTGGATGAGCCCACTAATCATCTGGATATTGAGTCGATTCAGTGGTTGGAGGATTATCTGTCAGCTTTTGGTGGTGCCTTGGTATTGATTTCGCATGACCGGGCCTTTCTCGATAATATTACGAATCGGACTGTTGAAATTTCGTTGGGTAAAATATACGATTATAAAGTGCCTTATTCCAATTATCTGACGCTTCGCGCTGAACGTTACGAACAACAGATGGCTGCTTTTCGAAATCAGCAGAAAAAGATTGAGGATACAGAAGCTTTTATTGAACGATTCCGTTACAAAGCCACCAAGTCAGTACAAGTGCAATCGCGCATCAAGCAGTTGGATAAAATTGAAAGAATAGAGGTTGATGAATTTGATAAATCAGCTCTTCGCATTAAATTTCCGCCGGCCCCACACGCTGGAAGTATAACGGTGAAAGGTCGTAATATTTCTAAAGCTTTTGGAGATCACAAGGTACTTGAACAGGTCGATTTTCAGATAGAGCGTGGTGAAAAAGTCGCTTTTGTAGGGAAAAACGGCGAAGGTAAAACAACCATGGCCCGCATTATTTTAAATGAATTGGAGCATACCGGAACCGTGGAGTTGGGACACCAGGTTAAAATTGGCTATTTTGCCCAGAATCAGGCTGACAATTTGGATGAGCGTCTTACGGTGTTCGAAACGGTTGATAATGTTGCTGTAGGTGATATCCGAACCAAAATAAGAGATTTATTGGGCGGTTTTTTGTTTAGTGGTGAAGCCGTTGATAAAAAAGTGGCTGTTTTATCAGGTGGCGAAAGAACCCGTCTGGCATTAGTATTGTTGTTACTTGAACCGGTTAACTTTCTTATTCTGGATGAGCCGACCAACCATCTCGATCTTAAATCGAAGGAGATTTTGAAGCAGGCTTTGCTTGATTTTGATGGAACAGTTCTTTTGGTTTCTCACGATCGTGATTTCTTAAATGGTTTGGTGGATAAGGTTTACGAATTTACCAACCGTAATATTAAAGAGCATCTGGGCGGAATTTATGAATTTCTTAAAAATAAAAAAATTGAGTCTTTTCGAGAATTGGAGGCGTCGCCTTCAATTTCCGGTAAGGCTGAAAAAATGGCCGATGTTTCCGAGGTATCTGCCAATAAGCGTTCTTTTGAAGAGCGTAAGGAATTAAACCGGCAATTAAAGCGGTTCAGTAACGACGTAGCTGCCGTAGAGAAGGAAATTGAAGAACTGGAGCAGAAGCATGCTGAGTTGGAAATAGCACTTCAAAATCCTGTAGAGGCTGGAAATCTGAATTTATATACTGATTACGAGAATATTGGTAAGAAGTTAAATCAGAAAATGGCACGATGGGAAGAGTTACATAACGAAATGGCTTTGGTTGAATCTCAATTGGAGTCCTTGGGTAAATAACTATTTTGGTATTACCTTTCGTGCATACTTAATGTGCCCATTAGTTGTTAGTTTTTTAGTTAATGAGCATTTTGAGGATAAACATAACGCAGAAGTTGTATTTTCCTTGCAAGCATTAAATAATATCATGGCATGAATATCAATGGAATATATGGGTTGCGTACCGTAAGGATATCTGGAAAATATCTGGTCGTCATTAAAAATATAAAATAATTATGGCAGAAAGTAATGTGATATTTGGAATACGAGCTGTTATTGAAGCTCTGAAGAGTGATCAGATCATTGAAAAGGTTCTGGTAAAAAATGGTTTGCAGGGAGAGCTATTCAATGAACTTAAAAAGGCATTGAAAGATAATAATACACCCTTTCAGCTGGTACCTATTGAACGCATTCATCGTGTTACGACCAAAAATCATCAGGGCGTAGTCGCCTTGGTTTCTCCAGTGTCATATCAGGATGTTGAGACGGTAGTGCAGAAGAAAATGGAAGATGGGGAACGTCCTGTTGTTCTCATTTTGGATGGCGTTACCGATGTGCGCAATTTTGGTGCCATCGCACGTACGGCTGAATGTGCAGGCGTATCTGCTATTGTTATTCCCGAAAAGGGGAGTGCACCGGTTAACGGTGATGCCATTAAAACATCGGCGGGCGCTCTGTTTCGGATTCCGGTTTGTCGTGTGCCGCGGCTTTGGTATACCATGAAGTTTCTTAAAAGCCATAATTTCACCATTATTGCGGCTTCCGAAAAGGCCGGTGTTAATTACCGACAGGTTGATTATGCCGGACCTATAGCCCTGGTTATGGGAGCCGAAGATACCGGTATTTCGTCGCAAGTCATGAAGATGGTTGATCAACAGGTGGCGATACCTGTTAAAAGTGAGATTGATTCTCTTAATGTTTCTGTGGCTGCCGGTATTCTTATTTATGAAATTATGAAATAGAATGTTACGTGTTGCGACGAACTCTTGATGAGCTCTTTTCTTAAAGCATATTTGGCGTTTGGTTTTTTTTTTATCTAAATTGGGCTGTTTTTGGGTCTTTCTGAATTGCTTTATGCGATCCTGATTGACTCATAGTTTTGAAACGATCAATGGTTTTTCATCACGTTGAAAAATCCGGTTTTACAGACCTCTGTCAGGGGGTTTTAACAAACTAATGCTATTATTATGACTAATAAGGAAAGAGTGTTAAAAACACTTAACCATGAGCAACCCGACAGGGTGCCTTTTTTTTATTGGGGCGTCCCTGAGTTCACAACAAAAATGATGAATCATTTTGGCTTTTCTACTCGCGATGAGCTGCTGGAGTTTTTGGATGTGGATTTTAGATGGGTTGAGCCTGATTACATCGGGCCCGAATTAATTAATCTGGCCGAAGGCCGCAAGAAAGATATATGGGGGGTTGAATACCAATTGGTGGGTCGAGGTGACCTTAAATATTGGGACATTTTAAGCTCCCCGCTAAAGGGGGTTACCGATCCGGTGGCTTTGGATGACTATACCTGGCCTACTATCGGTTTATTTGATTTTTCGGTTCTCGATGCTCAGGTTGAAAAGTATAAAGATTTTGCCATCATGACAGCACCCGGATTCTCTTCACCTGGCTTGTTTCGCATCATAAAGCGTTTGATAGGTCAGGATGAGTTTTTAGATGTTATGATGTACCATCCCAAATTTTTTAATCACCTTATTGATAAAGTCTCTGAATTTTATGAGCGTTTTATCGAAGCTTTTTTTGAAGTGACTGGCTCTCGGGTGGATTTTATCCGGTTTTCGGATGATTTTGGTTCGCCTGATGGTTTAATTGTCAGCAATGAGACTTGGGCAGAGGTAGTTAAACCGGTTTATGATCGTTTTCTTCAAATCCCACGTAAGTTGGGCGTGAAGTTTTATATGCACAGTTGTGGGGGAGTTCGTAAATTATTGCCTGAATTTATTACTACCGGTGCCGATGTCCTTGATCCCATGCAGACCCGCGCAGTAGGTATGTCTCCTCAAGGATTAAAAAAGGATTTTGGTCGCTACATAACTTTTTGCGGAGGGTTAGACGAAGAAATGTTACTGCGTAAGTCAACACCGTCGCGTGTTAAGGAGGGCGTTAATGAGCTCCTCGATATAATGGCACCTGAAGGCGGTTTTATTTTAGGTCCTTCACATAAGTATAAAGTTGAAACGCCGGTTGAAAATGTTGTTGCGATGTATGAGGCAGCACGCGAATGGAAGTACAAAGTTTAAAAATAAAACTTGCGAAGTCTGAAAAATCAAGGCGTTTATTTTTTGTAGATGAATGTTTTTATGACAAACGTAACGCAGAAGTTGACTTTATAGACAAACACTAATTAGCCGGATTTTTTAAAAAAGCGAACAATGGAATGCCAGAGCATTCTCTTTGTTCGCTTTTTTGTTATTGCCGGCTTTCAATTTCGTTTTGGATAAGTTGGCTAATACCATTTCTTAGGCTTATAATGATTGGGTGCAAAGGGTTCAGGACTATGTTTTGAATTTTAAGTATTGGCAAAATTCGTGGTGATGTACCGGTGATGAATGCCGCATCAACGGAATTAAGTTCGCTAACCTTTAGTGCAGTCATCTTAATGGAATAATGTTTTTCATTAATCAGCTGCAAAATTTTTTTACGCATCACCCCGGGTAATACCAGCTCGTCGGGGGCTGTTATCAG
This sequence comes from Geofilum sp. OHC36d9, assembly GCF_052400685.1. Taxonomy (NCBI): domain Bacteria; kingdom Pseudomonadati; phylum Bacteroidota; class Bacteroidia; order Marinilabiliales; family Marinilabiliaceae; genus Geofilum; species Geofilum sp. OHC36d9. The sequence goes on from NZ_JBQTGJ010000003.1 coordinate 53,329, forward strand.
GGTGTTGTCCTTAACAAAAAAAAGGTTTGAACGACTCCCTTCTGTTATGATTCCATTGTGGTGCAGGATGGTTTCAAATACGTTTTCTTGCTGAATGATGCTGTCTGACAGTTTTCGTAAAGCTGGATTGGCTATTTTAACGGATGGCAGTGGGCGTGATTTTTCCAGCAACTGACAGTGAACGCCATCTTGGTATAAATGATTATCCGGATAGTTGGTGGATAAAAAATAGGCATGATAGCCTCTTTCTCTCGTCTCTCCTTGCTTAAAAAAACATTCTGTTTTGATATTGCCGATCCCGGTTTTTGACTGAGCGGCCAGTTGACTGAGTAACGTTTTTAATTTTTGTTGGTCCGTACTAAATTGATATCCACATTGATCTATACCCGAATACAGCCGTTGGAGATGGTCGTCGATAAACAGTGGTATTCCTTGTTCAATTCTGAATACTTCATAAATAATTTCGCGGTTATCAAAGATGTTTTCGTTCACCGGCATTTCGGAAATGACGCCATTTTGTAGGGTGTAGTTGGAGGCGGCAGGTTGTTTCATGGCTAAAATTTTTACCTAAATTACAAAATAATGTAAGCCAATATTCAGGTATAAGATTTAAAATTGATAGTTGTTTTTATTTGAATGAGAAATTGGTGCTAAGTTATTGTATTGTATGTGTTTGTGTTTTATTTGTGTAAAATTTTTTTTTTAGTGACGGTTTAAATATGCACATATTAACAATATTTAGTTATAAATTAACAAATTTTATGGGTTAAAATAGTAAATACGTAAAAAAATCTTTAATAAACATAAGGTCTTGTATTATAGTAATTCATGAAGCATGAGTGCTTAAAAACCATGAATTTTTGTGATAAATCGTTTTTAAAGTCGTATTAAATCTCTATCATTGCAATCCAAAAGGTGTGATTTTAAGTCAATTAATTACAGTTTGATACTAAATATTTGGATATGGGTGAGAATTTTGAACTTGCTATTGAATTATTGGGCGTTGGAATGGTTACAGTTTTTATCATTCTGCTTTTGGTAGTATGGGTAGGTAATTTAATAATTGCCTTTGTAAATCGGTTTTTTCCGGAAAGCATAGTTGCTAAAGGCAAGCCTGCTTCCATGGGCATTAGTGCCTCTAAAACGGCAGCTATTGTAGCCGCCGTAAATATTGTTACAACTGGCCAGGGCCGGGTTGTGAACATTGAAAAGAAATAATATCAACTACTATAATTGATTATTTTATGGGAAGGAAAATAAAATTTTCTCTGCTTTACAGAGATATGTGGCAATCATCGGGTAAATATGTACCCCGGATGGACCAATTAGTAAGAGTGGCGCCACATATTGTTGAAATGGGTTGTTTTGCCCGTGTTGAGACCAATGGTGGTGGGTTTGAACAAATTAATCTGTTGTTTGGGGAGAACCCCAATAAGGCTGTACGTGCCTGGACAAAACCGTTTAACGATGCCGGGATTCAAACACATATGCTGGAACGTGCATTGAACGGCATTCGCATGTCTCCTGTTCCTGCCGACATCCGCAAGCTGATGTATAAGGTCAAGAAGAAACAGGGAACAGATATTGCCCGTTCTTTCTGTGGTCTAAACGATCCACGTAACATTATCGATTCCATTAAATACGCCAAGGAAGGCGGCATGATTGCTCAGGCTGCCATGAGTATTTCCTATTCTGAAGTTCATACCATTGATTATTATGTCAATTTGGCCAGGACTTTGATAGAGGGTGGCGCCGACGAAATTTGCCTGAAAGATATGGCCGGCATTGCCCGTCCTGCCTGGTTGGGTAAAATTGTGAAAGGAATTCGTGCCATAAATAAGGAAATTCCTTTAACGTATCATGGTCATGCCGGACCGGGTTTTTCTGTCGCAACGGTGCTTGAAGTATGCCGCGAAGGCGTTGATTATGTTGATGTGGCTATGGAGCCGCTTTCATGGGGTACAGGGCATGCCGATTTGCTCACTATTCAGGCTATGTTGAAAGATGCAGGCTTTGATGTGCCGGATATTAACATGAAGGCTTACATGAAGGTACGTTCACTTACGCAAGAATTTATGGATGATTTTCTGGGTTATTTCATAAGCCCCAAAAATCGTTTGATGAATTCATTGCTCATAGGTCCCGGATTGCCCGGTGGTATGATGGGTAGCTTAATGGCTGACCTGACCAACAATCTGGCCAGTTTGAATAAGTGGAAAGTTAAACACAATCAGCCAGAGCTGACTGAAGACGATTTGCTCATTAAATTGTTTGATGAAGTGCAGTATGCATGGCCAAAATTAGGCTATCCGCCATTGGTGACACCTTTCAGCCAGTATGTTAAGAATGTAGCCCTGATGAACGTTATTCAGCTTGAAAAAGGTGGTGAACGCTGGAGTATGGTCGCTGATAACATCTGGGATATGGTTTTGGGTAAGAGCGGTCAATTGCCCGGTAAAGTGGGTGATGAGATTTTAGCCATTGCCAAAAAAGAAGGTCGTGAGTTTTATACGGGTCATCCACAAACGCCTTATGCCGACGCTTTGGATACTTTCCGTGCCGAAATGGATAAGAATGGTTGGGAGTATGGTCAGGATGACGAAGAGCTATTTGAACTGGCTATGCATCCTGAGCAGTACCGGATGTATAAATCGGGTCAGGCTAAGGAAAACTTTAATAAAGAAATAGCCGAACTTAAAGCCAAGAAACAGGCCGCTTCAGCACCTGTCGAATCAGCAATGCCGGCCAACTGGAAACCTTCGACCATGAACGTTAATGTGAATGGAGAGAACTTTGTTGTGACGGTTTCTTATGATGGTGCTCAGGCAGCGCCCGCAGCATCGGCACCGGCAGCTCCTGCTGCATCACCGGCAACGGGTGGGGCAGGTGAACCGGTTGTAGCTCCTTTGGAAGGTAAGTTTTATTTTACCAAGGATAGCAGTGAAACGGCCATTAAAGTTGGCGATAAAGTTAAAGCCGGCGACCTGGTTGGTTACATTGAGGCCATGAAAACGTTCAACGCCGTTAGGTTCGATCGCGACGGTGTGGTACAAAAAATTGAGGCGACTAACAGTACCGATGTCGAAGAAGATGATGTACTGGTTTATATTCAATAAGCTTTGCTTACATAACAAAGAATAGCAGGGGTAACCTGTTATTCTTTCTATAAGCTGTTTTTTGTTGAAATAAATCGGTAAAACCCGAAATTGTTATCTCAATACCGGCCGATTGAACGATCTGCTGTGTTATTTCAAAAACTGTTCTCATGAACATATTAGATCAACTTTATAAAATGACGGCTTTCGGATCCATCGCTGATGATCCGGGAGTATTACTGATGTTGTTAATAGGTTTCGTATTGCTATATCTGGGAATTGCTAAAAAGTATGAGCCGCTTTTATTGGTGCCCATTGCTTTTGGTGTAATCCTGGCTAACCTTCCCGGCGGTGGCATGGGGGTTGTGCCGGCATCCATGGTCGAACTCGATAATCACAGGTATCTGAACCTGTTTGAGATCGCTCATGAATATGGAATCATGAACTATATCTATTATTCGCTCATTAAAACGGGCTTTTTACCGCCTATTATTTTTATGGGAGTTGGCGCATTAACCGATTTTGGTCCGATGCTGCGTAACTTACGTCTGGCCTTTTTTGGTGCTGCCGCTCAGATCGGTATTTTTACCGTTATAATGGCTGCCATTGCGCTTGGTTTTACGCCCAAGGAAGCCGGTTCGTTAGGTATTATTGGAGGGGCTGATGGACCTACTGCCATTTATACCACCATTATGCTGGCTCCGCATTTGTTGGGTCCTATTGCTATTGCTGCATATTCATACATGGCTTTGGTTCCGGTGATTGTGCCATTGGTCGCTAATTTGTTGATGACCAAGAAAGAATTTAAAATCAACATGAAGCAACAGGATAAGCTTTATCCTGCCAAACATGAGATTAAAAATTTGAAGATGGTGAAGATTATGTTTCCCATCATTCTTGGTGTTATTATTGCTCTTTTTGTGCCTTCATCAGTACCATTGTTGGGAATGTTGCTCTTTGGTAATCTTATTAAAGAAATAGGAACGACTACGCAACGACTGGCAGATGCTGCCACCGGCCCAATCATGAACACAGCTACTATCTTTTTGGGACTGGCAGTGGGAGCAACCATGACATCAGAAGTATTTCTTGATTTTCAAACAATAGCTATTATTGTTGGTGGCTTTTTGGCTTTCGCTATTTCTATTGCGGGCGGAATTACTGCTGTTAAAGTATATAACCTGATGGCTAAAAAGAAAATTAATCCGTTGATTGGTGCTACCGGCTTAAGTGCTGTACCCATGGCTTCGCGTGTGGCCAATGAATTGGCTTTGAAGCACGACACCAGTAACCATATTTTGCAATATTGTATGGCTTCAAATATTTCGGGTGTTATTGGATCAGCTGTTGCTGCAGGGGTATTAATATCAATGCTGGGATAATTTTTTTTGTTTTGTTATTAAAAGTGCCATTCCGTTAAGGGTGGCACTTTTCTTTTGTGTTTGCAACTAATTTTTTAATTTAGTGCTCTGATATATTTTTTATTTGAATTGACTGGTTAGCCCTTTTTTTGAAGAATATTTTTTAATGGGTATTGATTTTCAATTGATGGTTACATTTATAGGTGATTGATCGATTTAATTTGGGGGTGATGAGTAAAGAGTTTGTTGTTTGTTAATTTCTTTACATGTTTTTGTAACGATTAATATTTATCACATGAAGTATTTACCAGTAGTTATTATTATGGCGATTTCGATGATGTCTGGTTGTCAAACAGCCGGAACTGATAATCCGTTTTTGAAGGCGTATGATACGCCATTTGAAGTTCCTCCTTTTGAGCGTATTAAGGTGGAACATTATAAGCCGGCCATTGAGCAGGGTATTGCCGAACAAAAGGCTGAAATTGATGCAATTATTGCTAATTCAGAACCGGCAACTTTTGATAATACCATTTTGGCTTTCGATAAGTCGGGTCAGCTGCTCAATCGGGTTTCATTGGTTTATGATAATATGCGGTCTGCTAATACCAACGATGCGTTACAAGCAGCAGCACGAGAAATAACGCCGCTTTTGACTGCCCATTCTGATGATATCATGATGAATAAGGCACTCTTTGAGCGTATTAAGGCCGTTTATAACCAACGTTTTGATCAGGAGCTGGATAGTTCTCAGATTCGTGTGGTGGAGAAATATTACTCCGATTTTGAACGCAATGGTGCTAATCTGTCGGATAAGGATCAGGCCCGTTTACGGGAAATCAATCATGAGCTTTCAATGTTAACGCTTCATTTTGGCGAAAATGAATTGGCCGAAACCAATAAGAATTTTGAATTGGTCATTGATGATGAAGCCGATCTTGCCGGATTACCCCAAACGGTTAAGAGCGCCGCTTTAGAGGCAGCAAAAAAAGCTGGTTATCAGGATAAATGGCTTTTTACGCTTCAAAAACCCAGTTTGCTACCTTTTCTTACTTATGCCGATAACCGTAGTTTGCGTGAAAAACTTTACCGCGGTTATTTTATGCGTGGCGACAATGACAATGAGTTCGATAATAAAAATATTATCCGTCAGATGGTGACATTGCGTGCTGAACGGGCTCAGTTACTTGGTTATGAAAATCATGCGGCATTTGTGCTTGATGTTAATATGGCCAAAACACCTGATGCCGTTTACGATTTTTTGCACGAGCTTTGGACACCGGCGTTGAAACGCGCCAAAAGTGAGTTGGCCGAAATGCAGGCTATTGTTGATCGTGAAGGCGGTGATTTTAAAATCCAGTCGTGGGACTGGTGGTACTATGCCGAAAAACTTCGTAAAGAGAAATATGACCTGGACGAATCGTTGTTGAAACCATATTTTGCTTTGAATAACGTACGTGATGGGATGTTTTGGGTCGCCAATCAGCTTTATGGTATAACCTTTACCAGGTTGGATGATATGCCTGTTTTTCAGTCCGACGTAGAAGTCTTTGAAGTGAAAGAAGCCAATGGCGATCATGTAGGATTGTTGTATCTCGATTATTATCCTCGCGACAGCAAAGGGGTAGGGGCCTGGTGTTCAAGTTTCCGTGATGCCGGTTACGATGGCGATAAACGTATTTATCCTATTGCAACTGTTACCTGTAACTTTACCCGATCTACCGATTCAGCCATACCTGCATTGCTCTCCTGGGACGAGGTAACAACTTTGTTTCATGAGTTTGGCCATTCGTTGCATGGCTTGTTTACCGATGGCAAATATCGTCGCACAGCGGGTGTTGTGCCGCGTGATTATGTGGAATTACCTTCGCAGGTGATGGAGAACTGGGCTGCTGAGCCTGAAGTGTTGCGTCATTATGCGCATCATTTTGAAACGGGAGAAGTGATACCCGATGAGTTGATTGAGAAGCTTCAAAATAGCAGTCTCTTTAATCAGGGATTTAATACTACCGAGTTTTTGGCAGCTGCCATTTTAGATATGGATTGGCATACCATTGTACCAGGTACGGTTATCGACGATGTTGATGCCTTTGAAAAAGAATCCATGGATCGCATTGGCCTTATTGATGAAATTTTACCGAGATACCGGTCTACTTATTTTGGGCATATTTTTGATGGCGGTTACTCTGCCGGCTATTATGTGTATTACTGGGCCGGACAGCTGGATGCCGATGCTTTTAATGCGTTTAAATCATCGGGTAACCTGTTCAACCCGGAATTGGCCGCAAAATTCCGTAAGTATTGTTTGTCAGAAGTGGGTGAGGGCGAAGGAATGGATCAATACCGTAAGTTTCGTGGTCAGGATCCTTCAATTGAACCGTTGCTGGAGCGTATGGGGCTCAAGTAATGTCAGAGCCATAAAGCTTTATTCTGATTTAAAGTAAACATCGGTTCTCAGTCAATAATACTCATATTTGTTTAGGTAATATGAGTGTTGGTTGATAGTTTTCATTTCAATAAAAAACCCGCTGTAATCGGCGGGTTTTTTATTGAATTTTATCTTTCCCTGATTTTTTTAAAACGCCAGAGGGAATACCTCTGCAATAATTGTCTCCGTGTGTCAGGATCAAAGATCAGCGAAGCTAAATGTTATATTATGGTCGGTTTTTTAATATTATATTATGACCGTTATACATTGATCATTCTTTTGTAATCCACGAAATGATTGCGGGGTCGTTGGGCTTTTGTTTTGGCGGGATGACTTGTTCCAATTGCCCGTTTTCATTGATCAGATATTTTTGAAAGTTCCATTGTACTTTGCTGTCCTCAAAACCATTTTGGGCTTTTTGTGTCAACCATTGATACACTGGATGCATGTCGTCACCCTTGACTGAAATTTTCTCCATCATGGTGAAGGTAACGCCATAGTTTAAGCGGCAGAATTCTTTTATTTCCTCAGCTGTGCCGGGTTCTTGCCGCAAAAAATTGTTGGCAGGGAAACCAATGATGGTAAAATCGTTGTCACCGTAGGTTTTATACAGTTCCTGCAGCTGCTCGTATTGCGGCGTAAAACCGCATTTGCTAGCTGTGTTTACGATCATTACTTTTTTACCGCGCAGACTGTCAAAGTTAAATGCTTCTCCGTCAATTGTTTTGGCTTCCAGCTGGTAAAAGCCGGTTTCTGGTTTTTGCGAGTTTACAGCTGTTGTCATCAATATCATTGTTGCGACTGTTAAAAGGAGGTGTTTCATATGTTTAAATTTATCTTTCAATGGTCATATGGAACTCACCGGATAATCATCCACCTGTGTGAGAGATTACACTCATGCTCGTTTCATATGATTATAATTTGTTTTTTAAGGTCATATGGAACTCGCCAGGATAATCATACTTCTGTGTGTGAATCAATTCCCATGGCTCGTTTCATATGTTTAAATTTATTTTTCAATGGTCATATGGAACTCTCGATGAATTTTAATCATTCTACTGTGTGTATTTTAGAATGCTAAAATTCATGTTCGTTTCATATGTTTATACTTATTTTGTCATTTACACGCATTGGATGAAACCCTTCAATCCTGATCTCCCGTAAGAGGAAGCTTTCGAATGACTCGTTTAAGAGCTGGTTGGGAATATGGGAATACCTGCTTTTGCAATTTGAAGTGTCTTAACGAGTTTTCCGGATTCATGTTAATGCATGCAGGCTTATATAACAGCGTGTAATGTAATTTGTTCATGGTGCCATAACCGGAAATCTGTATAAATAATCGGCCTGTACCTCGGGCATTATCAATTGAGACTGTTCCACCACCGCCCCTCTAATTACCAGGTATTTTATGTCGTGGCGCAGTAAGGAGTTGGCATTTTGCGTGTTGCCTGCGGGATTCCATATAATCAGGTCTGTATCAGCGCCAATTATAATACCGCCTTTTTTGGGGTGCATACCCAGGAGTTTTGCGGGCCGTGTGGCATACATCTCAATTAATACTTTTAAATTTTCTTCTAAACTGATCGGATCAATGTATTGCTTTATGAAAGAAGAATTTTCACTATTGTGCGGAAATATGGCGTTTAGAGGTCCCGACGATGTCAGGGTGGGAGGTTGAAGTATAAACTGATTTTGCCGTCCCAATTCTATGATGTTGGTTAATGTAAGTGGCGATGGTATTAAGTCAGAGCCAGGCAACAGAGCCATGCTTATATGTTCCGGATTGTTAACGTCAACTGACTGGATAGCGGCTATTTCTTCGTGTGATGAGATTTCTGTGAATAACACATTTACGCGGTATTGCTGCAAATAAGATGCTGTTTTTTTTAGTCTGTTTAGATAAGCCTTAAAAAACGGACGTCTTGTTATTAGCGATGATTGCTTTATGCCTTCAGTTCTTATTATCAGTAGAAAATTAAGGTCAGAGATGTTTTGGAGGATTTGCCGGTATTCATCGTTGTATACTAATTCAATGTGTTTCCATCGAACAATCATACTCGTGCATCCGCTGTGTGCAAATCTGCTGATTAATTGTTCTTTTGACTGATGGGTTAATTCTCTTAACGATAAATGAAACCCAAACGAAGGTAGCAGTAACGAAAATTCATTTTGTAGTTGTTTGATACGAGATAACGAAATGGGGGTAGTACTTTTTTTTATGTGGTCGAGTACTGCTGTTGCGCCCTGCGCCAGGGCTTTGTCGATGATTGACAAAGAGTTTCGTTCTTCTTGCCGGATAAATGGACAGAGATAATGAATCATTCCCGGCAATACATATTGCTCATTGAGGTCGAGGGTTCTGGTTTGGTAATTGGGGACCTTTATATTGTGGCCAATTTCCATGATTCGACCGTTTCCAGATAGTATATCTGCATTTTTTAAGATACCTGATGCTGACGTTACCAGGTGTCCGTTTTTCAGTAGAAGATATTCCATCTTTTAATTTGTTTTAAGGTCTTTGAATGTTTGAAACGACCATGTTTAGTAATACACAAACAAGTCAGACTATTTTGTTTTATTATAACTTGTGCTTGCCTGAAAGTTTTGTTGGCAGATAAAAGCGTCATTTTTGAGGCCTTCGAAGTTTGAAAAATGTTAGTTTGCCTGTATGAATAACCATTTTGAAAGCGAGAGTGACGAAAAAATGGTGTTTTTCTGCTGACACTGGCAAACAAATTGTTTTCGTATGAAAGTTAATGAATTTTATTTTTTGATAGCGTGTTTTGATTCGTAAAAGTGATGAGTCGAACAATAGATGTTTGTCATTCGTTTTGAGGGGTTTTGTCGGTTTTAGCCCCATGCTTAATAAAGATATATTTTTGTTTAACCAAAAGCCGCCCCCGAATCTATTCAGTGAATTGTTTAATGAATCTTAATTTCACGGTTCTTTTTGAGGATCGCATTATCTTTGTAGCTAATTTATGTATGTATGATTTGGTTATTTCTCACTGCAGCATCTGCTTTTTTTCTGGGCTTGTACGAATTTTCGAAGAAACATGCTGTACGTGATAATGCGGTGTGGCTGGTTTTGTTATACAGCACACTAACGGCAGCTTTAATCTTTGTGCCGATAGTCGGTGCATCAATGGTTGGGTGGTTTGAACCGGGTGATGTGTTATTTATTCCTTCCATTACATTAAAAGAGCACCTTTTTATACTTTTGAAGACTGCCATTGTATTGACGTCCTGGATTTGTTCCTATTTTTCATTAAAATTTTTGCCGTTAACGATTGCTTCACCTATTCGTTCAACGGGACCGGTATGGACTTTAATAGGAGCGTTGGTTATTTATCATGAAAAGTTAACATCAACTCAATGGCTTGGTTTGTTGGTCACGCTAATCTTTTTCTTTTTGTTTTCGACCGCCGGGAAACGTGAGGGTATTTCGTTCCGTCGTAATCATTGGGTCTGGCTGGCAGTTTTGGGTACTTTGTTTTCTTCGGCCAGTGGGTTGTTCGATAAGTTTTTGATACATACTGTAGATCGGATGGCTGTTCAGGCTTATTTTTCTATTTACCAGGTGGTGCTGTTGTTTCCGGTGGTTGTTATAATACGTCGAAACAATCCCAATGCGCTGCCCATGCGTTGGCGTTGGAGTGTACCTGCCATTGCTGTTTTGTTAATAGTAGCCGATTTTCTTTATTTTCTGGCGCTTGACTACCCCGATAGTCTTATTTCTGTGGTGTCGGCCCTGCGACGTGGAAGTGTTATTGTGGCGTTTGCTCTGGGTGCAATGTTTTTTCACGAACGGAATTTGTGGCGTAAAGGAATTTTTATGATGGGGATTCTTGTGGGTATTTTAATTCTTTTGTTTGGAAAAGGATAAATGCGTTTGTCTGCAAAGTCAACTTCTGCGTTGTGATTCAAAAAAGTGGTCATTTACAATTTAATACTTACATTTTGAGTATCTAAGTGTGCCAGATAAGCATCTAAGTGTGCCAGACGAGCTTCTAAGTGTGCCAGATGGGCTCCTAAGTGTGCCAGATGCTCATCTAAGTGTGCCAGATGAGTAACTAAGTGTGCCAGATGGGCTCCTAAGTGTGCCAGATGAGCTTCTATGTCTGAGAATAAGCATCTAAGTGTGCCAGATGAGTAACTAAGTGTGTCAGATAAGCTTCTATGTCTGAGAATAAGTTTCTAACTGTGTCAGACGAGCATCTATGCGTGTCTGATAAACTTTGATGTTGGGCATACAGATTATTATATGTATAAAGGTTGCCATTTGGCGTGTCAGAGTGGGTGCTTTTTATTTATTTGAGGTATTTGGGTATTTCGCCCCGCCTTTTCCTGGTCAATGGTGGACCAATTCAGTGGTCAGGGCTTTAAAGTTTAACAATAACTGCGGTTTTTATTTAGAGTCTGTCTGTAAAGTCCAACTTCTGCGTTACGCTTGCTCTCAAAATGGTCATTTACTGGAGTAAACTCACATTTTTAGAGTTGCGCAAGCCTTGAATCTGAATTTTATAGCTCAAACACTTAGTTTATGGACAGATTCTATTTAGTGTTTGTCTATAAAGTCAACTTCTGCGTTATGCTTGTCATAAAAACAGTCATTTACGAAAAGTAAACTCCTTGATTTTTATGACTTCACAGGCCTTGAATTTGAACTTTATATTTTAAACACTTAGTTTATGGACAGATTCTATTTAGGGTCTGCTTTTTGTGTTACACTTTTAATTTAGCCGGTTACCCCTATTTTTGTTGCAAGCACTAAAAAATATCAGTGCATATAAGTCGGTTGTTTGCGTTATGGTTTTAAACTTTACGACTTTAGTGTTGTGTGTGGTCCACTATCATATTCAATAAATAAAAAATATAGAAACTCCTATAACTGCCAGCACAGCTCCTGCTATTTCTCTAAATGTTATTGATTCTTTTAAGAAGAAATAGGCCAGTGGAATAATTAAAACAGGGGTGAGGCTGTTAAGTGTTGCGGCCACACCGGTGGATGTGTATTGTATGGCCAATAGGCTTAATGAGACACCAAGAAATGGGCCGAAAAACGCACCCGTACCTATGCGTATCATGGCGCTTTTGTTTTTTATGGTTTTAAAGACCATCGGCCAGCGTCGGGTGATGGTGAATAGTATTGTGAACCCGGCTATTGCTGCAATAACCCTTATTTGAGTCGACATAAACGGGTCGAGTTGCTTCATCCCCAGTTTGCTTAATACAAGTCCTAACCCCTGCCCCATAGCGCCACCCAGTGCCAGTAAGATGCCTTTTAAGGGGTAATTGAAATGCATCTTTTGTCCTTTGGCTGAACGGGCCAGCACAACAATGGCAATTCCCCAAATTGTGATGGTCATGCCGAGGATGTTGCTCCACGACATTTTTTCGCCCAGTATCAGCCATCCGAAAAAGGCGGTTAGAGGTGGTGATAGCGACATGATGAGCATGGAAACGCGGGCCCCAGTGACCACGAATGCCTGAAACAGCATCACATCGCCCACGACAAATCCTACCAGTCCCGAAAGGCTTAACCATAGCCAGGCATGCATTCCGGCATTGGCAGGAAAGAAATTGCCATTGGTGATGGCTGTGTAGATGCCTAGAAAGATGAGGGCTATTACCAATCTGATGATATTAACCTGTAATGAACCTACTTTTTTCCCGGCCGATTCGAAGGCTAAACTTGTAAAAGTCCAGCATACAGCCGTCATAAGTGCAGCTATTTCTCCTATATGGCTGGCTATGTAGTCGTGCATTTGTCGCGTGTTTTTAATATGATTTTCGGAATTGGCAAAGTAACAATATTTTTAGCTTTATTGATTTGCTGAGAACAAAAAAGAGACTGCTTTTTCAAACAGTCTCTTTTTCCCTTAAACCAGATTAACTACAAAAGATGTTGTTACAATTGGAGGAAGTAACAACTAAAGTTTTTTTTGATAAAATGTTATTGGCAATTGCAGGTTCCGCCACATGAGCATGGCTCTTGTTTTGTTCCATCTTTGCAACCACAGTTACCGCCACAAGCACAAGTGCCCGGCTCTTTCGACTGATCATTATAGATGTAAACTTCGCCTTTTTCTGTCTCAAATTTATTTTCCATAGCTTTTTGTTTTATGACACTACAAATTAAAACAATTGGAATCAGATAAACAAGAGTTTTTAGTCCTAATTATATTTTAATGGTTTATTTTATGACTCTCGACAAAGCAGAGGGGTTAAATTTTGAGGTTTAGGAAGTTTAAAAATACTGTAATATTGTTGTGAGTGAACATATTAAGCGAAAGTATAACGAAAACTCAGGTCATCGTTGGCCGACTCTTATCGGGATGGTGGCTGAAGTGGTTTCAGAGACGCTTGCTCTACTTTGTTCGGATTGATAACAGCGGGTTTTGTTGCTGCCAAATAAAATTTACTTTGTATCTTCGACATCGCATTTTAAACAAACACAATGTCAACAACCGATCTTTCAAAATACGATAATAGCTGGTACCACGCGGGCAGGGGAGTCCTTATTCGGTCGATGTGGTTCATCGTTAATGTTTTGTTTTTTATCAATCCATTGAATCCATTTTCGAAACTCAAGGTGTGGTTGTTGCGGTGTTTTGGCGGTCATATTGGTCGAGGGGTTGTGATTAAACCAGGCGTAAATATAAAGTATCCATGGCATTTAACGGTTGGTGATTACACCTGGATCGGTGAAAATGTATGGATTGATTCGTTGTGTGAAGTAACCATAGGTGCCCATTGTTGTTTGTCGCAGGGGGCTGTCATTATCACGGGAAATCATGATTATTCATCGCCCATTTTCAATTTAATGGTAAAACCGGTTATTTTGGAAAATGGTGTATGGATTGGAGCCGGTTCGAGTGTGACGCCCGGTGTTATCTGTCATTCTCACGCCGTATTGAGCGTTGGCAGTGTGGCGTCTTCAAATTTGGAGGCTTATTCTATTTATCGAGGGAATCCGGCTGTTAAAGTTCACCATCGCAAACTTTAAAAATTCCAGTATACATTTCGGAGTGATGTTTTGAGTGAAAGGTTGATAAATGTGTTTTCAATGGTTTCAATATCGTTGCTCGTTTTTCGGTACCTGCCACCTATGCTGATATTCATATTTGTTTTGGGGTTAATTAGAAAAGAGATGGATCCTGAGATATTTTGAATATTCGTTTTAAGTCCTTGTCCGATATAAATTCCATAATCGGCAGGTCTGGTGGTGTTGGGCCGGTAAATATTACTTCCGTAGCTGGTTGTTTCGTCGTAATCTTCACCATGCATGGCGATCATAGCTTCAAGGTTGAGATACCATCGTCCCACACGGTAGGTCAAGGACGAAAGGCTTTCTCTGAAATTTGCGCCCAGCGGATGTGCCAGCGGTTGATTTAAGTGACCGTAGTTGGTAATGGGCTCATAATGCGAATACGTATAGGGTCGTACCTGACTGTATTCAGTCCTGACATCTAAATTTTCTATTCTTAAAAAGTTGTAATTTTTATAGCCCAGCATAAAGCCTTGTTTGTTGCCCCACCATTTTGTTGCATTAAACACTTCGTCCTGTTTAAATTCTCCCATAACAAACTGGCCGTAGATAGCGGCATTTTTCCAGGGAATATACTTAATATTAAGGCCCATGGTAACATTATCGGGCGAACCAAGGGCGTGTTCCACCGGACGGTAAACAACGAAAGGCACCATGTAATTCATGTCTAATCCACGGTATCCGGTGGTGTCCTGAGCGGCATAAATAACGCTTTCGAACAGTCCCAGAGAGAGGCGTTTTCCGATGTTCCACGACAGGTAGTGAAATACGCCATATTTGTAGTCGTATCGATCGTCAGTCGATCGTACCAGCTCGTTGATGTGGAGAAATTGGGACATCATCACCATATATTCAATTTTCCAAAAAGTGGCCGTCATCTTAAAGTATGGATAACTATAGGCATTATCGGAAAGCAAAAGACTTCGATAGCCGTCGCCAATGAAGTTTTTGCCATATCCGGCCTGCAGGTTGATCCATGGTCCGGCGTTGTATGAAAGGTAACCGGTACTTTGTGAATAGTCACGTGTGTCGGGTTGCATTTGCTTTATTCGTCCCTGTGCGGGAACAACGCCGTTGGCCTGAATATAGTCGTTCATATAGCCACCATATACGCCCTGATTTTCGTAGATATCGACATAAAAGCCCAGATTTCGTCCCAGTTGACCTTGGAGCATAACGCCTCGCATATTGATCCAGGTTGACTTGCCGGTACTATTTTCTTTGCCTGCCTCAAAATGAAACAACGGGTTGATACGTATTTTAATCGTTTTTTCAGGCGCCTCTCCGGTTTTCCAACTTAGAAGATCACTGTTAACAAATCGTTTTAAGATGTTTTGATGGCCTGAAGGTTGGTTCAACCCTCTTTGAATCAGTGAGTCGATATTGTAATATGCTGCTAACTGATCATTTCGGTATGGGCGTATGGCGGTGTGAATATTAATCCCCGGTTGAAACAAGGCTCTGGTAACCGGATCGTAGGTATTGTTCTGATAAATACTGTAGGTTTGTCCCGTAAGAGAGCCGGCAATGAGAAGCCACCCCATTGCTAAAAACAGTTTTATAGCCCGATTCCGCACCTTAAATGCGTTGCGTTTAATCTTCGTAATAGCCATGATTATTACCGTATACGCCATATCCGTAACCGTATTTAGAACCATAATAGTAGTTATACCCGAAAACACTTTTTTTAACGGGAATGTCATTTAAAAGAATGCCGATATTACTTATACCCTCATCCTTCATCTGTTTAATTGTATTTGTAAAGACACTGCGTACGGTGAAGTTTTGCCGTGACAGGAAGATCATTGAGTCGGCATGTCTGGCCAAGAGATAGGCATCCGAAACAATTCCCATAGGCGGGGTGTCAATAATAATAACCTCAAATTGCTGCTTTAGGTGATTGAGCAACTCTGTTGTTTTGTGTGATCCTATCAGTTCGGAGGGGTTGGGAGGTATTGTGCCCGAAGGCAAAATATAAAGATTAGGTAAGTCGGAGTGCGGCTGTATAATATCTTCCAGCACCGCCTGACCAATTAAATAGTTAGAGATGCCATTGTGTTTAGGTATATTAAGAACTTTGTTTAAGCCCGGTTTTCGCAGATCAAAACCCATCAGGAGAGTTTTTTTGCCGGATATGGCAAACACCGATGCGATATTGAGGGCACAAAAAGTTTTCCCTTCGCCCGGCATTGATGATGAGATGGCAATAATCGGGCATTTTTCGCTGCCCGTAAAGTATTCCAGCCTGGCGCGTACTCTTCTGAATGCTTCTGTAATAACCGATTTTGGATGGTTAAAAACAACATTTGGAAGCTCTTTGTTGTTGTGGATAACATTGCCAATGATTGGGAGGTCGGTGAGTCTTTCAACATCATCAGTTCCACCGATTTTATTATTTAACACCTGTTTTCCAACTAAAAACAGAAATGGTAAAAAGAGACCAATCAGCAGAGCTTTTTGCCGGTCGCTTCCTTCGATGGGATAAACCTGTCCGGCATACCGTGCTTCCTCCAGCACACTGTGGTCAGGAGTGTTTGAAGCCTTTTGGATTTGTGCTTCGCTTCGTTTTCGTAATAAAAAGGTGTAAACCTCGTTGTTAAGAGAGAATTCCCGTTCAATTCCAAAAAGTTGACGTTCTTTTTCCGGTAGTTGGTATAATTCGGTTGTGATTTTGTGTTCTTCCTCGGTAATTCGGAGCAATTCCCGGTTTATCATTGCAATTTGGTTATTGATGGCTTTTAGCAAGGTTTGCCTGGCTATTTCCATTTTAGCCTTTAACTCAATAATGTAGGGGTTCACCGTTTCCTGACTTCCCTGTTCTTTAAGCGTCTGGAATTCCATGCTTAATTCAATGAGGTTGGCGGTTTGTGTGGTAACTGCACTGTTTTGTATGGGGTAGCTCGCCGGCGCGAGACTTTGATTAAACAAGCTATCGTTACTGAAATAGGTGTTTAAATACTGGTAATAGTTTTTCTCAAGTTTTATTTGAGAGGTTTGTCCCGCCAGTTGTTCCAGTTTTCCGAATAGTAGTTCAGCTTGTGCCGGGACACTTTGAATCTGGTTGGATGTTCTGAAATGGCTTAATTCGGTTCCTTTGTCAGACAAGGAATCGGATATAATGATTAATTGCTCTTCAATAAAACGTATTGTGTTTGTGGCAATCTGGTTTTTCTTGTCGAGGTTGTTGCGAATGAATACTGCGGCTAATTTATTCAGAAAATCAATGTTTTTAGCGCTGGTTTTTCCTGTAAGGAATAACTTTACGATGCTGGTGTTTTCGTTGGAGCGAAGGCTTTTAAAATTTCTTTGATACTCAGCCGCCAGAACGTCGGGGTTGTTAAAGTGAAAATAATAACCTTTTTCTTCCGGTTTGGACAGCGAATGATTCTCAATCATGATTCGCATTCCCGGCAGATCAAGCCATTCGCCGAAGTGATGTGTGTTGTCGTAATTTATGGCGCCAGAATTGCCAGACTGGCTTTGTTTGTTATAAAGATAATAGTTTGCGCCTTCGGTGCTGTATGTTAGCTTGAATGTTTTGGCATCAATAACGCTGAGATAGATATCAACATCAGTTAATTGAGGAACAAAAGGATCATATTGAACTGTGAAGGGTATGTTTCCATACATTTCAGAGTTTTTAACACGTCCGGTTTTGTAATATGAAATATTAAAATTGAGTTCAGAAATGGTCTGTCGCATAGTGCGCCACGACGACAGTATGGCCATCTGATTTTCAAGACTACGCATGGCACTGCTAAGTCCGAAGCCTTCCATCATATCGCTCTGAGGTTGTTCTGTGCCCCGGTCTTCCATCAGAATTGTCATTGTGGCGTTGTAGAGAGGCTGTACGTAGCGGTGCTTTAGTGTTACTATAATAAGTGCCAGCCCAATCGTTACAAGAAATAACCACCAATACTGAACGCCGTCCATTAAAAGTTTGCGGTAATCAATGGTAAACTGGTTTCCGGTTGCTTTATTAACAGATGGTGTTGGAGTGTTGATTGATCCCTTATAAGTTGTATTCATTGATAATGCTTTTACTTTTATACTTTGGTTGAAACAACGGCCTTAAATAAGGTTTATTTAATGAGCGTCGCAATGGTCAGATACAATGCCAATGCTGATGAAAAAATACCAAAGGAGATCGATTCACCAATGCCCCATGCTTTGGCTTTCATCGGTCTTACGTATATCACGTCATTGGGATAAATGTAGTATTTGTCGGAACCTAACAAATTATTATCGGTTAAATCAATATAAAATGTTTCAAAAGAATCGCCCTGTGGGCGTACCACTTTTACCTGTTTTCGTTTGCCAAAAGTGCGGAGGTCGCCCGCTAAAGCTATCGCCTCATAGATAGTGACCTGTTCTTTAGTCATAGCGATGTTTCCCCTAGTGGTAACTTCTCCCAGCGCCACAAATGAAGGTTCAGAAAGCCGTACTGTTACCTGTGCATCGGTTAAAAAAGGTTTTAAGGCTTTTTTTATGGTGTCGGCAGCCTGACTTCGGGTACAGTTTTGGAGTTTTATTTTTCCAACAAAAGGGAAATCAATTTCATAGTCGTCGTTGATGGGATAGTTGTATAGCGCGCTTAAATTAGCGGCATTACCCGAGCCTGTCCTGTTGGGGTTGAAGAATTCGGAGAGCTTGGGATTGGAGGTATTTACATGTATAAACAAAATGTCGTTGGGGCGAAGTTTGTATTTTTCTGTTACGATTTCATTTTTCTGATACGGATTGACATAGTCTTTATTTGACGTTTTATCCTGTAAATAAATGATCTCTTTTTGAGGAATACACCCCGATCCAGCAATAAGAGCCAGGATGCTTAGTCTTAGAACGAAGGAACTCAATAGCTTTATTTTGTTCATAGCTTTTACCTGAATGATGGTTGGTGGATGAATTATATTATTTTGTTTATCACGTTGTGCAGGAATGCCTTAAAATATGTACT
The DNA here is from genome assembly GCF_052400685.1 of Geofilum sp. OHC36d9. Classification (NCBI taxonomy): domain Bacteria; kingdom Pseudomonadati; phylum Bacteroidota; class Bacteroidia; order Marinilabiliales; family Marinilabiliaceae; genus Geofilum; species Geofilum sp. OHC36d9. The sequence goes on from NZ_JBQTGJ010000003.1 coordinate 72,218, forward strand.
GCGGTCAATACCCTGTCTTAGGGCAAATTTAGGGTTTCTTTTTAAATATAGCAGACCACCTTCGATTAAATGCTGTCAACAATAAAAATTCGTTTGTAAAATTGGTTGGTTTAATTGACGATAATTATTCACAACTACTGTTTTTAGTTATCTTTGTGCAAAGAAATGCCTTTTTCATGAATGATTATATCCTTTTTATAAAAGTTGTTGGGGCGGGATTGATGGCATTTATTATTGTATTTATTTCGATACCAACGATTTTGAATGTGGCTTATTTTAAAAATCTTTTTGATGAGCCGGGAAAACGAAGAGTTCATAAACATAAAATACCAAACCTGGGCGGTATGGGTATTTTTTTGGGAGTGGTTTTTACTTTCCTTTTATATGGTGACTTGTTTCATAGTCGCGATATTCCATTTTTGATTCCGGCTGCTATCGTTATTTTTGCGATTGGTATTAAAGATGATATCCTGATTACGGCACCTATCATGAAACTTTTGGGACAGTTGGTGGCCGCCTTTATAATTGTGGGGCTGGGCGACGTTCGCATTACCGATTTTCATGGTTTTTTTGGTCTTGAGCCCGATTATTTTTGGAGTATGTTTTTGTCCATTCTTTTTGTGGTATTTATCTTAAATGGATTTAATTTAATTGACGGGGTGGATGGATTGGCGGCATTTGCAGGTATTATCACCATTAGCACGTTCTCTTTTTGGTTTTATTTTAACGGGTTTGAGGCTATGCCGGTGTTGGGAACTATTATTGTAGGCAGCCTGACGGCCTTTGTTTATTATAACGTTTTTTCTGTGCGGCAAAAAATTTTTATGGGCGATACGGGTTCTTTACTTATCGGTCTGTTTGTCGCAGTATTTGCTATTAAATTTATGGAAGCAAATACTGAGCCAATGCGTCAGCACTTAAAGTTTTTTACCATGACTTCGGCGCCTGCTGTAACGCTTGGTGTTATTATCGTTCCTGTGATTGATACACTTCGGGTCTTTTTTAGACGAATTTCTCTGGGGCAGTCGCCTTTTGTAGCGGACAAATCACATATTCATCATCGTTTGCTGACCCTCGGACTTACACATCTCCAAATATCTTTGGTGTTGGCTTCAGTAAATATTTTCTTTATTGTTCTTTCTTTTTGGCTTCGTAATTTTGGAACAGTTCGGCTGTTGGTTCTTAATTTTGTAACCGGATGGTTGGTGTTTCAAATACCTTCTTTGTTAATTCATTTTAGAATGAAAAAGATGCGTAAGGAAGGATTATCGCCTAAAGATAAAAATTAGCTTTTTTATGCGGGTTTCTCTCATTACTGTTTCTTATAATTGCCTGAATGAGCTGATGTTAACCGCAAAGTCGGTCGCATCTCAGTCTGCTGATAATCTTGAATACATTGTGGTAGACGGGGGCTCTTCGGATGGTACGGCTGAATGGTTAAAGGACGGGAATACTGGGGTAACCAAATGGGTTAGTGAGCCTGACCATGGTATTTATGAGGCGATGAATAAAGGATTGGCAATGGCAACCGGCGATGTGGTTGGTTTTTTGCATGCGAACGACACATTTGCCGATGCCAACATTTTGAAAGAAATCAGGGCATTCTTTTTTAACCATGAAGCCGATTTTTTGTATGCCGATTTAGAGTATGTTACCAATGAGGCTGCCCCTAAGGTAGTGAGATATTGGAAGAGTGGTGTTTTTTCGATGAATAAACTTCGTCAGGGCTGGATGCCGCCGCATCCAACGGTTTATTTTAAACGTGAATTGCTGGTGCGTTTTGGGGATTTTGATACGTCTTACCGTATTTCGGCTGACTATGAGTGGATGTTACGCGTGCTTACGGCCGGCGTAAAAGTGGTGTATATGCCCACGGTTGCTGTGCAAATGCGTATTGGAGGGGCCAGCAATAAAGACTTGCGTAGTATGATTCGGAAATCGCGGGAAGACTGGCGTGCCATAAAAAAACATTTGTCGGGTTATTTTCCTATTTTGATAATGAAGAATATTCGTAAAGTGGGGCAGTTCTTTTCGCGTAAAAATAATTAGTTTTACGATGGAGAGTATTATTTTGATGTTTGTAGCCCGTATAGTAGGGTGTCCTTTTTTATATTGTATCAGCAAGAAAACGCAAGTGCTTGATAAGAAATGTTTAAATTTTAGGTTTTTACAACCCGGACAATTTGATTATGGTAAATAACCTTTCTGAGAGAAAGCGAAACACAGAAGTTAACATTTTTTGCACGCACTAAATAAATAGACAGATATGGCTTCATCTTTACAATCAGCCAGCTCGCCAAATCCTTTGTATAAAGGGAGTGATGGGTTGTCAGATATACGAAAAATGACACGGTTGGCTTTGTCATACTGGTATCTGTTCGTTATTTGTTTTTTTCTTAGCCTGTCGGCCGTCTGGCTTTATCATCGTTATACGTTACCGGTTTATAAAGCTTCGGTGACGATATTATTTAAAGACGATTCCAATCAGGATCTGTCACGATCGGTTATTACCGAAGGGTTTGGCTTGTCAGCAGAAATGCGAAGTATCGAAAATCAGAGTTTTATAATACGCAGTCATGCCATGTCGTTACGAGCCATCAACAGATTGGATTTTGGCGTTTCCTACTATTCCAAAGGACGACTTAAGGACTCAGAGTTGTACCACCCATTTCCTTTCGTTATACGATTTGATTCGGTTCATCCACAATTGTTAAATACACCCGTTTTTCTGAAGTTTTTGGGTGATGATAAAGTCCATGTTTCAATTCAGACCGAACGCTCGGTGTTACATCGTTACTCTGACGATTCAGATGTTGGATATACCGACGCTTTAAATTTTGAAACAACGGTTACGAGAGGAGAGGAGGTTAAACATCCGTGGTTTAAATTTAGTGTTGAATTGTCGGAAACAGGTTCGTGGCCTGAGGCTGGCGAATATTATGTGAAGTTTAATTCTCAAAGTGCGGTCGCCTCTAAATACCGGTCTTCATTAGCGGTTACGCCATACAGCGAAGGGTCTTCTATCGTATTTGTTACCGTAAGCGGGCAACAACCTCAAAAACTGAAGAGTTATTTGCAGGTGCTGGCCGAAGAAATTGTGAAGAACAATTTGGAGCGTAAAAACGATATGGCCAACCGATCCATTGATTTTATTCAAAGTCAGTTGGCCACTGTGGCCGATACTTTAAGTTTGATTCAGCAAAAGCTCATTGATTTTCGAAAATCAAATCGTTTTATGATGCCCTCGGAAGTGTCGGAACGTTTGTCGGACGAATTTTTTGAGATGGAAAAGGAACGACGGATGCTTGATTTTCAATACGACTATCTCAATATTATCAGACGACGTTTGAAAAATAATAGTCGTGATGAGAATGATTTTATGTTACCGGCTTTCTCTGAAAAAATCAGTCCCATATTGCAGCAGTTTATCACCGAGCATTTAACATTGCTGAAAGAGTATTCACTGATGGAAGAAGAATCGGGTGCTTCAAATCCATATATTACCGAACTTGAAAAGAAAATAGAGGTGTCAGAGCAGTCACTGATGACGGGCATCGGTAAACAAATGGAGAATATAGAGCTGAGTCGCGACGAGTTGGATAGTCACGAGGCACAGTTAACGAGTCGCATATCAGAATTGCCTGAGTTGGAACGTGATTTTTTGGCTTTGGAACGCACGCATAAGCTTAATGATGCCATCTACACTTTTTTATTGCAGAAAGCTTCTGAAAATCAGATTGCGAAGGCTTCGAATGTTCCAGATAACGAAGTGCTTGATCAGGCTTATGTATATGGACCTATCTTACCCGATAAAAAAAACGATTATACAAAGGGATTGCTGGTGGGATTGTTGTTGCCGGCTTTAATTATAGGACTGAAAGAATTTTTTAATATCCGAATTCGGCGCAAGGATGATTTGCAGTCGCTAAAGTTGGGTTTGCCTCTGGTGGGTAGTATTTTGCATAATAAGTTTCAACAGGAACTGGTTGTAATGGAGCAGCAGAATACGTTTATTGGTGAGTCGTTTAGGTCGCTAAGGGCGCGTTTGCGGTTTATGCTGCAAGCACCGGGTAAGGTAATAAGTGTTACATCAACCAACACAGGAGAAGGAAAAACATTTTGTGCGGTGAATCTGGCATCTGTTTTTGCCATATCGGGGAAGAAGACGATTTTAGTGGGACTTGACTTGCGTAAGCCTCGTTTAAGTCCCGTATTTAATCTTGACAAAAAGCCAGGTGTGAGTAATTATCTGATAGGTCAGGCCGGATGGGATGACGTGTTGGTAAAGACTGATTTTGATAATCTCTGGGTGCTACATGGTGGAGATGTGCCTCCTAATCCCTCGGAGTTGATATCGGGCCCGGCTACGGCTGAACTCTTTAAGCGCTTACGTCAGGAGTTTGATATTGTTATTGTTGATACGCCTCCTGTAGGTTTGGTTTCTGATGCCCGTATTGTAATGGATTTGTCTGATTGTCATTTGTACATCGTTAGAGCTGGCGTAACAGTAAAAGAGCATTTTGAGACAACGATTCGAAGCTTAATAGATGAGAAGGTATCCTGTTTGGGGTTGGTCTTGAATGATGTAAATGAGGTGCCTCAGGGGTATGGTTATAACACTTCGGGGTATTTTTCGGATGGCGTAAAAAGAGGGTAGAATACGATTATGATGATTGAAAAGAATTATTCGCTTCGGCAACTAAATACGTTTGGACTGGATGTTAAAACTGATTTTTACGTCAAATATGGATCTGTTGAAGAGCTGAAACGTTTTCTGCGGTCGCAGCAGAAGCCCGATTGTGAGATCTTGGTTTTGGGTGGTGGCAGTAATCTATTGTTTGCTGGCGATTTTAAAGGGTTGATAATTCATTCGGCTACCAAAGGGGTTGAAGTGGTCTCTGAAACAGACAACGAGGTGATTGTTCGTTCGGCTGCTGGTGAAACCTGGGACGATTTGGTGGCCTGGACGGTGGCAAAAGGTTTTTATGGCCTCGAAAATTTATCATATATACCAGGTCAGGTGGGGGCTTCGGCCGTTCAAAATATTGGTGCTTATGGCGTGGAGGTGAAGGATGTTTTTGAAAAAGCAACGGGCGTCTGGCTACAAACAGGCGGCGATTTTGAAATATCAAAGGATGAAATCGGATTTGATTATCGATACAGTGTGTTTAAGGGACCACTGAAAGGACAGGTCGTATTAACAGATGTCTATTTCAGACTAAATAAAAACGGTTCTTTGAATTTTGAATACGGCGCTTTATCGAAGGCTGTAGAATCGTTGGGTGGTGCTACGCTGGAAACAATTCGTCAGGCGGTTATTCAAATTAGGAAATCGAAACTTCCCGACCCCGAAACAGTGGGTAATGCCGGTAGTTTTTTTAAAAATCCGGTGGTATCGGGTGACGTGTTCAATTCGTTAGTGGCTCTGTATCCCAATATTCCATATTACCGGCTACCGGATCATAAGCTGGTGAAAATTCCTGCCGGATGGCTTATTGAGCAGTGCGGTTGGAAAGGTAAAAGTATGGGTCAGGCAGCGGTTCATCAAAATCAGGCGTTGGTAATAATTAATAGGGGAGGCGCTGTTGGGAATGATATCATCGCTTTGGCTGAAACCATTCAAAATGATGTGAAGTCCCGATTTGGAATTGATTTGGAAATGGAAGTGAATATTGTTTAAAAAACAGTTGCTTATGCCGGCAAATTCTAATTTTTTAAGTGGTTTAAGCCTTGGTTTTTAATTTCATTGCTTAAACCACTTATTTTAAAAAGAGATAGTTTGTTGTTTTCCTATCCTGATTTGCCATTGTTTTTTATTTTTTCTTTTTCAATGCCTTTTTCATTTTTGACTCAATTTTTTTGAGTGCTTTTTTTAAACCGCTCAATTTCTTTTTCATTTTTTTGATGTCGCTTTTTTTAGCATCCTTCTTTTTGGCTTTTTTAAGCTTGGTTTTAAGAGCATCTACTTTCTTTGTCGCTTTTTTTCTTTGTTTTTTTTCTTTTTTCATCTTCTTATTGGTTTTTGAGACTGTCTCAGATATGTTCTTTTTAGTTTTCTTATTTTCAGGTTCCTTTTCAGATTTGTTCTTATTCTGATTTTGGATAGAACTTATAATTTCCTCTATTTTGGCTGATTTTATGGTATCTGCTTCAGTCTGAGCATCAATAAGCGCCTTTTGTTGCTTTTTAATTGCGGCAGTTGTCGTTTTTTTTAAGGTTGTTGTTTTCGGGGCCACTTTGGTAATGTTTTTTTTGACTCTTGTACCGGTTGTTTTTTTAAGAGTTGTTTTTGGCGTTTTTACAGCTGTTGTTTCAACCGTTTTTTTAATAGGTGTTGTTTTAGCGCTCTTTTTTACTGCAGTTGTTTTAACACTCTTTTTAGCTGATAATTTTGGCTTCGATTGAATTTTGTTTTCATCTGCCAGGTCCTTTGTCAAGTCAATAGTTTTGCTTGCATTGTAGTTTTTGTTTTCCATTTTGAGTTTTTTTTACATAAGGATAACATTTTGTTAACATAATTTGTTTAAGTGATTTGGAAATAATGGTAAATGCCATCGTGAAAGGCGAGTATTATGGTTTTCTTTTCATTGTTTTTTTTTGACTGTAGAAGCATCGCGACACCTTTGGCGTATACGAGCCTTTTCACAGGCTTTTAGCAGCCCGTCACAACCCTGGTAAATTGTTTCGCGCGCAATATTGGCCGTTGCGAACATCTATTCAATGACAGTAACATCCTTGTTTTAATTCTTCGGGCAGGAAGGAGTATTCATTCAGTCGGAGTGCTTTAGGTTTTTGTTTCTTTATTGCTATGCCATTTGTACACGTTTGAAAGAATGCTGGACTCAGTGCTTGAATGAATTTGAAGTAGAGATATTGGTGTTTGGATTAATTATGATTTTCCGGTTTCAACAAAGTATTTTAGATTATACTTTATATTTTAGTTTGGTCTAAATGAAAACAAATTCAGCTATATCTAAATATTTTGAAGGGTTATTCGTTAATATTGTTTAATCATATCCCTGAAGAAACGCAAATAGACGTTTATGAATTGTGTAAGAATAATGAAAGCCTATTTTAGTCCTTTTTCGACGAAATAGAAAAAGAGGGTAATTGATTTGGAAATCTTGCAGGTGCAATCTGTATTATTCAGGATACAGCTAATTTACAACGAAGACCAAAAACGAAATTCAGGGAAATAATAAGGTTTATGCTGAAGTCATTGAACCTGGCTTTGTAATCTATTTGTGATAATGGATGAATTTGTTGTAAAGTTAAATTACGCGCTTGTATTCGTTTTCATTTTCCATCGAAATCGAAATAGTAACAGTGTGGCCACCATAATTAAACCAACCATGTATCCCATCCAGATACCCTGTGGCCCTGCTTTGATGACAAAGGATGCGATGTAGCTGGTGGGTAAGGCAATTACAAAATAGGCAATCAACAGGAAGAGCATGGGGTATTTTACATCTTCCAGTCCACGTAATGCGCCTAATGAGATGACCTGAAGTCCATCAAAAATTTGGAACAACCCGGCGATGAGCATGAGATTACCTGCAATTTCAATCACTTCGGCATCGGGCACAAACCAGCCGGGTATTTTGTAACGTAACAGCATAAAGGCCGTGACGCTACACAACATAAAAATGACGACCATCAGGAGGGATGCTCTGACCGATTTAACGATGGCTAATTTGTTGTTTTGTCCTCTATAATGGCTCACCTTTATAGTCGTTGCAGCAGCTAGTCCTGAAGCCGCCATAAATGTGAAACTGGCCAGACTCAGAACAATTTGATGTGCAGCGAGGGCTTTTTCGCCGAGCCATCCCATCATAATGCTTCCGAGACTGAATGTCAGCACTTCAACAATTGATTGACCGGCAATTGGCAGACCAATGCGAAGCAGTTTTATTGCTGCTTCCCGGTTGAGAACTGTTTTTTTATGGAAAATTCTTTCTGGTTTAAAAAAGTCGACACGACGGTACACAAAGACAAAGGCCAGTGGCATAAATAGTCGCGAAATAAGCGTGGCAACACCGGCTCCGTTCAGGCCCATGGCGGGCAGGCCCATTTTTCCATAGATCAATAAATAATTAAATGCAATATTTAAGAGGTTGGCGGAAATTGTGATGGTCATGGCTATTCTAGTGTTTCCCAGACCTTCGGCATATTGTTTATATATAAAGAAATACTGGAACGGCAGAATAGAAAAGAGCAATATTATATAATAGGGAATTGCCAGTTGAACAACCTCATTGGTTTGGCCCATGTATGGCATGAACAGTGCCGGGATCGCCATTATAAGCGTCTGAATTACGGCCAGTAATGGATAAAGTTTAAGGCCTTGTCTGAACCAGTTAATTGCTTCTGATCGGTTACCGCTGCCAAAAGCAGCGCCTGCCAAGGGAGTCAGTCCCATGGTCAGACCAATGCCAAATACCATTCCAACGATAAAAATGCTGTTAGCCAGCGCCGCGGCTGCAAGTTCGGTTGCCCCCAACTGTCCCACCATAAGGTTATCAGCCAAAACTACAATCATTTGCCCGGCCTGCGATAGAACCACGGGATAGGCCAGCTTGAGGTTGGCTTGGTAGTGATTTTGGGTTATGCCATTGATTGTTGTCATGGTTTTTTATTGCATTTGTTGAATAGGGAATGCAAAAATAGGGAAAAAGAGACGCGTTACAAGTTAAATGAGTTTAAACAAAAATCAGATACAGGAGCAGGCATTTGTGACTGTCTATAATAATATTGTTTAGTTTTTTTGTAACAGGCAAAATAAAAGCAGGCTGTGTTGTCTTTAATTTGGCGACAATACAGCCTGCTTCAATTTTATATCTGTTTTCGATTTATAGCTGAATCAGCTTATCTTACCTTTAAGAAAACTGTTAGCTAAATTCTTTAATATCTAATTTTTTAAAAACTTATTTTTTGATACAAATAGTTTGTCAAACAGATAATGTGATTTATCAAGCGCCATGTTTTCCGGGTATTGACTGGAGCTGATTACGGTTGAGTCATCAGTTAATTCAGCCTCAATGGTTGCAATGGTTCCTTTTTGCCCTTTTATGATTAGTTTATGAGAGATGGACTGCGGTTTTACATTGGCAAAATTACTAACTCTTAAGTTTCGAATCCCTCTAAGATAAGTGACTACCGATGCCGAGTCGGCCACCAGATCCCCAATTTTCCATTTTTCATTGGTTTTTTTGAGGACAAATGAGCTGTCGCCCGGAAAAGAGAAAGCCAGTTCCACCGGCTGAATAATACCTTTATCCATTGAAAAGAATGATTTATCTCTAAACCGATCGGGTTCTGTTCCCACCTGCGAAGACAGAAATCCTTCCACGGCGTATACTTCCGAATCGCTTGTGTTTCGGACATAGGTGCTCATGGTACCCGGGTTTTGTCGCATATACGGATTGCGTTGAGCCATTTGTGCGGCCATGGGCGACTGGGTATAGGTGAAACGACCAATGAATAGATTTGCCAGCACATCATCATCTTTAAACATCGATATTTCAATGCCGGTGGAGTCGGTTACATTAAATTCTTTCCACCGATCTTTGTTTTGTGTTGCCAGACGTATGGGGGCTAAGCTGCTCATGGTCTTTAATACACCATTTACGACGCTCGAATCTGCGGCAAACTGCTGTCCATTACTGTCAGAAACAGTCCAGCTGTTATTGCCTCGTTTCTGAAGTATGATATCTGGCTTATCATTTTCTTTGGGAGAAATCACAATTCGGTTACAATCATCAGGTTTAAATGACGTGATGTATGTCGGCATATTCCCGGTTCCTTTGGGGGCCATAATTAATTGTATGGCGTAGATAACGGCCAGTGTGATGAAAACAATGGCCAAAGTTTTAATATTCATCTTTCTAAGCATAGTTTTCCTCCCTTCTTTTATTTCTGAGATTAATGCTTTGCTGATATCTGACAATTCCTATAATAATGATTAAAAGCAATGGTAAACCGAAATTCAGGGCTTTCAGCCAGGTTTGTTTGCTTTCTTCTATTTGATCTAACGGGCGGTGTTTCACTGTTTTTGTTCTTAACTGCATTAAACCGGTATCGTCGCTTAAGAAATCGACAGAATTGACAAACAGCGAAATATTATCGGGTTGCAATTGTCTGGCCTCCTGTCCGGTTCCGTTAACTACAAAGTCACCATCCGAAAAGACAATAAAATCACCATTTGATTCATCGTCACGTTTTGTGATCAGCGCAGCCACCGGAATATTGGACCGGCTAAAATCGGCTTCGTTCCATTGTTTTTGGAAGTTAAAGTAGGTGGGTGCCGGCTGTACATCCGATTGTTTACTTGAAAAAGCCAAAGGAACAAAATTGACCGTGGTATCGGCAGGTTCAAGAGAACTGGCGAATTGTAACATCACCCCACTTAAACCTTTGCTTACCGGATGATCGGCAAATTGAGAAATGACCGGCAGATATGGGAAAGATACCGGCGTGTTAATAACAAAAGGACCTTGTTGCTGTCTGACGGTGACACTTCCGCAAGTGGCATCGATTAGAAAATCGGAGTTTATTTTAACGCCATGTTTTTTGAGCCAATCGCCAATGCCGGTATATAAATTTTGTCCCATGCTGCTTGAAAAGTTTGCGTCAACCTTGTTAATTGCCATAACTATGTGCCCGCCATTTTTGATATATGAATCAAGTTTGTCGAGATGCGACTGGGGAATGGTATCGGTTGGCCGAACCCAAATCAGTGTTTTATAGCGGTCTAGGTTCACCGAATCATCAAGAGAGGTTGATTCAGGAGCATACAGCACTTGTAACTGTGCGGTAACTTCATTCATTTCATCCATTGACGGTTCGCCATGACCTTCAATAATTCCGATGGGTTGTTTTTCGGGAACGGTCATTTTTTTTATGGCCATGGTCAGCGCATACTCCATTTGTGCGCCGGGTTCCAAAAAAGGAATTACTTCGGTGGCTTCACCATAGTTGATGATGGCGCCGATGTAAGCTCTTTTTTGCACCGATTGGTTTTTTTCGCGAGAGGAGATGAGCAGAGGTTGAATCCCTTTTTGTTGGGCTTCATTTTCCAATTCATCACTTTCGTTGGGGTTGATAAAAGTGTAAACTATTTTGCTGCCCGAGCGGGTGGCATACTCTTCCAACAGATTTTTAAAATCCTGACGCATACGGTCGAACTGTGGTTGCAAATCTTCAGAGAAATATGCTGTTACCGTCACCGGATCCTGCAAGTCGTTGATTAGATCAAGTGTGCTTTGACTTAATGTGTAGCGCTGGTCTTCGGTGAAATCTAAACGTACAAAATGATCACTCCCGATCAGGTTGATCAGAACCAGAATGCCTGTCAATAGCAATAAAATATTTTTAAGTTTTGTTTTTGTCATTGCTTCAATTCTTTAATTAAGGTTCCTTTTAAGTAATGATGCTTCGGCGCCAAAAAGCGAAATAGAAATTACGGAAAGGAAATAGATAATATCGCGGCTGTCAACAATTCCCCGAGTCACATTATTATAGTGACCGCGGAGGTCAAGATATTCGAATATGTTTCCCAGTGTTCCGTCAAACACAGAGGCCAGCATGTCAAATATTATCTGAAAAAATATGCAACTCACCAGCGCCAGCAAAAAGGCTACAATTTGGTTTTGTGTTAAGCTGCTGGTAAAAATACCAATGCTGATGTATGCGCCACTCATGAGCAGAAGCCCCAGATAACCTGTAATCACATTGCCGTGATCAATTGGCCCCAGATTGGCAATGGTGATATACCAGGGCAATGTGAGGGCCAGACTAACAGCTATGAGAAGCCATGTTGCCAGAAATTTTCCGGCAATGACTTGCCAGTAAGTGATAGGTTTTGTTAACAGTAGTTCAATGGTTCCTGTTTTTAGCTCCTCAGCGACATGTTTCATTGTCAGGGCCGGAATAAACAGAAAGAGTGTCCAGTATGCTGTTTGAAAAAAGGGACTCATACTGGCTGTGCTGGTATAAAAAACATCAGTGCCGTAGAGCCAGGTGAAAAATCCTGTTAGCCCTAAAAACATGAACAGCATGATGTATGCCATAAGAGAATCAAAATAGCTTTTGAACTCTTTTTTTGTTATAATCAATGTTTTACTCATTCGTACAAAGTTTATTTAAGTCATTGTTTATAGAATGTCTGCATCAATGTATGTCTTCATTCTTCACGAATCTGTTGGTATCAGCAGAACCGAAACATTTGTTTGCCATTTGCACAGAGGGTGCTTTTGAGGACAAACATGTTTGGTTCATGTATCCTGTACTTTTAATTCTCGCGGGTTACTTCGCGGAAAATATCTTCCAGGTTTTTCTCGAAGGGAGTAAGTTCTGTCAGATACCAACCATTTTTAACACACAAATCGAAAATACTTTTAGTTGAGCTTTCTCCGGTTTTGCTCTGAATTTCAAATCCATGTTTTTTATCATTTCGGAAATCAACGACGGCAACCTGAGGTAATTCCTGTAATGCTTTAAATACATTGTTTTGATCTTCGTTGCCGGCAATTGAAACATGTAGAATTTCGTTGCCGTGTGCTTGTTGCCGAAGTTCTTCAGGCGTACCATCGGCGACCAGTTTGCCTTTGTTAACAATGAGCACCCGGTCGCATGTGGCCTCAACTTCGGCCAGTATATGAGAGCTCAGCAGTACAGTTTTTTCTTTTCCTATTTGCTTTATGAGCTCCCTTATTTCAATGATTTGGTTGGGATCAAGTCCGGTTGTTGGTTCATCCAGAATCAGTACCTCCGGATCGTGAATCAGTGCCTGAGCCAGACCGACTCGTTGTCTGTAGCCTTTTGATAATTCGCCAATTTTTTTGTGTTTTTCGGCGTTTAAGCCACACACTTTGACCATTTCGTGTACCCGATTTTTTAGTTTATCACCTTCAAGACCCTGTAATTGTCCTGCAAATACGAGATAATCAATCACCGGCATATCGCCGTATAGCGGATTGTTTTCGGGCAAATAACCGATGGTTTGTTTGGTTGTTTCGGGATGTTTGGAAACACTGATGCCATCAATCATGACATCGCCGTCCGAAGGCGTTAAATACCCGGTTATGGCCTTCATGGTGGTGGTTTTACCGGCGCCATTGGGGCCCAAAAATCCCATAATTTCGCCTGTCTTTACTTTAAATGAAAGGCGATCAAGGGCTTTTTGAGGGCCATAATAATGGCTTAGCTCATTTACATTAATTTCCATATCACTTATTTTGTTTGGTTATATGCACGTAATAATTGTTTGATTATGCTATGCCAAAAGCCATACGGCTAATGTCGCAGAATAGCATGGGAGAGGAGCTGACACTCCAACACCCGGATATTGCTTTAATGCTGGATATTGTTTTTTCGCCTGCCGTTGGCCAACCTTTGTTTTGAAATTGGTGTGATTGCAGATGAAAAAAGAAAACAGCAGTTTTAAGCAACAAAAGGCATGGCTGACCCTACTAGGGTTGCTCTTACCTTTAACAGGTTTTGTGATTGTTGAAACGTGAGATTATTGGGAGGATCTGATGCGATTGCGGCCACTCTTGCAGAAGGATTGCGTTTAGCACAAGTTGTGAATTCAGCCGTATTGGTATCAGCCTTGAATTGTTGGGTTCGTTGAGAAGGAGTCTTTGTGACTCGTGTGAAAATTAAAGTTGTAATGAATAGTCGTTTCATCATACGTATGATTTTTTTTGGGACGTATGGAATTTACGATGAATTTTAATGGTGCCGATTGAAAATCGGGCCATTCAAAATTCATGATCGTTTCATTTTAAGTTAATTTTATATGGGCTTGAGTAATCAATTATTGTTCCAAAGTATTGTTGTTTTATTGAAAATTTTGTTGCTTTTCCACTTTTTATTCAATCGTTTTATTTCGTTTAAGTCGTCTGAAAAATAGTATTTGGCCGTTTTTTTTATGTTTTTTATTTGGCGAAAGTGCTCGTTTTAGCAAAAGATAGCCGGCCAGTCCGGAAATAAATGAGCCGATGAAAATGCCAATTTTGGCCTGATCCTGTAATTCGGGTGCTTCAAAGGCCAGATTGGCTATAAATAATGACATGGTAAAGCCGATTCCGCCTATCAGCCCTAATCCGACAAACGCCATCCAGGGAATGTTTCTGGGTTTGACCGCTAGTTTGAGTTTTACGGCCAACCATGAGAATAAGGATATGCCGATGGATTTACCAAAAATAAGGCTGATGGCTATAATCAGAGACAATGGTGTTAGTGCATCGACAACTGACGACAGAGGGGCTGCGGTTGCCAGAATGGTAACCCCGGCATTGGATAGAGCAAATAACGGGAGTATCAGATAATTGACCATACCGCTTAGCCGGTGTTCCATCTTTTGTAATGGACTTTGCACACGTTCAACGATGTTTTCGAGGTCATCGATCGCATGGAGTTGTTCGGTGGTTAAAATACAGCTGTGAGCATTGCCAGGCAGTCTGGAGAATTTTTTGAGGCGCCATTTTATTTTTGGTGAGAAGTATTTTATATTAACCCGGTTGCGGGCAGGAATTGTTAAAGCCACTAAAACACCTGCAATGGTGGGGTGGATGCCCGACTGTAGAAATAGAAACCAAATAATGATACCCAAACCAATGTATAGCGATATAATCTGAATGTCATAATAGTTTGCGACTGCCAGAATAGACAGCAGTATGAATGCAATGAACAGATAATGCCAGTATATGTGAGTACTATAGAATAACGCAATGACCAGGATGGCTCCCAGGTCATCAACAATGGCCAGTGCGGTTAGAAATACTTTTAGGCTGAGAGGTACTCTTGGACCCATCATGCTTAGTATGGCAAGCGAAAAAGCGATGTCGGTTGCCATGGGGATACCCCATCCCCGGTTGGCATCCCCGGTTAGCCCGAACGAAAAGAAGAAAAGGATGGGTATTACCATTCCTCCAATGGCCGCAAAAACCGGAAAGACAGCCTGACGAAAAGAACTGAGCTCGCCGGCCAGAAATTCCCTTTTGATTTCCAGTCCTACGACAAAGAAAAATAAAACCATCAGACCGTCGTTAATCCAATGCAACAGCGAGAGGCTTAGCTGATAGGGCTCCAGACTAAATGACAGGTGATGATGCCATACAAAATGATAATAGTCTTTAATGGGCGAATTGGCCCAAATTAATGCCACCAGAGTAACAAGCATCAAGAGCATTCCGCCACTCGATAGTCGTTTGAAAAACTTGTCGAACGGACTTGAAATAAGGTGCACGATAATTCTTCTTTTTCTTAGATTCATAGTGTATCCTATTTTGTTAAATCAATTAAGTCAAGTGCAAAAGTTTAACAATTTGATAAATATACAAACATTTTTTGTGGCTTAATTTTCTTTTTGCACAGCCTTTGGGTCAGCTGTTTACTTAACATTTGGTTCCAGTCAGTTAAACATTATTAAAAAAGAACCCATGTTGGTGACAATCCCCCGAAATGATTCTTAAATTCGCCGCTTCAAAATTTAGTCATTTTAATATTATTCGTTTATGTTTCTATTCTATGCAATGGTCGTGGTCTTTATAATAGGCTATGGGTTTATCGTTTTTGAACATGTCAACAAAATAGACAAAGCCGGGAGTGCTTTGTTTGTGGGTGCTTTGTTGTGGATGATGCTTGTTATTGATGGACCTAATTTAATGTCCTTAAACCTAAATGGCAACTGGATTAAGTTTGCTGCTTCACATGAAAATGCTTCAGCAATGGAGTTTATAACACAGCATTCTGTTATTGAACATTTGGGGGATGTGGCGTCTATTATATTCTTTTTGTTGGGCGCAATGACCATTGTTGAAGTGATTGACCGTTATCAGGGGTTTCGGATTATTACCGACCGTATTCATACCACCAATCCTATTAAATTGCTGTGGATTGTTGGGATTCTTACATTCTTCATTTCAGCTGTCCTTGACAACCTTACAACAACAATTGTAATGATTGCCTTGCTCCAAAAGATACTGACCAAACAGGACAATCGCTGGTTGTTTACCGGGATGGTGGTGATAGCTGCTAATGCTGGTGGTGCATGGTCACCGATGGGTGATGTGACCACAATAATGTTATGGATTAACGGCAATATAACAGCTGCCGGTATTGTCAAATCGTTATTGTTACCCAGTTTGGTTTCAATGGTGCTTCCCTTACTTATTTTAAGTCGCATGATGAAAGGTGTAACGCACCGTCCGGCAGAAATACCAGAAGAATCGGGCGAGTTTGTACCGTTTAAAGACCGTTTAATTATTCTTATTTTGGGTATTGTTGCGTTGGTAGCCGTGCCGGTTATTAAAGGCCTGACACATTTGCCTCCATTTTTGGGAATGTTGCTGGGTTTAGGTGCATTGTGGATTTATACCGATCGTCGTTTGAAACGTAAATCATCGCTCGATAAACGTAAGTTAAGTATCGTTAAAGTGTTAGAGAAAGTTGATACTTCTACCATCCTTTTCTTTTTAGGTATTTTGCTG
Organism: Geofilum sp. OHC36d9; assembly: GCF_052400685.1. Classification (NCBI taxonomy): domain Bacteria; kingdom Pseudomonadati; phylum Bacteroidota; class Bacteroidia; order Marinilabiliales; family Marinilabiliaceae; genus Geofilum; species Geofilum sp. OHC36d9. The sequence goes on from NZ_JBQTGJ010000003.1 coordinate 88,711, forward strand.
GCTGTTGCTGCGCTACAAACAGCCGGTCACCTAAGTCTGATGGCCCAATGGCTGGATGCAAATGTTGGAAACATATATGGTATCAATTTAATAATTGGTTTTCTGTCGTCGGTGGTTGATAACGTGCCGTTGGTGGCTGCTTCGATGGGGATGTACGACCTGGTTCCGACAACCGCAGGGGTCGTTTCTGATTTTGCTATAAATGGCCATTTTTGGTCTTTCCTGGCCTATTGTTCAGGTACGGGTGGTAGTATATTGATTATTGGATCGGCTGCAGGTGTGGCTGCAATGAGCATGGAAGGAATTCCTTTTTTCTGGTATCTGAAACGTATTAGTTTGTTGGCTTTGGTTGGTTATCTGGGCGGGGCCGGAACATATATTTTAATGGCTATGTTGTAAAAAAAACGCTTGAGGCAGAAAACCTCAAGCGTTTTTTTTGTCGGCTGTAATTATAAAAATTCAGATTGTTCTGAGGAGGGGCAACCGGTTATAAAATCGGTTGCCTTTTTTAATTTTTCAGGAGTTCCGGTATCAAACCATCGACTGTCATCAGATCTCCATCCAGATATTTTATATTTTTCAGCCAGATTCAGATATTCGGGAATGATAGGAAATGCCCCTTTGTGGGGGAGTCGTGATAACAAACGATACTGGATTACCTGAATTCCATTAAATCCCAGTTGAGAGGCGGCGACCGGCTCTTTTACCCATAATTCATCACCCGTTTTGGTATTGCGCCATCCACAAAGTTGGTTGTCGTCAGTAAATAGTAAAAAACGAGATGTGGTGCGTGGTTGCACCCATAAAGTGGCTAAGTTTTGCTGCTTTTGATGCGTGGTTATCAGTTCTTCAAGTGGCGCATTGGTAACCACATCAACGTTGTAAATTAAGATGTCGGCCTGCGGGTCGAAGAGTGGAGCTGCTTTTTGAACGGCACCTCCGGTGTCAAGCAATCGGTCACTTTCATCGGATATTAATATTTCCATATTGCCGGCATCATAGTCCTGAATGAATGAGGTTACCTGTTCGGCAAAATGATGCACATTAACAACCACTTTTTTAATGCCCAAACGTTTTATTTTTTGAAGTGCAATATGTAGCAGAGGCAGATTGATGACTGTTGCCAGCGCTTTGGGATGATGGCTGGTAAATGGTTTGAGGCGCGTACCTAAACCTGCGGCTAATATCATGGCATTAATCACGGTCTTATTTTATGTTATCGTTGTCTTTGGTCGAAGACGACATTGGTTTTTCTATATCATTAAATGACTTATCCTCTATTTTATTTGTTTCGAGCCAGGCCGATACTTTGGCAATAACGTGTGCCGAAATGGGGGATAAAAATATCAGAACATGAAATATTACAATCGACTCAATGAGCACCCAAAGCTGGCTAAATAGCAGGTTAACGGCTATAAGCATTGTCAGCAATCCAAAAGAAGTAACTTTTGTGACAACGTGCATGCGGGCATAGAGATTGTTAAACCGGACAATACCGATTGAGGCAATTAAAACAATCAAAGCACTTATCAGGACTAATACGCCTATTATTATTTCAATCATGGTTATTTCTTTGTTTGTATAGATAGCGGGCTATAATCATGGATCCCATAGCCATCAGAAATGAAACTACCAGCACAACATCCAACAGAAGGCGGTTGCCGGTGTAAATCAGGTCGGCCAGTATTAATCCGGCTACTATTGCCGTAATCTGGTCGAGCGCAACAATCCGGTCGGGCAATGAAGGGCCTCTAAACACGCGGTACATAGGGAAAAACAGGCTGAGTGTCATCACCCACATGGCTATTAGGGCCGCATTTTGCATAAATATAGTTGGTTCCATGTTTTATTTTTTTTGTGCGATGAATCAGTTTTAAGATAATAGATCTGCTATTTCATTTATATTAGTTGGCAATTCAGGTTTTCGGGTTACAATGTGCTTTGTTATTATATTTTGATGTATTAATTCTACCATAACTATATTGCTTTCATTAGCAATGCTTCAATTTTAGAGGTTACGTTGTAAAATTGTTCTTTCTCCGCCATATTTAAAAGATGAACTTTTATGATTTGATTTTTTTCGTCAATATCTGTCGACAGTGAGCCGGGCGTCATACTTAGCATGTTGAAAAGCAGAATCATTTGCCATGGTTTATTTACCCTCGTATGGTAGTCAATCAGTCCGCCTTCGTCTCCTTTTGATCCTTTTAAGACCTGCAGGGCCACTGCCCATCCGGATGCCATCACATTCAGGATGAAATACAGCATCAGGTAGGCAAGGTACCAAAGCTTTATAATGTAGCTTATGATATGGTTTTGTTTATAGTCCCAGGACATGATAAATATATTTTGAAGGGTTTAATAAATCAGCGGCAGCCAGTTCACAATAGTCTACAATTGGTTTGGCCCAGATACCCATGCCAATAATTGCAATGGCCAGCATGACGGACGATACCACCATCCATTTGTCTTTTTGTTTCATCGGTGGAAGCGGCATCATGGTGTCAGAGGGAGTTGGTTTCCAGAATACTTCCATCCATATCTTTACCATTGAGAACAGGGTAAACAAGCCAACGAATAAAGCAACGAGACTAATGCCAATGTGGTGTGCTTCAATACCGGCTTTCAGCACAAGGTATTTTGCTGCAAAGCCACTGAGAGGAGGCAGTCCTGCCAGACTAAAGGCCGATATAAAGAACAGAAAGCCCCAAATGCGGCTTTGTCTGAATACGTCGCCCAGTGACTTCAGGTTGAGCGTGCCTCTGCTTTTATATACCCAGCCTGCTACCAAAAACGCATTGGTCTTGGCCAGCATGTTATGACCCAGAAAAAAAATGGCCGCGGTGAGCCCTGCTACAGTATTAAAAGCCAGTGATATTATCACATAGCCCATTTGGCTGATAATATGAAATGACAATATTTTACGAAAATCGTACTGCGACGATGCGGCAATTACCCCAATCACCATCGACAGCCCGCCAATCCAGAATAACAGCACGCTCCAGAAGGGTTCGTTGTGGTATAATAGCAGGGTGTATAAACGAATAATTGCGTAGATGCCGACCTTGGTAAGCAATCCCGCAAAGAGCGCTGAAACGGCTGGAGGTGGTGTATGATACGACGCCGGTAACCAGTAAAAAAAAGGAAAGAGAGCTCCTTTGATTGAAAACCCTACAAATATCAGAATAAGAGCGGGACTGATCAGAGAGAGATCATTTATCTGGCTCATTTTGTAGGACAGGTCGGCCAGATTGAGGGTGCCCAACTTACCATACAGCAGGCCAATTCCCGCTACAAAAAAGAAAGATGAAATAAGATTCAGTATCAGATATTTGATGGCCCCTTCGAGTTGAGCTCTTTCGCCGCCCAGACTAATGAGTATGAAGGATGACATGAGCATGACTTCGAACCACACATACAGATTGAAGATGTCGCCGGCCATAAAACTGCCGTTAACGCCCATCAGTATACCAAATGAAAAGAAGTAAAAACCATTTTTGCGTCGTGGTTTGTCCACGGCTTGCGTTGAATAAATGATTGTGATAAAAAAGATGACCGCTGATACCACTAACATGAAAACGGAAAACCGATCGGCAACCAGACTGATACCATAAGGAGCCGGCCATGAACCCATATTCACCACAATGATTTCTTTAAAATGGACAACCGGCACTAAAACCAGTGTTAAGAAAAAATTGAGACCGGCCATAAGGATAGCCAATCGTTTTTTTATCCCTGCCTTTTTTATCAGCAGCGACAAAATCATGAATGTTAATGGCAGTATTATCAAGCTAAATAGCATCATCGTTGGTCGGTATTTTTAAGTTGGTCGAGGTCATGGGTGCCAGTCACGTCAAAATAGCGGTATTTTAGTGCCAGTAAAAATGCTGATATCCCCAGACTTATAACGATGGCTGTAAGTATTAAGGCTTGCGGAACAGGATCGGACACTGTTGTGGGATCAACTGTTTGGGCCCCTTCGGGGATAAATGCGGCAGCACTGTTTTTAAGCCCACCGGCCAGAAATATAATGAGATTAGTCGCGTTGCTAAGCACCAGTATGCCTAGAATTACTTTTACGATACTACGTCGCAACACCAGATATACTCCGGCAGCGTATAGTAACCCTATAAATATAGCTATTACGTATTCCATTGCAATACCTCCATTATGGTTATTATTATTGAAAGGATTACCCCAACCACGGCGATAAAAATGCCGATGTCGAATAGCAGGGGTGTGCCCAGATGAAATGTTCCGATTAACGGCAGTTGCGCAGTGATCCAGAGACCTGTTAAGGGTAGTTGTCCTGCAAAGGCAGGTATCAGCGCGGCTATTACGACCAAAAGTAAGCCAATGCCCATCCAGGTACGGCTGTTGAAAATCATGACCTTGCGGATTTGGGATGTGCCAAACACCATTCCGTAAAGGATAAAGCCGGTGGCGAGGATGATGCCCCCTATAAATCCGCCACCGGGCTGATTATGCCCCCGCAGCAAAAGTGCGATGGCTGCCAGTGCCATTACTCTCAGAAATAAAGTGGCTATTTTTTCTAGTATGATGTTTCTCATAAACTTGCTATCTCAGGATAATGCAACACAGATAAAAATAATAATTTTCAGTTTGTTTATATATGTATTTGATAATTAGTGTTTTGTTAAAGATTTATTTTTTTTGTTCTTCAGGTTTTTAATCTGGAATCGGAATAAGGAGTATACACCTGCGGCTGCAAGTGTCAGTACCGTAATTTCTCCCAGAGTGTCCAAAGCTCTGAAATCAACCAGTATTACGTTGACAATATTTCGACCATGGGCTTTGGTAAGTGCATTGGCCGAAAAGAAATCAGAGACAGGTGCCTCTATATTAATAAAATTGGCTTTTAAAACAATCAGCGTGACAAAAACACCTACTACCAGCGAAATAACACCATCGCGTATGCGTGATGCCTTGCTTGATAGGATGGCAAAATCGGGCAGATAATATATGACCATTACAAACAATACCAGCAGAATAGTTTCGGCCAGGAATTGTGTTATGGCCAGATCGATAGCGCCATAGTAAAGGTAGAGTAAGCCTATGCCATAGCCAACGATTCCCATTGAGAGAATGGCTGAAATGCGAGATTTTGTAAATACGGTAAATGTTACGGCTAACGATGCAACTGTTAGCAGGAGTATGACGTGCAGACGAATGGGCGACGCCGGAAAATCGGTGTGAGTGAAATCGTTGATGTCAAATAAGTGTATAGATGCCAGTGCCACTGTGACCAGAAAAAAGGTCATGAGGTAATACCGATGATACCCATGCTGTAATCGGTCGGTGTTTTTAGAGGCTGTTTTTAAATATTTGTTGATCAGATTAGAAAACAGGCTGGGTAAATGATATATGTTGAGCCATTTGGATATTTTTGATGCCCACCTGGTAATGGGTTGGCGCAGCAGAAATACAAGTATTCCGGAAAGTATGGTGAAGATACTTAGTACCAATACGTCGTTAAAACCATGCCAAAGGCTAAGGTCAACTCTAACCATGCGGCTTTGAATATAATACAGACCGTTGGTCATAGGTATTTCCAGTATGCGGGGTGCAATTCCCAACAGCAGGCCTAACACTGCAAGCACCAAAGGACCTATAAGAAATGACCAGGGAAAATCGTGCTCCCGGTAATTGATGGCAGGAGTTGATGCGCGGCGGCGCTTTATAAACAATTCAAAAAATACAATGATGGAAATGCCTACCATAAATATGTTGGCACCGACGCCTAATGGAATTAGAATCCAGTTGAGGCCCTGCAGCTGTAATTTGGCTTCGTAGATAAGTTCTTTACCTATAAAACCAATCATTGGAGGCAGTCCGGCCATTGATATAACGGCCAGAAAGGTTGCGATGGCAGTAAGTGGCAGTGGCTTGAACAGACCGCCTAAATTGTATATGTCGCGTGAACCGGTACTTTTTTCAATAATACCGGCAATCATGAATAAACCGCCTTTATATAAACCATGAATGATGAAAAAAAGCAATGCCGCTTTGAGCGATTGTGATGTGTCAATGCCAATGAGCAGTGTCATGGTGCCCAGTGCACTGATGGTGGTGAACGCCAGTATGCGTTTTAAGTCACGTTCGCCGAGGGCCAGAAAGGCGCCAATAAACATGGTGATGCCGCCCAATAGTATTAGTACGTAACGCCATATAAAAGTGCCTCCCATAATGGGGTGCAGACGCAGTAATAAAAAAATGCCGGCATTTACCATGGTTGCACTGTGCAGATAGGCACTGACAGGCGTGGGGGCATTCATGGCTCCCGGCAGCCAAAAGTGGAAAGGAAATTGTGCCGATTTGGTGATAGCAGCTACCAAAACCAATGCCAGCATCAGATAGTAATGGGGATGGTTGCCCAGATGAATGCTTGAGTCGAGCAACTCACTAATGCGATAAGTGCCGGTAATTTGACCAATCAGAATGGTGGCAAAAAGCAAACACAAGCCACCAAATCCGGTGATAAGTAATGCCTGCAGGGCCGACTGACGTGGCTTCTCCAGGTGATGGTCGAATCCGATGAGAAAGAATGATGCAACACTGGTGAGTTCCCAGAACATGAACAGGACCATCAGGTTATCGGTTAAAACCATGCCCAGCATGGCGCCCATAAAAACCATCAGATAGGTGAAAAAATGACCTTTACGTTGGTATTTTTTCATGTAAAAAGAAGCGTACAACAAAATTAGCGTTCCAATGCCGCTAATCATCAATCCAAAAATAAGACTGAGCCCATCAATGCGAAAGGTGAATTCCATGCCGTTCATAAACCCCCAACCTGATTCAAGTAATGCCAGTTCACGTGGCCCCAGATTAAGAAGTTCATGCAGCAGCAATGCGAAAACAATGAGTGGGAGTATTGCCAATAGTTTGCCGGGATTTTTCAGCCCATACGTTTTGGTCACAGGGATTGCCACTCCGGAAAAAAGAATCAATATGATGAATAACGGTAGCAAACTAATCATAAAGGTCTGGCGGTTTTGTTAATGTTAAAAAGTACAATGATTTTAAATGCGACAAATTGAATTCGTAATATTTTTTTGCATTACTATTTTATCTATTGAAGTACAGCCTTTTTTTAAGTGGCAGTCATTCCTATTTGCAATGCGTTTGTAACTGTTTATTTATTTTCGCAAACAGTGATGCTATGTGTCAATTTTAACAGGCTTGCAGAGTTTGTCTTTTTTTTTGGCTGAACGACCACATTTTTTACATAGAAATTGATGCGATGGTTTCAACTCTTTAGCCTGACCTGTTTTACATTTTGTTTTGCTCATATTGCCTTTTGTTTTGCTGGCGCAGGAAACCGCTTTTTACTGTCGCATTTCCTGTTCCACATGTTTAATGATTACTTTTACGCCATTTGTCGACGACAAGTGTTTTGCCAGCTGCTCGGCACAATATACCGACCGATGCTGTCCTCCAGTACAACCGAAATTCACCATTAAATGTTTAAAGTTTCGACTCAGATATTTGTTGATTGAAGCGTTAACCATTCGGTATACGTTTTCAAGAAATTCATGCATTTCAGGTTCTTTGGCAAAAAAGGCAATCACTTCGGCGTCTTTGCCGGTTTTATTTTTGTAGGCTTCGTAACGTCCCGGATTGTGGATGGCGCGGCAGTCGAATACGAAGCCGCCGCCGTTACCTGAATAATCAATGGGGATACCCCGTTTATACGAAAAGCTGGTGATGGTGACTGTTAACTGCGTTTTGCCGGCTATTTCCAGTAATCTTTGTGACGATGCAATGTCACAAAGAGCCTTATACAGCATGGGGTAGTCATTGTTAAGCGGCAATTTTTGCATCACGTACTTCAGGTTGCTGATGGCGAATGGTATGCTTTTCAAAAAATGAAGTTTTTTTTCATAGAAGCCACGGAAGCCATAAGCACCCATTGCTTGCATAATTCGAATGAGTGCAAAACCGTGATAATATTTTCTGAAAGCAGCTTCATTAACTTTGGTTTCCTGTGAAAGTTGATAAATGTAATAACTTAACATCTCTTCGCGGAAGGCAGCCGGCAAATCGGCTTTGCCATCGTATAGCAGCGAGGCCAAATCGTATTGCAAGGCACCTTTACGACCGCCCTGGTAGTCGATAAATGCGGGTATTTCATTTACCACCATGATATTGCGACTCTGAAAATCGCGATACATAAAATAATTGCTGTCGGCCTGTAACAAATCATCGGAGAAACGGTTGAAATCGTCTTCAAGTAACTGTTCGTCAAATTCAATCCTGGCTAACTTCAGAAAGTAATATTTGAAATAGTGCAAATCCCACATCATCGATTGCTTATCGAAGGTGGCACGTGGATAACATAGTGAAAAATCCAGATCGCGACCGGTCATCTGAAATTTTATCAGCTGCTGAATTGTTGTTTTGTAGAAATTGGTGATTGCACCCGGTATCTCCTGACTGGTGCGGGTTGTCGTTAGCCAGTCGAAGAGAGTTTGATTACCAAAGTCTTCCAATAGGTAGCCGGTTGTATTATCATCTACCGCTAAAACGGTCGGAACCTTTAGTCCCTGTTGTTTAAAAAAGCGACTGAATTCTATAAAGGCTCTGTTTTCTTTAATATCATTGTTCACAACCCCCATGGCACCTGCCGTTTTCCCGTTCATTCGAAAATAAGATCTGTACGATCCGGAAGGGGGTAGGGCAATTATGGATACGACGGGTTCGTCGGCCCATTTCTCAAATAATGTTATCAGGCTATCTGGTGCAGTCACAGTGTTATGTTTTTGATATTCATATAAAGAGGGTATAGAGATAGGTAAACAGGACTACATAGACCAGCGAGGGTAATAAGTCCATAATTTTAATTTTGATGATACCCATTAAGTTGAATCCCAGTCCCATTAATAGGATGCCACCTGTTGCCGACAACTCGTTAACAATAGCCGGGTCGAAAAAATGGCCGAGATAATGGGCCATCAATGTTATACTACCCTGATAAAGAAGGAGTGGTATGGCTGAAAACAAGACCCCAATACCCAGGGCGGCAGCCAGTGCTATAGCGCCAAATCCATCCATAATGGCTTTGGTAATCAGCAGCTCAGAACCATTGCCCATCCCTTCATCAATGGCACCGACAATCGTCATGGCTCCAATGCAAAACAACAAAAATGCAGTCAGTAGTCCTTCCGTGAAGTTTTCCCCGGTATTTTTAAATCTTTTTTTGATACTATTCAGGGCGTGATTGGTTCTATCTTCCAGTTGAAGCATGCCGCCTGTAATTCCCCCCGCCAATATTGCTAAAACAACCACAATAAGCGCCTCACTCTTAAGCCACATGGAAATACCCAGTCCGAGTGTAATAAGTCCGATTCCCTGGAAAACAATACCCATTGCCTTTTGCGGGATTTTTTTTTTGAAGAGTATGCCAATGGCTCCTCCGATTATTACGGTTGCGACATTGACTAAGGTGCCGATCATTTTTGTCCTTTTAATGGTGTTGATACAAAAATACATATTTTTTGAATCCTATTTGTGATGCAAGGCCACGAATGTGTTATATAGTCTTTGCAGGGAAAGGCCAATTTTAGTGTTACGCTTGTCGTCAATGAGGTCATTTACATCGGTAAACAGATCTTTTTCAAGCTTCCGAAAGTCCGATGTTTAAAATTTAGTACTAAAATGCCTGTCTATACGGACAGGCACTACCTAAATAGTGTTTGTCTATAAAGACAACTACTTTGTTACGCTTGTCATAAAAACAGTCATTTACAAAAAGTAAACTCCTTGATTTTTATGACTTCGCAAGCCTCGTATTTGAACTTTATATTTCAAACACGTAGTTTATGGACAGACTCTAAATCTTATTTGTCGTTAATCTCCAAGAATTGTTGTGATGCGTCCATTGTTTTTTTGAGCGCAGATGGTATAAAGCGTTTATTTTGGTATTTTGGGTAACGTAAATATTATATTGGTTCCAACACCCTGTTGTGATAAGGCTTTTATGGTTCCGCCATGGCGTTCTACAAAATCTTTGCATAAAATGAGTCCAAGTCCTGATCCGCTGACATTGTTTTTGCCTTCGAGAAAAAAGGTTTCTTTTTTATCGAAAAGATTAATTAACTGTTCCTGGCTCATACCACAGCCCTGGTCTTCAACTGAAATTTCTATAAAATTATTTTTTTCAGCTGCTGAAATATTAATGGTGGTATTTTCAGGCGAGAATTTGATGGCATTTGAGAGCAGGTTTCGAAGAATTGTTTTCAGCATTTGCGGATCGGCGGTCAATACAAGTTTATCTGCTACATTAAGTGAAAATATAATGTTTTTGCGGTTCATTGTTTTGTCCATCATCATTACAATTTGATTCAGAAGAGGTTTTATCTGAATTTCTACAGGCGTGAAGGCAATTGCCCCTTTTTGCGAATTGGCCCATGTCAAAAGGTTTTCAAGTAGCAACGATACGGCACAGGTTGATTCGTAGGTCAGCCCTATAAATTCTTTTATTTCGTTTGTTGATGGCTCTTCCATCGTCTGATATAGTTCAGATATGTCGCGAATGGCATGTATTGGGCCGCGTAAATCATGTCCTACAATTGAGAGTAATCGGTTTTTAGCGGCTATACTTTGGTTCAGTTCTCCATTGATGCGCACAATTTCTTTTTGTCCTTTTTCAAGTAGTTGGTAGCCTTTTTTGAGTTTTATTCGCTGTTTGTTGATGATGTAACCAAAAAACATCAGTAAAATGGATATGGCGCTAATGCCCATTATGGTAACACGTTGAGTACGGATTTGTGCTTTACTCAGTTGTTCTTCCTTTTGCAGAATGGCTATTTGTTGCTGCTGTTCTTCAGCCTGATATTTTTGCTCCAGTTCTAAAATGGTTTGAGTGGTGGTTTCATTCCATATTGAATCGCGGGCAGAGCTATATAAATCAAGGTATCGTAAAACCGAATCCGGTTTTTGTAGCCGGCCATACAGGTTGGTCAGGTTGTAATATACGGCCACCAGAGTTTGATAATTATTTGTTGCTTTTCCGTATAGAAGGACTTCTTTAAATATTTTTTCGGCCGCGGTCCATTTGCCGGTATTTAAGTAAATATGAGCCAGATTGTTTTTGGTGTTAATAATTCGAGTTGTGTCTTCCAGCTCGAGTAATAGAGCCAGACTTTTGTTGTAATTTTCCTGAGCTTGTTCGTATGCTTGAGTCGACAGGTAACTTGAACCTAAGTTGAATAACACGGTGGCTCTCTGAGAATCCGATATTTGTTCGAATTTTAATATTTGAGTATTGATTTTTATGGATTCCTGAAAATTTCCTGTGAGCAGGTAGGTTGTAGCCATTGTAGCTAAGCAATCAACAATTAAATCTGGGCTACCTGTGGCTTTTGCATAGTCAAGAGAAGTGGTTAGTGCGTCTATTCCTTTGTTGAAGTTTTTTGTGTAGTTGTGAATTAAGCCAATTCGTTTATAAATTCTGCTAAGTCCTTCTGTGTTGTGTACTTTTTCGTAGCCGGCAATCGCTTTATGCGAGTAATTAAGCGCTCTGGAATATTCTTTTAACGAACAAAAAATATGCGCTTTTTGCTCGTATATGAAGTAAGTAATTTCTTGTTTTTCTTTGTGCTGGACTTCTATTTCTTCGAATAGCGTGAGTGCTTCTTTATATTCTTTCCTTTTTTGAAATGCTATTGCTTTGGTTAAAGCTGCCGAAAGGGGAGATGTCTTTTCAACTGATTGGCTGTCCTGAATTTTCAGTAAACTGTCAATAAATGCGGGAAATTCTGAATCTTCTTTTATTGCTGCGATGTTTTCACTGCTAAAGTAAAAGACAATAACACATTGAAGAATACCAATTAAAAACCGTTTTTTCATAGAGTTTTTTTATCGAAAACAATTGAAACGGCGGATTGGTTGCCTAATGCCGTTTCAATTGTTTAAAGAACCAGACGGTTTAATCGTCACCGTAATCAACGATTATTCCTTTGCTTTCAGGGTTTCCCGCTTTGCTTTCTGCGATATTTAATGTGATATCTGATGACTTAACCTGAATTTCAACGCCTCTTTCCAATAGTCCAATTTCAGCTCTTTTAATGACCAGTTCGAATTCAGCCACTTCGAAGTCTTTGGTTAATAGTGGCGTATATTCAATGACGACCGGGCGGGCCGTCACATTGTCTGCCACATCGCCACCGCCTGTGATTTGTGATTTGCTTCCTTTGGGGAGCAATGCCACTGCTTTAATAATGAAGGCTTCAATGTTGCCTTTACTGTCTTTTTGAGAAGACAGATTCACGTAAGGTTGTAGTTTGTCCATAGTGATTTGTTGAAATTAAGATTATAAGGAAATTTAATATCAGACGAAAGTTATTGATTTTCTATAACATAGTCATAATAATGATTGTTTTTTTTGTTTGCTAAGAGGAAGGTATTCTGATAAGAATCGTGGGTTTTATTTTATATCAACTGAAATTAATCGAGTTGTGTGTTTGTAATGTATTGTATTTCAGCTGCAAATGTTATAATTTGTTGTGTCAGCAATAAAACTAGTACTTGCTAATAAATGTTCAATTTTAAGGCTTTTGAACTCTTAAAATTTTAAGTTTACTATGACAATAGACTATTTTTAGGATATGTAAAACGCCGAAATTGCTTTTTTGCAAGCATTTTGTTTTTTTAAGGACTGCTAACAGGTAAATCACATCATTTTATTAAATTTGATGATTATTGTAAAGCCCATAAAACTCATTAATTATGACACGTTTCCTAAAAATCTTTTTTGGCACACTTGCCGTTATCTTTTTGTTATTGTTGGTGCTTCCCATCATTTTTAAGGGGCCCATCGAGAAAAAAGTTAAAGATGTAATTAACGATCAGGTCAATGCCGTTGTGACCTGGGATGATTTTTCCATCTCTTTTATTCGTCATTTTCCTAATTTGGAAATCGGTTTGGATGGTTTATCTGTTATTAATAAGGCGCCTTTTGAGGGAGATACTTTGGTGTCTGTGGGACGGTTTTCGTTGGCTGTGGATGTGATGAGCGCGATAACAGGTGATGCCATTGATGTTAAATCGGTATTGATTGATCAACCGTTTATTAATTTAATGGTTAATGCCGACTCGCTTGCCAACTGGGATATTGTTCCAACAACGGATGAAATGGTTGAGGAAGATACCATCTCCGCAGGCTCTACTTCCTTTAAAGTTTTACTTCAGTCATTTGAAATACGAGAGGCTCGTCTGGCTTATGCTGATTCTACAATGAATTTTTCATCCACTATTGATGGTTTTAATCTGGCCATGCAGGGCGATTTGTCAGCGGCTTATACTACCATTCATATTCAAAGTACCATTGATGCCTTAAATGTAAATATGGATGGCATTAAGTATTTGTCAAACAGTACGGTGGATTTACGTGCCAATGTGGGAGCTGATCTTGAGACTATGAAGTTTGTTTTTGAGGATAATGAGTTCGTGTTTAATCAACTGCCGCTGTTTTTTGACGGTTCATTTGCATTGTTGGACGAGGGGTATGATATGGATGTTAAGTTGGCTTCAAAAGCAACCGAGTTCAGTACTTTATTGGCGATGGTTCCTGATGTTTTTATGACCGATTTAGAAGGACTTAAAACAAAAGGGACGCTGGCTTTTGAAGCAGCAGCCAAAGGGGTGTTTATCGATGCCGATCATTTGCCGGCTTTTAATATGATATTTGAAGTTGCCGGTGGCTATATTCAGTATCCCGATTTACCCAAAAGTATTGATAATATTGGCATAGATATGGTTGTGTCCAACCCTGGTGGTTCTCCCGATAATACGATTTCCGAAATTAAAAAATTTCATTTTGAACTTGATAATTCGCCTTTTGATGCCAATTTGAAAGTGATAACGCCTGTTTCCAATGCTACATTTAAAGGGGGAATGAAAGGACGTATTGATTTGGGGGCTTTGATGGATGCTGTTATGTTGGACAGCATTGAGCTGAAGGGTTTGGTCGCAGCCGACCTGACCATTGATGGTGATTATAAAACCATAGAGGAAGAAAAATATGAAGATATTAAGGCCAATGGTTTTATTAAGCTCGATGGTTTTGAGTTTAGGAGTCCCGATTTACCAATGGGTGTTCAGATTCCTAAAGCTGATATGCAATTCACGCCTCGTATGGTAGAACTTAGTAATATGTCGGTTCTATTAGGCGAAAGTGATTTTACCTTAAATGGAAAACTTGAAAATTATTTGGGCTATGCCCTCGGCAATGATATTTTGAAGGGGTCGCTATCGCACAGTTCAAAATTTATTAATAGTAATGAGCTCATGGCTTTATCGGGCGAAGAAGAGGTGGTAGATACCACGCAGGTCAGTGAACCTCTTGAAACGATTTTGGTTCCTAAAAATCTGGATTTTGTGGTAACCACAAATATTGTCCGTTTGTTGTATGATAAACTTGAGATGAACAATACGCAGGGCCGGTTAATAGTAAAAGATGGCCGGGTTCGTTTGGAAAATCTTAACAGTCAAATGCTAGAAGGTTCGGTGGTTATGAACGGTCAGTATAATACACAGGATACTTTGAAGCCTTTTGCAGATTTTGACCTGCAAGTGAAATCTATAGATATTAACAGGGCAGCCAATTCGTTTAGCATGGTCGATTCATTATTGCCGGTGGCAAAAATGGCCAAGGGCAACGTGTCTACTAATCTGAAATTTGAGACGTTAATTGGCGAAGGCTTTTCACCTATACTGAAGTCTATGAATGGAAGCGGAATGCTCTCTTCCAGGAGTGTTAAGGTGGAAGGAACAAAAGTGCAATCGGCCATGGTGTCGTTGCTTAAGAATGACAAATACAGCGTGGCCGATGTTAAAGACTTGCTGGTTAATTTTACCATCGAAAATGGTGATGTTAAAGTGAAGCCTTTTGATGTTAACGTTTTTGGAAAAAAGGTTAACATTGAAGGAACGCAACGACTTGACCAAACCATGGATTATAATATGAAGATGCCAGTGAGCCGGGCTGAACTTAATAGTGTGGCTTCTTTGTTGGGTGGGGCCTTACCTGCATCGACAGGTGACATTATGGTAGGACTGAAGATTACCGGTAAGGTCAGCGATCCTAAGGTGAAATTGAATATGGACGACACCGGCTCAAGTGTTAAATCGGCTCTTAAGGAGGCTGTTGGTGAAAAGGTAGAACAGCAGGCTGAGGAATTGCTCGAAAAGGCTGCCGAAGAGATAAAAAATAATCCAGAATTACAGGAAAAGGCAAAAGAAATAGGTGACAAATTGAAAGGCCTTTTCGATTAACGAAAAGCTGATTATTAGTACTTGCCCGAAATTTTGAGTGCTAGAAATACATACGAAGTCTGAGAAATGTGAGTTTACTATGGTAAATGACCATTTTAAGAACAAGCGTAACGCAGAAGTTGACTTTATAGACAATCACTGGATAATGCCTGTCCATAAAGTCGGGAGTTTGAGCTAGCAAGTTCAAATTCAAGGCTTGCGCAGCTCGAAAAATGTGAGTTTACTCCTGTAAATGACCATTTTGAGAGCAAGTGTAACGCAGAAGTTAGACTTTATAGACAGACTCTATTTAATAAAACAGAAGCTTTTGTTGTGGTTTTATTATTACATTTCATCGTTAGCCGTTATAATAATAAATGTGTTGCTTAAACATAAAAAACCGCGAACAAAAAATGCCCGCGGTTTTTTATGTTTAAATTGAAAAGGAGTCTTAAACTCTTTTTTCTTTGATACGTGCCTTCTTACCGGTAAGATCACGGTAGTAATAGATTCTTGAACGACGAACTTTACCAATTTTATTCACTTCTATTTTGTCAATAAAAGGTGAATTCATTGGGAAAATACGCTCAACGCCTATGTTACCCGACATTTTGCGAACGGTAAAACGTTTACCTTCGCCACAGCCTTTAATCTGAATAACAACACCGCGGAAAATCTGAACACGTTCTTTGTTTCCTTCAACAATTTTGTAGTGAACTGAAATAGTATCACCCGACTTAAATGCAGGTATTTCAATACCTGTTTTCATTGCTTCTTGAGCAACTTTAATCAAGTCCATTTTTTTAGTTTTTGAGGATTAAACTTTATTCGTGCAATATTGTCTGACCCCTACGTTCATCAAGAGATTACACGAAACGGCCACAAAAGTACTGTTTTAGTTTGAATTATAGAAGTATTTGTCTTTTTAGTTTGTGTTTTTTTTGTTTCATACAGTTTTGTTAAATATATCAAAAATAATTAGAATCTGAACGGCTTAATCAATCTCTGAATTTTTGTAAAAAATTGAAATTTAAATTAACATTGCATCCACATCTAACAAGAAACAACTATGGAAAATAAAAACAACAATGTCATGGTCGGCATGTCGGTCTTCGGCGCCATTTTCTTTATTTTTGGTTTTGCCACCACGTTTATTATTCAATTGAGCGCTCCGGTAATGGCGGTGTTCGATTTGTCTGAATTTCAGGCGCAACTTTTAACCTCGGCTTTTTTTATCGCCTATCCTATTATGTCCATACCTACTGGTATGCTGGTTAACCGTATCGGATACAAATGGACGGTAAGCTTAGGTCTTATTTTGATGGCTATTGGTAGTCTTATCTTTTTGCCGGCGGCCAAATTGCCTTCTTATCCGCTTTTTTTGGGAGCAACATTTATTTTGGCAATTGGCGTGGTATTTTTACAGGTGTCAGCCAATCCTTATGTAACAGCTATTGGTCCAGAGAGCTCAGCTTCCAGTCGGCTTAACCTTACCCAGGCTTTAAATTCTATTGCAACAATGGTGGCCCCATGGCTAATTGCTGTAGTTGTTTTTAAAGGGTTAAATTTACCTGTTGATGCCACGGAAGATATGAAGGTTAATTATGGTTTGCAGGTGGCTGATCGTATCCCGTTTCCTTTTATTATCATGGCCATTATTGTTGTGGTCGTCGCTATAGCTCTGTTTCTGATTAAACTGCCGGTTATAGCCATTGACAAGAATAAGCAGAAGGGGAAAAGTGTATATAAACACCCACATGTTCTTTTGGGGGCTTTCGCCATTTTTTGTTATGTAGGAGCTGAGGCGGGTAACGCTGGTTTGATGACCAACTATCTTAAAGGTGGAACTCTTAATCTTTCATCTGAAATGGCAGCTATATATGCTTCTATTTATTGGGGAGGTGCTATGGTAGGACGTTTCTTCGGTTCTATTATGTTTTCCGACATTAAATCAAAGAAATACATTTATGTGGCGTTGGTTTTGGTTTTGGCCTTTATCTCAGGAGCATTTGTTACCGAATGGAACTGGACTATCGGCGCTATATTCACAGGTATTGCATTTATAAATTTTGTTATTATGCAATTTGGTAAAGGTAAGCCGGCCCGTACGTTGGCTATCTTTGCATTGGTGGCCGGTATGCTGGGGCTTGTTACCACATTTACGACCGGTCATGTGGCTTTATGGACGGTGGTTTCAATAGGATTGTTTAACTCTATCATGTTCCCCAATATCTTTGCTTTGGCGGTGAAAGATTTAGATGGATCAGAATTGGGCTCTGCTTCAGGTATTATTAATGCCTTAATTATTGGTGGTGCTGTTATTCCTCCATTGATGGGGTCAATTGCCGATAACTATGGCTATACTTATGCCTATATCGTTCCGGCTATTTGTTATCTTTATATTTTCTTCTTCGCAGTTAAAGGAAGTAAAATCAGAATAGCTTAAATGGGTTGATAATTTTAAAAATATTAAAATGAAGAAATTTTCAGTAGGAATTGATATTGGTGGTACAAACACGGCTATCGGAATTGTAGATGAAGCAGGAAATGTATTGGTCAAAGGTCGCATTGATACCCCTTCGCATGGGGATGTTAATCGTTATGTAAAAGAGATGGCTGGCGCACTCCGTGAAATGGCCAAATCGGTTAAGTTGACCAACGATGATTCCGAAATATTAGGTATTGGAATTGGTGCACCTAACGGTAATTATTACAATGGAACCATAGAATACGCGCCTAACCTTTCGTTTAAAGGTGTTGTACATCTGGTTGCTTTGCTGAAAGAAGAATTTCCTGAATATAAATATGTGGCTTTAACCAACGATGCCAATGCTGCGGCTATTGGTGAGATGGTTTACGGTGGCGCCAAAGGCATGAAGAATTTTGTAATGTATACACTTGGCACAGGCGTAGGGAGTGGTATTGTGGTAAATGGTGATTTGGTTTATGGACACGATGGTTTTGCCGGAGAGTGTGGTCATACTACATTAATACCCAACGGTCGTTTATGTGGCTGTGGCGCCAAGGGCCATCTGGAGGCATATTGCTCGGCACCTGGAATGAAACGTACCGCTTTTGAATTGATGGTTAAATACAATGCCAGTGATAGTCTTTTGGCCGATAAGTCTTTTAAAGAGTTAAATTCCAAAATGATTTTTGAGGCCGCTGAGAAAGGTGATAAAATTGCACAGGAGGTTTTTGAGCTTACTGGTGCTTATCTTGGTCAAGGATTGGCCGATACAGTTCATCACCTGTCTCCTGAAGCCATTTTCCTCTTTGGTGGCCCAACAGCAGCAGGTGATTATATTTTTAAACCAACCATTGCCAGTATGGAGAACCATTTGTTGCCCATCTTTAAAAATAAGATTAAGGTATTGCCTTCTAAACTGAAGGCCGGCGACGCTGCTATTGTTGGCGCCAGCGCTTTGGTGTGGAAAGAGCAGGAAAAATAATGTTATTCGTTTAATAAAAAAAGGTATTGGCCGTTTGGTTAATGCCTTTTTTTATGATTTTTTTTTAAATGTTGAGGTTATTTAATGAAAATTTGAAAATTCTGATTCGCCTAATAAGTTGTTTTAGGATGAAAAAGAGACTATTGTTGAAGCTTTAGATGTAAGCAAGAGAGGTGAAACGTATACCCCCAACACAACGCGAAAATGGTTCTCATTTTTTAGGGAAGTGCTATGTATAGTATCCGAGAAGCCTGCCTTATTTAAGTGTAGATAATCAGAATGTTTTTGACACCGTGATTTTTGAAATTACGCTACACTAGCATTCAAATTTGGTATTTACATCTGTAAACTCACATTTTATAATCTGCACAAGCCTTTAATTTCATTTTTTTCTAAAATCCTGACTTTATGGATATGCACTAATTAGAGTAGCATAATACAATATTTTTTGATTTGTATTTTTTACTGTAAAAACTGTAACCAAAAGCCCCTGCTTAGATTTTATTTGTTAATTTTAAGCATCAAAAAAAAAGGAAATTATGTCTGCCAACTATTTTAAGAAGTATCCATCAAAAGATGGTTTTTATAAAGAGTACGGTGGTGCTTTTTTACCACCGGCGCTTGAGGCTGAAATGAAGAAGATTAACGATGCTTATTTTGCCATTAGCAAATCGCATAGTTTTATCTCCGAACTACGCAGCATTCGTAAACATTATCAGGGCCGTCCGACGCCGGTTTATTACTGCAACCGTTTGTCGGAGAAGTATGGCGGTCGCATATATTTGAAGCGTGAAGATCTGAACCACAGTGGGGCTCATAAATTGAATCACTGTATGGGAGAAGCGTTGTTGGCTAAATATTTGGGGAAAAAGAAGCTGATAGCTGAGACTGGTGCCGGACAGCACGGGGTAGCCCTGGCGACAGCCGCAGCCTATTTCGGCCTTGAGTGTGAAATTCACATGGGCGAAGTTGACATCGCCAAGGAGCATCCTAATGTTGTTCGGATGGAGATTTTAGGTGCAAAAGTAGTGCCTGTTTCGCATGGCCTTAAAACGCTAAAGGAAGCTGTTGACTCAGCTTTTGAGGCTTACGTGAAAGATCCTATTAATTCGATCTATTGCATCGGCTCAGTGGTTGGTCCGCACCCATTTCCTATGATGGTGCGTGATTTTCAAAAAGTGGTGGGTGATGAAGCCCGCGCACAGTTTCTGGAGATGACCGGTGAATTGCCCGATAGTGTGGTGGCTTGTGTTGGTGGTGGTAGTAATGCCATGGGGATCTTCTCAGGTTTTATGAATGATGAAGAAGTTGATCTGTATGGCGTGGAGCCCGGTGGCCGCTCAATGAATCTGGGTGATCATGCTGCCACAATGGCCAAAGGAACACCTGGTTTGATTCATGGTTTTAAGTGTTACTTATTACAGGATGAAAAAGGAGATCCGAGTCCTGTTTATTCGGTTGCCAGTGGGTTGGATTATCCCGGCGTGGGGCCAGAGCATAGTATGCTTAAAGATATTAAACGTGCCAATTATGTGGTCGCTAATGATAAGGAAGCGATTGATGCTTTTTTTGAGTTAAGTCGTCTGGAAGGAATTATTCCTGCGCTGGAGAGTTCACATGCCGTGGCATTTGCAACTAAACTGGCACAGGAGCAGCCCCAAAAGTCTATTCTTGTTAACCTGAGTGGACGTGGCGATAAGGATATTGATTTTGTGATGGAAAATTACGGTAAGGATTATGTATAATTGATAACAGCTTTATATAATAGATGCTTTCAAGTAGAGTTCTAATTTCTGCTATTCTTGTTATTAATAATGGCCCCTGTTTCGGCAGGGGCTTTTTGTTTTTGTGACGGATGCAGAAAATAGATTTGAAATTGCAACGTGGTATTGATGTTGCTTTATCTTAACAAGCGGCGAATTTATCGTTTTCTGGTTATGATTTTTTCCATATTTCCATCTCACATTTTGCACAGTCAAAACGAAGTTCAAAAGTTTGATCGCCACGCGACATAATTAATGGTGTCGATTTGACATCTTTATTTTCACGTGGACACAAATTATTGGCGTGGCGAATGCAATGGCGGGTTGTCATCACTTTTATCTCTCCATTGGCAGGCTGAAGCTCAAGACCCATCGCCATTTTTTCTACCTGATGGTGTCGATAAAATTCTTCAGACAGAGTGTTGGTGATATTACTGCTGTAATCATCCAACTTGTATGGGTAAGGATGGTTTGTCGGTAATAATTCGGCTGTCTCCTGCCGGTATTGTTTCATTCTGTTTTGTTGGTGCAGATCACACAAATTGCGACGCATTTGGTTGATAAATCCGGCTGTTATAAAAAGAGACTGGCTTAAATCAACTCGTATGTTTATGGGCTTAAAAATAGTGTTACCCCATTTGCTTAACTGGTTTTGTATCTGTTCCAGCGCTTTCACGGGTTTTTGGGCCAGTTCTTTTTTTAATGCTTTTTCAATAACAGTCGTTATCTTATCTTCGTCGGTAACCGATAGCTTAACCCCCTTATCTGTTTCGGTAAAGTGTAGCGATATAGTTATTTTTCGCTGGCCTTCGCTTTTGTTTAACTGCCTATCGAAGGCCTGATCATGGTTTCGGAATAATGTGGCGCCTGCATATAGTTGATTTGTGTCGTCGGCTTCTATTTTGTTTCCGGTGGTACGGTTAACCCGGAAGCCTTTTAATTCTCCTTTTTTTGTCAGGAAACAGAGTCCGTCGCCATTATTAACGGAGATGCCCTTTTCCGGGATGAAATAGTCAGCTCCGGTTTTAATCACTTTACCCAGTTTTTCTCCCATACTTTTTGGGCTATGAGGCGACCAGATAGAATGTTGACGTCCATTGATGAAATAAGAGGTGAAACCGCGCGAGAAGGATTTTTCAGGACTGGCCGCAAATAATGGATGGGTGATTCCCGAAGAAGCTCTTTTTAGATGATCGTCAGAGTCAATAATTTCATCTAATTTTTGACGATAATAGGTGGTGATATTTTTTACGTAACCAGCATCTTTCAGGCGTCCTTCTATTTTAAAGCTGGTAATACCAGCGTCAATAAGCTGTTGCAGACTATTACTCAGGTTTAAATCTTTAAGTGACAGTATATGCTGGTTGTTAATAAGGACATTGCCTTGGGGTGTTGTCAGTGTATAGGGTAACCGGCAGGGTTGACTGCATTCACCACGGTTAGCGCTTCGTCCCGTCGTTTGATGGCTCATATAGCATTTGCCGCTATAGCATACGCATAACGCTCCATGAACAAAAAATTCGAGAGGAACCGACGTTTTGGCTTTTATATCACGAATTTGATCCAAAGTTAGTTCGCGTGCTAACACCACTTGCCTAAAGCCGGCATCTTCCAGAAATTTTACTTTTTCGGGTGTTCTGTTATCTGTTTGAGTGGAGGCATGTAGTGGGATAGGAGGGAGATTCATTTCCAGTATGCCCATATCCTGCACAATAATGGCATCAACTTTTATTTTATAGAGCTCATTGATGAGAGTTTCGGCAGCTTTAAGCTCCTCGTTGAACAATAACGTATTGATCGTTACATAAATTTTAACACCAAAAAGGTGGGCATATTCAGTGAGTTTTTGTATATCACCCAGGCTATTGCCGGCCTGCTTACGGGCCCCAAACCTGTCGGAACCAATATATACTGCGTCGGCACCGTGATTAATAGCTGCGAAACCGCATTCCAAATCACGGGCCGGCGATAGCAGTTCCAGACTTTTTATTTTTTCTGATAACATTTTATCCAGTCAATTTCCATTTCAGCAGGAAGATGCATTTTTGTGGGTTCAGTTGGGAGAATGGTACACAGGGATAAATACATTGGTTCCTGAGGTACGTTGTCGGTTTGACGCCAAACTTCGACGCCGTTAATACGCCATATTAAGGCTTCTTTGGTCCATTCAAGACTGTAAATGTAATAACGATTGGTAAAAGTTGCCCCTTTTACTGTTTTTGTGAGTTTGGTCGATCCGTTATACAAGCCACATTCAATGGCATTATTTCTGGTAAAAGCCGTTTTGAATATGTCAATATGAGGGGTCTGTTTTTCTCCAACCAGCCAAAAGGCATTGACAGCAGGAAAGGTTTGGTCGAATTTGACTTTTGCTTCAAAAAGACCGTATTGTTGGCGAAAACTTTGTCCAGTACTGATTAATCCAGATGTGTATTCAAAGGATTTATCGATGAAACCATGCGTAGTGTCCCAACACTTTCCATTTATAGATTCTTTACGTGTGATAATTTTTAGGATGCTATTGCGGATTTCCACGTTTAGATCGGTAAACATCTGGTATTCGCTCGCCGGCACATAGTTATCGTTCATGAGAGCTTTACCCCAATAGTACCCAGTCATCCACTTGGATTCATTAAGTTTTAGCTGGTCAAAATCATCTTGAAATGTGAGATCCCATTTTTTTAGTTCTTCAAATGGCTTCGTTTTCTGAATCTGCAGAAACCATTTGATTTCTTCATTTTTTTCAAGTGTTTTATATTCGTTGATAAGCGCAGCCTCTTCCGATTTTTCGAACCGCTTTTTATCTTCCAAAAATGCTTTTTGATCTAAAAAAGTCTGCGATTGTACAACGGCTTCAAGTTGAAAGAAGGTATTTAAACGATCGCTGTCCTTTAAATTGATAACGGTTTTATATTGGTTTGACCGTATCGTTTTATGATAGAATTTTAAATCGGTATCTTTTTTAAGAGTCTTATAGCGTTGATATTTTTGATACGCCTCGCTGTTTTTAAAACCTTTTGCGGCTTTCACGGCATGAAATTCTGCTGAATTGATATAGTCAGTAAGTGTTTGAAATTCTTCAAAAATTGGCGAGGCAGCTATTTGCTCCATCCTTTTTAGTTTTCCTATTTTGATGAATTTAAGATAGGTTTTAATGTCGGATGACGACTTAAGTGCTTTGTATTGATCTAATTGTCGCCATTCTTCGCTGTTCTTAAACTTTAAATGTTTAAGGTTTTGAACTTTTTTTTCAAATTCGCCGGAATGAACAAGTTGGTCAAGTTCGTAAAAACGAGCCAGTAATGGCGATGTTTTAAATTCTGTAAAGCGTTCAAAATTTGATGTAAGCTTATTGATTTTATCCTCATACTTTTGAGTTGAGGGATATTTGCTTCCAAAAGGAATGCCTAAGAAAGTTGCCATTCTAGAGTAGATTAGATTTAATTGCTAGTTTTGGATTACGGAAAAATTTTCAAAGGGTTTATTTTTCAAGCCGAAAATTAAGAAAATTTGTGGATATCCTGTATGGTTAATCATAATTTGGTCATTTATATCCATTTTCAGGCTTAATGTTAGCTCTTGTTGAAACCTTTGCACGTATCAAATTCAATGGTTAATTCATCAAAACTTATTATTTTTTATTTTTTGTTGAAAAGCATTTTGTGAGTTGCAAAATTTTATATCTTTGCAACCGCTTAATAATTATTAGCAGCTATGCGGAAATAGCTCAGTTGGTAGAGCACGACCTTGCCAAGGTCGGGGTCGCGAGTTCGAGTCTCGTTTTCCGCTCCATTTATTGCCCAGATGGTGAAATTGGTAGACACGTCAGCTTGAGGGGCTGGTGCCGGTTTTACGGCGTGCAAGTTCGAGTCTTGTTCTGGGCACAAAAAAGCTCCCGATTACGAAAGTAGTCGGGAGTTTTTTTGTTGGCCATATAGTTATTAAAGTGGCTTGAAATCAAGTTTTTTAATGAGTTGTTCAACCATTGGCTTATCATAGGAAAAAAACAGCCGGGAAGGTATCTTTCCGGCTGCTTCCATTATTATTTATTTCGTAAATCCGGGATTCTGAGTTAATGCCTCATTTAATTCCATGGCCGAAAGAGGAATCGGGCGCAGTAACTTTTGTTGACCATCAGCGCCAACAAAGAGATCGCTTGAGTTGATATCCGGGTTATACATAAGACAATTGTCAATCAATTTGCCGGTACGTTTAAGATCTACCCATCGATGATTTTCGCCTGCTAATTCACGTGCTCTCTCATCCAGAATAAAATCAATAGTCATGTCTTCTGTGGCTACTTCAGACGCTTTGGCGCGTGTGCGAACAGCATTGACATACGGCACAGCTTCCCCTGGTTTGCCTGCTTTAATAAGTGCTTCGGCAGCAATTAAATAGGTTTCTGATAACCGAGCCAGGTAAACATCGCGCATGCTACATGTGGTGCTGAAATACTTCGCAGAAGTTTTATCATCAAACTTTTTAAAGCAAGAGACTCCAAATACATCGTTTACCATTTTGTCTTCATATGAAGTAACGACGATGGCGCTTTTGTCTTTATTAAAGTTGGGTCCGCTTTCCGTCATTGGTATAATGTATGAGTCGGCACGATTTTCAGGGTCGGCAGCACGCCAGGCTGCGGTGTCGCTTACTAGCCATTCGGGTGGGTAGTAAGCAAATACCTTGGTGTTGGCTAAATCAGCATTGTAATAGTCGAAGTAATGGTTATAAAGTGTAACCATGAAAGTTCCTTCATATCTTTCGTCGTTGGGATCATCGGCAAATAGTTGATGCATTCTTAATGTAGGGGTAAGGGTAGAGGTACAGTATTTATGTCCTGCTTCGGGACCATCAAGGTATGTGCTGAAATGGGCTTGTTGTTTGGATCCGTCACTTGAGGGATCGGAGACCGATGTCTCACTGTAAACTACTGAAAAGATAATTTCATCGTTTTGTTCATTATCTATATCCATTAATTCAGCAAAGGGCAGTGTGAGCTGATCACTGGCTGCAATTACCTGATCGGAATACAATCTGGCATTATTGAAATCTTCGTTGCTGTTTGTGAGGTATCCTATTGAAAGATAAGCTTTTGCTAAAAAATGCATAGCGGCCCGTTTGTCTGCATGTCCAAAGTTTGAATCGGTAGCCTTGTCAAGTAGGGCACTTCCCGAGCCCGATAGATCGGACAGTTCGTCGATGATAAATTGATAAACTTCTTCAGCTTCGGTGCGAGGTGTTGCTGGCATTGCTCCCGATATACGTTCTTTAATTAACACTACGTCGCCAAATTGTTCAACTAGCAGAAAATAGTAATAGGCACGCAGAAAACGGGCTTCATCAATATACTGATCTTTTTCTGCAAAATCAGAAACTATGTTTCCATAATAAATTACATCATTGGCAAGGCTAATGGCACTGTAGCAATCAGAATAGAAGGTTGAAATACTTGATACAGTATTATTGTAGCCACTGCCGTACAGGCCAATGTCGTCAACGGCAGTTCTTCCTGATGCAAAAAGGTCGGTGCCGGCACAGAAGACCCAGGGATCGCCGCCATAGGTGGTACGCAGACTTGAATAGGCACTGTTAATAAGGCTTGTAAAGCCATCTTCTGTCCCGTAAAAATCGGACTGCGGAACATTTGACCTATTATCCTGATCGAGATAATCTGAACAGCCTGCAATCATAAAAGATAATAGGATCGAAAACAAGAATATTTTATTTGAATTCATAAGATTTCAGTTTTAGAATTTTAAGTTTACCCCAAATTGATATGTAATAGAGCTAGGTCCTCCAGTACCGTCGGTAAGGCTGGCGTCAGCCCATTCAGGATCAAAACCCTTATAATCGGTAAAAGTAAATGGATTTAGTACATTGCAGTATACACGCATATGCGCAATTTTTATTTGCTCCATCCATTTTTGAGGCATGGTGTAACCAATGGTTATGTTTTTAACTTTAACGAAAGAGGCATCAACATATTGGTTGGTGTACAATTCTTTATGTTTTCCTGTTCCCCAGCCATAACCACCTCCATGGTGATTGGGTCGGTCATTATCCGGATATGGATAGGAGCCCATTTGGCCTGCTGTATTAATAATTGTAGAACCGTCACTGTTTAGACCCCCAAGAGTGGGATTGCCTTCGGGTACATAAAAATCCATACTTAATTTAGTCCTACCTCGGTCTGAATAGTCAGTAAATTCAGCCATAAACGGACTAGCAACAGTACTTCCTTGTTTGGTATAGATAGAGAATGAGAAATCGATGTTTTTATAGGTCATATTTGAGTTGAAACTTCCCGTCCAGTCTGGAAGAGCATGTCCCTGAATGATTCTGTCGTCGCTATCAATGACATTATCATCATTTTGATTGACGATTTTCATGCTGCCTTCATAAAAGCCATAGGTGGTGTATAATGAAGGGTCGTTAGCAAGATCCTGTGCGGTTGTAATACCATCATACTCCAATTCATACATAACGTCAATAGGTTGTCCTATAAACCATTTGTTGGCCACAATATCTTCCTTTTTCCCGTTCAGTTCAAGTATTTCATTTTTGTTTTTGGAGAATGTGAAAGAAGTTTCCCACCTGAAATTTGATGTTTTGACATTTAATGTATTAAGCATTAGTTCAATACCCGTATTTTTGACTTTCCCTACGTTATTCCACATTGTGCCACCTAAAGCACCCATTTCAACAGGTATTTTTTGTTCCATCAACAGATCTTCAGATGTTCTGTTGTACCAGTCGATAGATCCATTAACACGGTTATTAAAAATACCATAGTCAAGACCAACGTTAAATTCTTTGGTCTTTTCCCAGGTTAAATCTTCATTGACAAAGTTTGAAGGACCATAGCCTCCTGCCAGCTCCTGATTAAATGAATACCAGTATTTTGTACTAGCCAGAGGTTGGGTTGTGTAAGCACCAATAGAGGCGTTGTTGCCTGAAACTCCGTAGCTTACTCGTGTTTTGAGGTTTGAAAGCCATGCTAAGTTGTCTTTAATAAAGCTTTCTTCGTTTAAACGCCAGGCCAGTGCCATAGAGGGGAAAGCGCCCCATTTATTGTCTTCAGAAAATTTTGAACTTCCATCCCAACGTGAAGATATGGTTGCCAGATATTTGTTTTTAAACGAATAATTGGCTCTAAGAATGTAAGAGAGCATAGTAATCTTACTGTATGAGCTGTTCGGATCTTGAATACTGGCTGCTGCACCTAAATTATACCATTCTGTGGCAAAAGGAAAATCAATTCCTGTAAGGCCATCGTCCTGGTACTCGCTGCTATACATACTAACAACTCCTAGTAAGTTAATGTTATGGTCGTTAAATGTTTTAGCATATTCTAACTGATTATCCCAAGTGTAAGAGAAATTTTCCTTGTTGGTGATAGTTGACTGGTGGGTGCGTGTTTTTGAGTTTACTTCAGCATCAGGTCCATACCATTGTCCTCGTTTGCTGTGCATATAGCTGGGTGAAAAAGTTGTTTTTAAATTTAATCCTTTTATTGGACTGTATTGTAAGTATATGTTGGTGAGAATGTTGTATGTCCGAGTCTCGTCGGCTGAATTTAGTCTGTCGACCAAAGGACTAACCGTACTAGAGAATCCGGTTGGATATCGAGCGTCTTTACCCGGTTGGTAATTGAGTTCTCCGTTTTCATCGTAGGGCAGCCAGTAGTCGTTAACTCTAAAGCTATTAATGACTGAATTTTGGCTGCCATAGTCCTGATTCGTTACTGCCAGATTTATGGAGATTCCAGTTGTAAATTTTTCATTTAACTCACTGTTGATGACGGCTTTGACGTTTGTGCGATCGTATTTATCACCCAGAATGCCATCTTCTTCCTGACGACCGATACCCATGTGGTAAGAAATGTTATCAGTGTTTCCTGCAATATTCAAATAATGATTTTGTTGGGTTCCTTCGGTCAGCATTAAGTCGCGCCAGTCAATGAAATCTTCATTTCGATACATTTCCTTCATGGTATCACTGTTGCCAGCCCAAACGTTAGCAATACTTCCGTCGGTAATTGATCTTGTTACTGAGCCATCGGGATTGATCGTGGTATCAGTATAGCGCATAAAACGATAAGCTGCCCATTCGCGTCCGTCCATAAAATCAGGCATGCGGGCTACTTTTTTGGTTCCGTAGTATCCATCGTAGGTCACGGTAAATTTCTTACCACTACCCGGTTTGGCCGATTTGGTTGTTACCAATACCACTCCATTGGTAGCTCTTGAACCATAGATTGCTGTTGATGAGGCATCTTTTAAAATATCAATTTTTTCGATATCGGACGGATTTAAAAAGTTGATATTGTCTGTTATAATTCCATCAACAACATATAAGGGTTCTCCGCCCTGTAATGAACTTTTTCCTCTTATTTGAATTTTAAATCCGTCGCCCGGCCGGCTGGAACTTTGTGAGATGTCTACGCCGGCTACCTGCCCTTGTAAAGATTCCATGACGGTGGTTGAACCTTTGGCCGTCAGTTTTTCGCTTTCAACTGAACCGACTGAACCTGTAAGGTCAGATTTTCTCATAACGCCATAACCTACAGCGACGACTTCATCAAGGTTTATGAAGCTTTCGTCAAGCACAACCGATAAAATCGTTTGGCTCCCAATGGGTACAGTCAGCTCTTTAAACCCAATGAATGAAAAGGTTAATGAAGCCTTTTCTGCATTGGAAACATTCAATGAAAATTCTCCATCTGCATTTGTGATTGTTCCATTGGTGGTTCCTGATATTATAACATTAACTCCTGGTAATGGGAGCCCCTGGGAATCGGAAACTTTCCCCGAGATTGATTTTGTTGTTTGTGCCAGAACAGCTGATGAAAGCATCAGTGTGGCGACAAAAACAAAACATTTAAAAATACTTTTTTTCATATTCTAAGATTTAATGGTTGTTATAAATGATTTTAACATCTATTTGCAATTGTAGCGAATTCTCGTTAGTTCAAAGTGTGTTTATTTGATAAATTATGTGTGGTATTTTGTTTAATTGATTGTTGTTGTGTATTAGTTTGTTGTGTTATAGCTAGTGAGGGAGGATTATGTGCAAGTAAAATGGCGGAGCCATAATCTCCATTTTTAGCATGGTTTTATATTATTATCAGAGTTGACAAAAGGACTCTAAAGTTAAATATTGAATCTGATAAAATCTTTGGGATTGGTTTTGTATTCTGTTCAAAGGGATTATCCAATAATCGGTTCAGTTCAAATTTCACCAAGAGATTTAATTTTAGAAAGGCAACCCGATTAGACATACACCAGTCATGTTTTGTAGAAGCCTTGAGATATAGAGTAATCATTGCTGTCCAAATCTGAATTAAAACTGCGTTAGTCGATGCGTCTGGAAAGAATTTGATGTTCAGCAATTGTTTTATGCCTTTGAAGAATTGCTCAATCACCCATTGGGTTTTGTCCAGATCCGATGTGGTATTTGCTGACCAAGTAAATTGGTTGGTGATTTGTTCTATGGTTTGTAGGTTGATTTCATCCCAAACAACAACACGTCTGAGTCTTTTTTAATATTGTCTTTGGGTTTTCGCGTACTCCAGTTCGAAGTATTCGTCAACACGTATATGTTGATGTCAGTTTTAAGGGAGCTCTCGTTCACCAAGGAGGTAACCAATTTGTTTTTTTATGCTTTGATACCACAAAAATAATCGCTCCGAGAAACTGAAGCCTAATTGGTTTTATTTACGACAGATGTGATTATTATGTCATTTTGCAAAAGATAAAGGCCACCTCGAAAGGTGGCCTTTATTGGATTTAGGGTATAGATTAGTATTCCGGATTTTGCCAAAATCCACTGCCTGGCGTTACACTATAGTTGGTAACGGCATCGATTTGAGTTTGTGGTATCGGACGTAATAAGTGATGTTCATCAATTTGTCCTGCGGCTTGTGCATTATAGGATTTAACTCTGTTAACCAGTGTTTTGGTGCGTTTTAAATCGAACCAGCGCTGTTGTTCGCCACACAATTCTATGGCACGTTCTTCCAGAATAGTTTCTAAAGTTGCAGTTCCAGTTAATTGATTTTCATCTTCCATACCAGGAATAGCTCTCACTTTTCGTAGTTCATTTATGGTGCTCATGGCATCTCCGTTCCCTGTATATAGTTGGCATTCAGCTTTAATCAGGTACATCTCGGCTAACCTTATCACAACTGCATCTCGTTTTGAAATGTCGTGTGTGGGATAATTAGGGTCAAAGACATCGTTTAGGAATTTTTTAATACCAGGAAATGAACACCAACCTCCGATTTTGTACGAGTTGTATCGATCATCACCATATACACTTGATGTTGCTTTAGCGGTTTCCGTAGGAAGAGCTGTTGCTGGATTCATTGTGGTGTAAATAGGTATGTCACCATTTGCCATGAATTGAACGCGATAACGATCCTTTGCCCATGCCTGAAGTGATATGCCTTCTGGTGAATCACCGTCCAATGGGGCATAGAATATTGCCGTATCCAGTATGTTTGGATAGTTTTTAGAACTGCCTTCCAAACCGGGTGCAATGGTATAAGCGTTTAACAGAGTCGCTTCCGGGCGTTGATCTGTGTCGCGATTTTTTTCGAGGAGTTGCCAAAGGTATAATGAAGGCAGGTAACGGGTAAAGCCACGGCTATATGGAGAATAGTATTCGGCAACTCGTATCATTTCTTTGGTTACGTAGTGTTCAATATAGAATGTTTTTTCGTTGAGGGCACGTACAAACGTTTCATTACCATTGTTTCCAAGGTCAGAGGCTCCATTATTCCACATACCGACGAACATAAGAAGCATGGCATTTCCACCTCGTGAGTAACCGGTTCTTGTAATCAGAGAATTGTAATCGAGAGGCTCCCCTTCTGTGTCTTTTCTATACCGTTTGGGGATACAATTGGCCGTTGTGGAGATGTCAGAAGAATATGTAACCCCCCAAATAGCTTCTAGATTGGATGTGACGTCTTCGTTGTTTAAAGTCCAGGTGTCAGCATAATTACTGTAAAATTCTGCAATTCCACTTCCAATAACATCTTGAGCTTCTGTTTGAGCTAAAGTATAAAGGTTTTGACCCGAATATTTTGTATTTGAGGTAATGCTGTTTGGCCCTAACCAGGATGCGGCATATAACAAAACTCTGGCTTTAAGTGCGCGGGCAGCCCAATAGTTTGCCCGACCATCCGCTTTTGTCATGTAGCCGGCTGTTTCAAACGCGGTTACAGCATTATCTAAATCAGCTAAGATTTTACTGTAAACTTGTTCTTCAGGAAGTCTGTCGGGATTGTATTCGATATAGGATTGAGCTTCTTCATTATATGGTACAGGACCCCAGATGTTTACTATATGCCAGTAATAAAAGGCGCGCAGAAAGTATGCTTCACCCAAATATTGACTTTTTTTTGTATCGTTCAGAATCTCATTTAATGGGACGTATTTTAAAACGTTGTTACAAACATCAACAGCACTGAAGAATAGTTCCCAGTAATGATCCAGGCTTGCATTATCACTGGTATTCATGTCTAAACTTTCGGCTGTTAAATTATAGGAGTTTAACGATTTTTGTTTGTTGTCGTAACCATAATAAAATAGATCGGTTCCCATTTCTGATAAACCTAATCCGGCTTCTTTTCCATACCATCCGCGTGCAAAGCTGTAAGCAGAGGCGACAAGGCCATCAATTCCTGCGCTTGTTGCGTACGATAGCTCTGGTGCTGCACCAACTTTCACCTCTTCTTCCAAAAAATCAGAACATGAAGGCGTGACTATTATTAGTGCTAAAACAGTAATAAGACTATATATTTTCTTTTTCATTTGTATACCTTTTAAGGATTAGAATTGAACATTAATACCGAAAACCATTTGTTTAGCTAACGGAAAGTTAATTGATCCGTCTCGTTCAGAGTCATAATTACTAACACTGCTGAAGGTGAAATAATTTTTTAATGACCCGTAAATTTTTATTTTATTTATACCTACGCGCTCTAACATATTTGTTGGGAGACTATATGCTAGGGTAATATCCTTGATCTTTAAATAGTTTGCTTTCTCGTAAAGCAATGAAGTGCCATAGCTTCCGTATGTGGCGCTTTCGGTTCCCGGATTGGGGAATTTTGCGTTCGTGTTATTTGGCGTCCAGTAGTCCAGATCACCCCAGTTAGCTGATTCAAAATTTAATTGGGAATTCATATCATATTGCATATATCCACCAACTCGTGCGTACACAAGAACAGATAGCGCTAAATTCTTATAGCTAAAGTTGTTATTCATTCCAAAAATATGTTTTGGTGATCGGTTGTATACAACTTTATCTTCATCGTCAATTTTTCCATCGTCATTTTGGTCCACTATTTTAATGGTCCCGGGAGCGCCGTATGCCGAAATATATTCGGGCGAGCTATCGGGATGACGATCTTGCCATTCTGCAAGGTAATTGGCATATTCATTAATATCCCAATTGCCATTGGCTTTGTAATCGTAGTAAATACTTACTGGTTCACCGATGATGTGAGCTGTTCGTCCAATAATGTTTTTTTCAATGCCATCGGCCAGACCTGTAACTTCATCCTTGAAGGAGGAATATGACCAGTTTATATCCCATGAGAAATTGGTGCTTTTAAAGATATAAGTGTTTAGAGATATTTCGATTCCGCTGGCTTTTGTTTCCCCTATATTATCGATGATACTTGGGTATGTAGATGTTGGAGGCGCGCTTTTGAAGTAAAGTAAATCTTTCGTTTTACTTGTAAAGAAGTCAATATTACCTGAGACTCTGTTATTGAAGAGTCCAAAGTCAATTCCATAGTTATAGGCAGATGTGGTTTCCCATTTTAGGTTCGCATTGGCAAAGTTGCTTGGAAGGTTTGCCGGTATATCGCTGCCATTGATATAGTAGTAATATTGGCGCTCACTTAACATACCTAACGTTTCATATGGCTTGATGGCAGAGTTTCCTGTGGCACCCCACGATAAGCGAAGTTTTAAATTCGTCAACCAGTTATTAGTGGTAGACATAAATGATTCTTCGTTAATGCGCCATGCGCCTGATATGGAAGGGAAATAACCCCATTTATTACCAGACGCAAGCGTTGAGGCACCGTCTGCGCGTACTGAAGCTGTTAATAGGTATTTTTCTGTGTAATTGTAATTAAGGCGTCCAAAATAGGATATACGAGATTCTTTTTCGTAATCACTGGTTGTTGTGGAAGTTGAAATTTTAGAGAGATCGTAAAAGGCACTTTCGTAATAGTGCTCTCTTCCAGCATCGCCGGAGGTGATATTTTGTTCGTATACTTTTTGATCCATACTATGTCCTAACATGGCCGTTAGATCATGAAATGAATCGGAAAAGTTTGTGTGATAACTTAAAATATTCTCCCAGGTGTATTTTGTGCTATTTTGGTATTCAGAAGAAATATAGCTGGTGCCAGGAGATTGATAACGTGCTACACTTTGGTAATCCTGATACGTCCCAATACGGGAATTTGATCGGTCTAATGCAAATGTGGTTTTAAAATGAATACCTGTTATAGGTGTAATTTCAAGGTATGAAATACCGAAAAACCGAGTTGATTCCGTGTTTTTTTGATAGGCACCTTCCACTTCATCCAGTAATGGATTGGCGTGAGCTGCATAACGCGGGTTCGGAGTTTCAATAATTTCCCCATCCTGAGTGTAGGCGTGCGCTATTGATGTCATTTTTAGTGCTTGTCCGAAAACGCTTGAATTACGGGCATCATGATCTTTGTAAGTGTACATAATATTTGTACCAACTTTAAAGTTGTCGCTTATTTTATGGTCGATTGTTGTTTTGATATTGTATCGGTCAAGTTCATCATTTTTCATAAGGCCTTCTTCATACATCGCTCCCATGGAAATATTGAAGGTAGTTTTTTCTGTTCCTCCTGATATCGATACATCATAGCTATGCGTAAGGCCATTTTGAAGGATGATATCTAACCAGTCCGTGTAGGAGCCATCATTGTAAACATCCATTTCCGTAAAATCTACCCCGCTTTCTGTTAGTACATCCTCTACGGAATACGAGGTTGCTCCCCATTGTCCTGTTGTTTTGTACACTTCATAATTGGCTGCATAATTGGATTTGTCAATTAGTCTTTGAACCTCTTTTAATCCGTACATTACTTTGGGTACATGTGTTGGTTGGTTGGAAGAAACAAATGAATTGAAGTTAACAACTGTTTTTCCAGCTTTCCCTTTTTTTGTGGTGATGATAATTACCCCATTTGCACCTTTGCTGCCATAAATAGCTGTAGATGAAGCATCTTTAAGGATGTCCATCGTTTCAATGTCAGAAGGATTGATGTCAAGTGTGGAGCCGTATTCTATGCCATCGACCAAAATTAAAGGATCATTGCTGGCAGTTAAGGATCTGTTGCCTCGCAGGTTTATCGATATACCTGCGCCAGCTTCTCCACTTGATTGTTGAATGTCTACGCCTGGTACGCGTCCCTGTATGGCTTGTATGGCATTACTGCCGGTGGTCTTTGATATTTGGTCTGCGCCAACCGACCCGACTGAACCTGTTAAGTCACGTCTTTTTATGACGCCATAGCCAATGGCGACAACTTCGTCAAGACCAACCAAATCCTCCTCCATGGTGACGTTTAGTGTCGTTTGTGTACCAATAGATACCACCTGCTCTTTAAATCCGATAAATGAAAAGACTAATGAATTTTGAGCTGGAGTTTTGAGTTCTAATGAAAATTTTCCTTCAGAATTAGTGATCGTGCCTGTAGTCGAACCCTGAATAACAACGTTAACTCCGGGCAGAGGGAGTGACTGTCCGTCTACAACCAGTCCTGTTATTGTCCTGGTAGTTTGTGTGTATGCAATAGTTGATATTAAATATAAGACAACTACCGCTAAACATTTAATTAGTTTTTTTCTCATTTTGAATTGTTTTAAGGTTTATTACATGATGTTACATGTATTAACTTTTGTTTACAATTTTACATCGATTAAAATAAATGAGCGTGTGCTTAATTAACTAAATATAGTAGTTGATTTATCTAATTAGCCTTTGAACACAGGAGTATTGAATGGGTTTTTACTTGAAGAAGTGTTTCGAATTGTTAAGAATAATAGTAAAAAGAAATGATGTAAGTTAATTTTAAATGCCAAGTGCATTTTTGTCACTAATAGGGCTTTATTTATTGTTCTATATTATCGCTGCTTTTTTGTTTCTGGGCATGTAATTTATGCGTGTTTTAAAATAAAAAATTGTTTTGAAATAAACTTATATAGTGTCATCAAGAGAGTCCCAATTAGTTAGTTACGCTCATGTTGAAAATGATAATTTACACCGGTAAATTCATATTTTTAGCCTCACAAGCCTCAAAAATGAAGGTTTATTATCTGTTGTTTAAATTTGGGAGGGAGAACTACTATTAAAGCAATTGGAGGCAATTAACTGTATTTCTATTGTAATTATTTAAGGATCAGTCGTTTGTATATCTGTATTCCCATTTACAAATATGGTATTATTTACAATAATTTATCCATTTTCGCGGCTTCGGATTTCATGTCCAATCTGATATAGCAATTTTTTAAATAATTGATGTAAGTTTTATTTTTGGGTTCTAGTTGGTGAAGTTTTTCGAAAAGTTCACGAGCTGCTCGAAACTGAATGGATACTTTTTTTAATTCACGACGCAGATAGGCGTAAGTGGTGTAGTTTCTGTTTTTGTTGTATTTCGTCATTTCTGATTGGTATAGTGTTTCTCCTTTTTCATAATGATACGCAGCCTTGAAGTAGATAGCATCAGTGTTTTCAGGATTCAGTTTAAGTATTGATTTAGTTATTTGAAGTGCTTCCTTTTCTCTGCCTAATTCTTTTAATCCTTGCAGCCGTGCCGACAGGATAATTTCGTCTTTGGTAATTGATAAATGACGCCATAATGTGTCAGCTTCATGGTACTTCCCGTTGGCGGTTTCGAGTAAGAAGAGTCGTTGAAGAACAAGTGGATAATTTTCATTTTCTTTCAACAGTCTTATACAGTCCCGCCAGTGTTGGTACTCCATTTCTGACTGTTTGGTTTTGTTGTAGGAAATGCCTTGCATATAAATGGACTCACCATCTTTCAAATTTTGAGGTATCTCAGAAAACAACAAAGCGGCTGTGTCGTATTTTTTTAGTTTATAAGCTGATTTGGCGGCTTGTGTTTTGACGGTATTTGCGGGTTCTATTTTTTTTGTCGAAGCCACTTGTTTTAATGCTTCGTATTGGGTTAGAACTGTCTCATAGTCATCTTGCTGATAGGCGATTCCCATCTGAGTTTGAATTGCAGTTATTTTTTTTGTAGGGCTACAAGCGGTAAATAAAAAGGCAATAACGCCTAAAATAGCGAGTAATTTCTTCATAAAAGTATGGTTAAATTTTAATAGAACTGGGCGTAAAAATAGGCAGAGCTTTTACCTAAACAAATTTTTGAATGCTTTAATATCTGCTAAACAGAAATATTTTGAAATATAGAAAAATGTTGTTTAAATAAACAGTTTTGAAATTCAGTTGTTTAGCTTAAATTTTTAAAATATTATTGCTTTAGTTGCCTCAAATACTAATAAAATTCTATTTTTGCAGCCGTAAAGCACAAAAATACGGGTGTAGCTCAGTTGGTAGAGCACTGGTCTCCAAAACCAGGTGTCGGGAGTTCGAGCCTCTCCTCCCGTGCTTTTTATATTTTTATTGGAGAGTTGGCCGAGTGGTCGAAGGCGCACGCCTGGAAAGTGTGTAAACCTCACAAGGGTTTCCAGGGTTCGAATCCCTGACTCTCCGCAGTATAGTCTGCTTGTCAGATATTTGTGAAATTATCACTTAGTAAAACACGCATCATTTGAAAAAGGTGATGCGTGTTTTTTGTTTATAACCTGATGATTTTATGTAAATATTCATTGGTGTCCGGTAAAAATTTAGAGAAATGATTAGAATCCAGCTCCAATGTGCGAGCCAGAGATATTTTAGGAGATATTGGGGTTGCTTTCCGCCTCAAGAAATTTCCGTTAAGAAAAACAATTTTATTGGCGTAAAGAAATCCGGGCTGTTTGATCGAAGCGAGTATCGGATTTTAGACAATGAAATTGATTTTTAAGAAATTACTTGCAGCGGCGGCATTTTAATAAATTGAATTTTGCTACGTTCGGCATTGTCGCAAACAAGTTTGTACACTGCACTCACTAAACGCAAAATTTTTGTTTACTTTTTTTTGCTGTAGTGGAGCGAAGCGGATCACGAATACCTTTGAAATAAAAACTTCAATGAGTAAAAAAAGTAAAAGCCCGTGCGGCTTGAGCACTTAAATGGAAAATATATTTTTTACCGGATAATAGTGATAAGTATTCAATACTGCAGAAACAGGCTCATAAAGACTCAAAAATATATTTAGTGAAAAGTCTAATTTCTGCGCTATGCTAGTCTTAAGCAGGGCATGGGTGAGTGTATTGTGGTTGAAAACTGGATTCTAAAATTTAGGCTATTTGTCCTCAACTCAAATTTTTTTTTGGAGTCTATACGAAATAATTAGATTTATTAGATTTATTACCGTACGTTTGTACCATTAATTAATATCAATATTACCATGAATAAAGGAGTAGTAAAATTTTTCAATGAAACCAAAGGTTTCGGATTTATTAAAGACGAAGATTCATCAGAAGAGTATTTCGTACACGTTTCAGGTCTAATCGACACAGTTAATGAAAATGACGAAGTCGTTTTTGATTTAGCTGAAGGACGTAAAGGATTAAATGCAATAAATGTTAAACTTGCATAAGTTTATATTATTATAAGTATTTATG
The DNA here is from genome assembly GCF_052400685.1 of Geofilum sp. OHC36d9. Taxonomy (NCBI): domain Bacteria; kingdom Pseudomonadati; phylum Bacteroidota; class Bacteroidia; order Marinilabiliales; family Marinilabiliaceae; genus Geofilum; species Geofilum sp. OHC36d9. The sequence continues at coordinate 127,021 of NZ_JBQTGJ010000003.1, forward strand.
AATTAAAAAATCCCTTTGCTTTCGCAAAGGGATTTTTTTTATAATATAATTGACTTCCTGATTCAGATATTTTTTATGTATTCATAGAATGATTTTTGTGAGCCAATTCATACTATTTTTTTTGCTGATTTAATATCACGGCTTTTTACCTTCGTTTTTTCTGGCCAGATACCTGTTTCTTGCTTCTTCTTCATTTGCATCAGCGCTGATGTAAATAGTTGTTCTGGCATCAATAACCATAGCTTTCATTTTATTTAAATCAGGCGATTTAATAGTATTTCCTTTTTTATCCTGCATTTTGTTCCCTTTCTATTATTAGTAATGGTTTATAAATATCTATTGTAAATCTCTATTGCTGTTTTAGATTCAGTTGCAAAAGGATAGTGTTTAAGGATAATTTTGTAAAATGCGTATAATCAATAGCACGCATTGGTTGTTGTCGGGTATTCTTAATGAGCTATTTCACAGTTGTCTTGTTGGTGAGAGTTTTTGGGTTATATTGCCTGTAAATATGCAATTTGGTTAAAGATACTATTTTTTTGGGGGTTCTGCAAATTTAAGATTATGAGAATGTTGTAATGGCTGCTTAAAAAGGGCATTCGTTTGGTGATATCAGAACCTGAATTTTAGGTTTCATTTTGTTGACTATTCTTTAAATTGTATTCAGAGGGGAGACCCTGTATTGCTAGACTATAAAGTCCAACTTTTGTGTTATGTTTGTTTTAATTTCTTATCTATTTAATTTTTTATGAGTTTTAAACTTCTGGCGACGCCCTTGCAGGGATTTACTGATTTTAGATTTAGAAACGCGGTTGATAAGTTTTTTGGTGGAGTGGATACCTATTTTGCACCTTATGTCCATTTACAGGGGCAGATGGAAATAAAAAATTCGTATAAAAGAGATTTGTCGCCTTTGAACAATGACGTTAAGCAGCTAATACCGCAGGTGATGACCAATTCTGCAGAGGAATTTCTTTTTGTCGCTCATTATGTTCAGACATTGGGATATACAGAGCTTAACTGGAATTTGGGTTGCCCATATCCTATGGTTACCAAACGCGGACTTGGTTCAGGTTTACTAAAAGAGACAGCGCAGATCGATCGGTTGTTAAAGAGAGTCTCGGATGAATCGGATATTAACATTTCGCTGAAAATGCGTCTGGGGTATGAAGACAGTCATGAAATCTTGAATTTGCTTCCCATTTTGGAAAAGCACAGAATTAAGAGTATTATCATTCACCCAAGGATTGGTAAACAGTTATACAAAGGAGAGGTGAATTTGGACATTTTTCATCGATGTGTCGAAAATACCAGCCATGCGGTCTGTTATAATGGAGATATCCAATCTGTAACGCAATTCCGGGAGTTAAAACAACGTTTCCCGGATATTCATGAATGGGCTATTGGCAGAGGTGTTGTCTCCAATCCTTTTTTAGCAGAAATGATAAAAACTGATAGTGAACATTTGCCGCATAATTGGATGGATCAATTCAGTGATTTTCACGATGCGCTTTTCCAATATTACGATGAAGCACTATCGGGGCCTAAACACATTGTGTTAAAAATGCAGAGTTTTTGGGCTTATTTTTCCTCTTTGTTTGAAAATCCGCATAAAACTTATAAGATTATTAAAAAGGCTAAAAGCATTTCTTCTTATCACGAGGCAGTCAGAACCAATTTAGCCAGGGCTCGAAATTAACTCTTTACATCATCCCTTGTTTTGATACAGATTAAAATATAAAGTAGAAAAACAAGTCTTGTGAAATCATGAAAATAAAGAGTTTTCTTTTCGTAAATGACTGTTTTTAGGGTAAGCATTATTTATGATATTTCGTTATTTTCTATACATAAGCATTCATAAACTTTCAAGAGGTTTTCTTCTTTATCCGTAATGATATCTAAAACATCATTTGAATGGATGATGGTTGAGCCATTGGGAGTAAAATATTTTTTATCGCGCTCAATCATTGCAATAATTGAGTTTTGAGGAAAGTTTAAATCAACCAATTTTTTACCTATGATTTTAGAGGTTTCTTTAACTCTAATCTTTTTAAGGATGCTACTCGGATGCTCTTCTTTTAAGGCTTCAGTGGCCGAGGCCGATTTTTTAATCTCCGGTGTACCTACTTTTAACCATTTTGCGATTACAGATAACGATGTACCTTGAATTATTACCGAGGTAACGGAAATGAAGAATACAATATTAAAAATTAAATTTGCTTTTTCAATTCCGGCCAGTAACGGGTAAGTCGCAAAAACAATGGGGACTGCACCTCTTAGTCCGACCCATGAAACAAATATCTTGTTTCTGAATTTTGTTTTAAATGGAAGCATTGCGATAATTACTGCTAATGGCCTGGCTACAAATATTAAAACGGCAGCAATAAGCAGCCCAATACCGATGAGTGGCACTATTTGAGACGGAAATACCAACAATCCAAGGGTGAGGAAAAGTATAATTTGCATAAGCCACGCCAGCCCATCAAACATTCGCATGATATTGGTTTTATGAATGAGGCTGTGGTTACCCAAATAAACCGCGCATATATAGATGGCTAAGAAACCATTACCGCCAATAAAATTGGTGGCTGAAAATGTTATAAACATTAATGTGATAGCCAAAACCGGATATAAGCCTTCGAAATCGAGGCCAATGCGGTTGATGGTCCATTTACTTAACCGCCCAAAAAGATATCCGGCTAATGACCCTATGGCCATTTGTTGTATAAATAACAATAAAATGGACCAGAAGCTTTTTTCAGGGTTTATTACCAGCGACAGAAAGGTAATCGTAAGCACATAAGCCATAGGGTCGTTACTACCGCTTTCGAGTTCCAGGGTTGGCCGAATATTATTTTTTAACCGAACGTTTTGACCTCTCAGAATGGAAAAGACTGCGGCGGCGTCGGTTGAGGATACGATTGAACCTAAAAGCAGACTTTCAAATAAAGAAAAATCAGTAATTCTCCACACAAAAAGACCTAATATAGTTGCTGTTAAAAGCACTCCAACTGTCGATAAAACCAAGCCCTCCTTGAGTATGGGTTTTACATTACTCCATTGAGTATCTAAGCCGCCCGAAAAGAGAATGAAATTTAGTGATACTACGCCGATAAATTGGGTGATAGCAGAGTCTTCAAAATGAATTCCACCGATACCTTCAGACCCTGCAAGCATACCTATCGTAAGAAATAATAACAATGTTGGAATTCCAAATTTGTAGGTTGTTTTACCCGCTACTATGCTGATAAAAAGTAATATTGATCCGATTAATATGATGTTTTCAATTGTAATATTCATAGGTCGTTAATTGATAGAATAATTAGAGTTTGTCTATAATGCACAATTTATACGTTACGCTTACTTTCAAAAAGGTTATTTACTATAGTAAATAACCTTTTTCGAGCTGTGCAGGCCTTGAATTTGAACTTCTCAGCTCTAATTTCTGAATTTCTGAACAGGCACTATGTAGTAGCAAATATAATGTATTAATTAATTTTGTCGAGCTGTTTTAAACGATTATGGAAATAGAAATTCAACTATTTAGAGTTTGTCTGTCCATAAACTAAGTGTTTGAAATATAAAGTTCAAATACGAGGCTTGCGAAGTCATAAAAATCAAGGCGTTTACTTTTCGTAAATGACTGTTTTTATGACAAGCGTAACGAAGTAGTTGACTTTATAGACAAACACTAAGTATTCTTGATCAATCAGCAGGGGCGTGGTCGAACAAATTTGCAGACATTTTTTCCTTAGAAGATAAATGTTAAATTTGAATTAATATGAAAACGACCTTTTACATCAGTCCATTCACATTTTTCAAGATTACCAAGCCTCAAATGACGCTTTTTTATCTGCCTCGGCAATTTTCGGGTATGCACTAATAACATGTTGTGGATGATCACAAATTGAGAAGCTTGCAGTGAATGATGCTTTAGGTCTGGCTTAAAAATTAATAAACTAATGTAACCGTATGTTTCAAAAATATTCTCGCTGTTTAATTGTAATCATTTTGCCGATCATGTTGGTGTGCCCTGGCTCGCTTTTCTCTGCCGAGATCTCAAAATTGGACTCCTTGTTGAATCGAATTGACGTGGCCATCAAAAATCAAGATTTCATCGTTAAGCAGAAAGAACTTTTTATTGAAAAGATAAAAGCGCAGTTAGTGTATTCCAATCTCACCAGCGAAAGTCAATATTTGATATACAAACAACTGGCTGATGAATATCAGGCCTATCAAGCCGATTCTTTAAAGTTTTATGCTCAGAAAAGGTTGACAGCAGCGATGGCTACGACCAACAAGGAGTGGATTACCGACAGTAAAATTAATATGGCTCTGGTGCAGGCAAAATCCGGTTTTTTTCATTCGGCGGTAGATATTTTAGACGACATCAACAAAAAAATCCTTACCCGGACGCAATTAATCAACTATTATATTGCCTATTCGGATACCTATGTTTACTGGATGGAGTTTAATGATGGGATTGATGTCTCATCATTGGTTGAAAAGAAAAGTCGAGTACAGGATTCATTAATACAACTTCTTCCTGTTGATTCATATGAATATGCCGTTCATAATGGAACCAGGTTCATTGAATCGGGCATCTATGATCAGGCCGAGGTAATTCTTATGAAATTTCTACCCAGGCTTAAACCTGACACCCGCGATTATGCTGTTCTTACCTCATTGCTTGCATATCTTTATGATCAGAAGGGAAATGCGGAGAAGCAGAAGCAATTTCTCGCCCTTTCTGCTTTGGCCGATATTAAGGGAGCGATAATGGAAAATACGTCTTTACGAACGCTTGCGTTATTGCTTTTTAATGAAGGGAAGGTGCAACGTCCCAATATGTACATTAAAAAATGTATGGACGATGCCAACTTTTTTAACGCCCGACTACGAAATCTTCAAACGTCCAGAATACTGCCAATTATCGACAAAGCCTATCAGGAAGACAAGGCTCGCCAGGAAAAGAAACTGTCGTTGCTGTTAATTATTATCAGTATTCTTTCTTTTATCCTTTTGGTGGCCATTTTAGCTGTTATAAGGCAGATGTTTAAATTGTCGAAAGCTCAGAAACGAATTCTGCATATTAATGATCAGTTGACGGTGTTGAATCATAACTTGCAACTGGCCAATGAGCAATATCTTCAAACCAATGTGTCGCTAGCAGACGCAAACCACATCAAAGAGCAGTTTATTAGTAATTTTCTTGATATATGTACTGAGTACATTGATAAGTTGGGACGGTTGAAGCAGACCATTCACTTAAAGGTCAACGCAGGGCAGATAAAGGATGTGTTGAGAATGACCGATTCGGCCTCTGATACTGCACGCGAACTCAAAGAGCTTTATGCGAATTTTGACCGCGCCTTCCTTAATATCTATCCTAATTTTATTGAAGAATTTAACAAATTGCTTCGTCCTGAAGAGCAGTATAAAGAGTCGGCAGATGGGGCGCTTAATCATGAGTTGCGCGTTTTTGCCTTAATCAGGCTGGGCATTACCGATAGTAATAAAATAGCCACATTTCTTCATTACACTTTACGAACCATTTACAACTACCGCAGTAAAGTGAAATCAAAAGCTTTGAATCAGAATGACAATTTTGAGGAGAAAGTACATCAGCTTTGTTTTTAAAGCCCGCGTTTTTTTAACTAAAGTCCACATTTAATAACAATTGTCATATTGGCCTATTTACTTTGGGAAATATGCGATCTTATTGTAATTGCCTCTTTTTAAATATATTGCATTTTACCCCACGCAAAGAATATTTACCTTAGAGTTACCTCTTATTGATGGTTATACCAGAATAAGTTTGTTTTGTGTTAAAATTTATAAAAATAAACTTGTTAAACATAAATTGATTATGGGGTATGATTGTAATAAGACGTTGAGCTATTAAATGTAACGAGTGCCATTCTTAAAAAAGAGGCACCGCTTTCCATTTTTGTATTACCCGGAACTGGTTAAATCCAAAAATAGTTTCTATAAGGTAAGCTGCAAAAAAATGACAGATATTCATTGAATGTGGCTTAGATCTTTTACTGCAAGAGAAAAATTTAAAATTCAAATCATGAAAAATCGAATGTTATTTAATTTAAAAAGGATAATTCCCTTAATTGGAATTCTATTCTTTTTATCCAGCAATGTCGATGCGCAGTCGCACTCTGTTAGCGGCTTTGTTTACGACGTTAACGGCGAGCCAATCCTCAGGGTTAATGTTATTGTGAAAGGAACCATCAATGGTACGGTTTCCGATTTAGATGGCGCTTTTAATCTATCCGGCGTAGAAGAGGGCGACAGTTTGGTTTTTTCGTCTATCGGATTTATAACGCAGGAAGTTGTTTATTCCGGCCAGCAACCTCTGAAGGTGGTGCTGAAAGAAGATATGGAGTTTTTGAACGAAGTGGTAGTAATTGGTTACGGCTCTGTGAGAAAAGAAGATTTAACCGGCTCTGTCTCGGTAGTTAAACCCGATCTGGGCGGACGTGGTATGGCTCCTAACCCCCAGGATGTTTTGATTGGTAAAATCCCCGGCGTACAAGTCGTGACAAGCGGCGGATCACCAAGTGGCGGATCCACCATCCGTATTCGTGGCGGATCATCTCTGTCGGCCAATAACGATCCGCTCATCGTGGTCGATGGAATTCCTTTAAATGGTGGTCCCGGTGGAGTTGGTAACATGCTTAGCACTATCAATCCAACGGATATAGAGTCGTTCACGGTGTTGAAAGATGCATCGGCCACGGCTATTTATGGCTCACGTGCTTCCAACGGGGTCATCATAATTACGACCCGTAAAGGCGCCTCTGGCAAACTTCAGATTACTTATGATGGCAATGTGTCGGTAAGTAAACGTAAGCAAGGTATTGACGTGTTAAATGGCGATGAGTTCAGGTCTTTCATCTCTGAAATTTTTTCAGGTTTGTCTAACGAGACTGAAGTCATTAGCAAACTGGGGACAGCAAATACCAACTGGCAAGATGAAATTTTCCGGACAAGTATAAATACCGAGCATAACCTGGGTTTTATGGGTTCGGTGAACGAAATGATGCCTTACAGGGTTTCGATGGGATATACCAACTTGAATGGTATCTTGAAAACTTCAAATATGGAGCGATACACCGGTAGTTTTTCGCTAAAACCAAAATTGTTGACCGACCATCTTACCATCGATTTGAATGGACGCGGAATGTACATTAAGAATCGGTTTGCCGATCAGGGAGCTATTGGTGCAGCGGTGTCTATGGATCCTTCACAACCTGTTTACGACGAAAACAGTCCCTATGGCGGTTACTGGTCGTGGGTGGGCAATGATGGTAAAATTTTGAGTGTAGCTACTAAAAATCCGCTCTCGTTGCTGGAGTTGAGAAATGATGTCTCCGACGGCTACCAGCTTATGGGAAATGCGCAGTTAGACTATAAATTGCATTTTTTTCCCGCCATTAACCTGAATTTGAATTTAGGATTGGATTACTCCAATACTTCCGGCGAAAATAAGACCCTACATACTGCACCTGCCCAAGCCAACGCAGGTGGGTATAAAAACAACTGGGATAATGAAAGAAGAAATTCTTTGCTTGACTTTTACGCCCGATACAAAAAAGACCTGTCCTTTATGGAGAGCTCCTTTGATGTGATGGGAGGGTATTCATGGCAGCATTTCTGGTGGGAAAACAGCAACTTAGCCGTTCGTACCGACCCGGAGTTGTCTGATGAGGATGGTAATTCGGAAGTGATTGAAGACAATGCCCCATATGCTGAAGAGTATTACCTGGTGTCCTTTTTTGGTAGGGTAAATTGGAATATGTACAATAAATACCTTTTGACGCTTACGTTGCGTCAGGATGGTTCGTCTCGTTTCAGTAAGGATAACCGGTGGGGTATCTTTCCAGCATTGGCTCTTGCATGGCGCGTTAATGAAGAGTCTTTCATGGATGGATTTAATGCCTTATCTAATCTTAAGGTCCGTTTGGGATGGGGTATTACCGGACAGCAGGATGTTGGTGGTGTATACCCGGCTATACGAGTTTATCAAAATAGCGTGGGCGAATCAGCAAATTATTACAGAGACGGGGGATGGGTTGGCTTTGTTAAACCATTGTCGTACAATGCAGACCTGAAATGGGAGTCAACGTCCACATGGAATGCTGGTATTGATTATGGTTTCTTTAATAATCGCATCAATGGTACCATAGATTTGTATTATCGGAAAACAGAAGATCTGTTCAACGCTGAGGTTAAGGTGGCGGCCGGAAGTAACTTCAGCGAATATGTGGTAGCTAATGTGGGAACATTGGAAAATATTGGAACTGAATTCTCCGTCAATTTTGTGCCGGTGGTTAACGATGATTGGAATTGGGAGGCCGGCTTTAATTTTGCGTATAATGAAAATGAGATTACCGCTCTGACGCAAAATGATAAATCAGCATTGAATCGCTTTGGTAATACCGGTGGTGATGGGGGTTTTAACCTTTTGGCACATGCAGTTGGGCATCCTCACTCTATGTATTATGTATATGAACAGGTTTACGATGATAGTGGAAAACCAATTGAAGGGATGTATGTTGATCGTAACAACGATGGGCAGATCAATGAAGAAGATTTGTATCTGTATCACAAATTTACCCCCGACTGGAACATTGGTTTTAATACCAAGGTGAGTTGGAAAGCATGGGATTTGTCTCTTTCGTCGCATGGTAGCTTTGGAAATTATAATTACAACGCTGTTGCAGCCAATAATGCCGAGCTGGCTCCGGCCCGGGTCTATGCCAATGAATTTTTAAGTAATCGTCATCAATCAGCCTTTGAGACTAATTTCCAGTACAAACGCGTGTTGTCCGATTATTATGTACAGGATGCGTCTTTTTTCCGAATTGATAATATCACTCTGGGTTACTCTTTTAAGAACCTGTTGAAGCAAAAAATTACGGGGCGTGTTTACGGCTCGGTTCAAAACCCTGTTGTGTTTACCTCCTACGAGGGATTGGATCCTGAAGTATACGGAGGTGTTGATAATAATTTTTACCCGCGTCCCATTACCACAATGATTGGGTTGAGTCTAAGTTTTTAAATCGGGAAGAAAATGAGAAACGTTTCGAATCGTCGAAACGAGTTACATACAACCTTAATAAATAAAAACTACATGTATGAAGTCAATATATAAAATATCCAAATGGGGCATCTGCCTGCTTGTCATTATGTTGTTCGGTTCTTGTACGAACGATCTGGATACGACACCTCCTGGGGGCAAGGAGACCACTGCCGAAGAAGCCTGGAGCGATCCGGATACTTATAACAAATTTGTTGCTAAAATATATGCCTGTTTTGCTTTGTCTGGAAATCAGGGACCTAACGGATACGATGACATTGCCAGTGATGATCAGGGTGAAGCCACTTTTCTTCGCTCTTACTGGAATCTGCAGGAATTGCCAACCGATGAAGCGGTTTGTGCCTGGTCTGATGATGGGCTCGATGGCCTAACTTTTTGCCAATGGACTTCCAGCAATCGGTTTGCCGAATTGAGTTATAACCGTATGCTGGTAACCATTGCCTTTTGTAATGAGTTTATGAGAGAAACGGAGGATGATTTGTTGGAAGAAAGAGGCGTTGATGAGTCGTTTAAAACTAAAATTCAGGAGTATCGTAACGAGGTGAGAGTGCTTCGGGCCATGAATTATTATTTCTTGATGGATTTGTTTGCCAATGTGCCCTTTTTAACACCTGAAGATGGGGTGGGAGCCTTTTTACCAGAGCAAAAGGGACGCGATTTCTTTTTTCCATGGATTGAGAGCGAACTTAAAGCCTGTGAAGGACAGCTGCCTCTCAATTCAGAACTTAATTATGGTAAAGTTACGGATGCTGTGGTTTGGATGCTGCTGGCCAAAATGTATTTGAATGCCGAAGTTTATATTGGCGAGGATTATTATACCGAATGTCTCACCTATTTAAATAAGCTATTAGGGGCTGGTTACAGCCTCGACGACAAATACAGTTATCTGTTTGGTGCCGACAATCATTTGTCGCCTGAGATTATTTTCCCGATTATTTTTGATGGTAAAAAAGCCACCAGTTATGGCGGTATGACCTACCTTATGGCCGCAGCCTGGGGCTCTGATATGGAACCGGGAAGTAATTTTGGCCTTTCCCAATCATGGTCAGGATTAAGAGCAGAGGAAACTCTGAGTACTTTGTTCGAAGGCGACGATGCCAGAGCCATGTTTTGGACCGATAAAAGAACGCTGGAGACCTCTACTCTGAACGATTTTAATTCAGGCTATTCCATCATTAAATTTACTAACATCAAACGAAGTGATCCCCTGAATGTACCTGTTGATGACAGAGAATTTGGGTCGGATACCCAGTTTCCCGATACCGATTTCCCGATGTTTCGACTGGCCGATGCTTATCTGATGTATGCCGAAGCCGTGCTGAGAGGTGGCGAGGGGGGCGATATAGGAACGGCTTTGGACTATGTGAATGAAATTCGTGATCGAGCTAAGGCCACAAGTATTGCTGAGAGCGATTTGACACTCGATTTTATTCTTGAAGAAAGAGCCCGTGAGCTTTATTGGGAAGGTCACCGCCGAACCGATTTAATTCGTTTTAACCATTTTACGACTAATTACACCTGGCCCTGGAAAAATGGCGTATACAGCGGCACCGCTAACATCAGCAATGTCTATAAGGTTTTTCCTATTCCTGCAACAGAGCTCGTAGCAAATCCTAATATCAAACAAAATCCGGGTTACTAACTCATAAAAAACGATAAAAATGAAACTGAATATATTTATTGTCAATTTGATTCTTGCCTGCATAACCGTTTTTTACGGTTGTCAGGATGAGGATGAGAGTCCGGTACTTACCGATATACAGCCCAGCGAACTGGATTATTTGCCTTTCAATACCATTGAATTGCAAAAACCTGATGACGGAACCACTCCTTTGTTATTCACAATTACCTGGACTGAGACCTCTTTTATTCTCGACCATGCCGGGCAGGCAACTCCTGTGGGACCGGTCAGCTATTCATTGCAAATGGATGAAGAAGGTAACAGCTTTAATAATGCGGTTGTTCTGGCTGCTACGGGGAATTTGTTTGCGGATATACTTGTGACAGATCTCAATACTTTTTTATTAAACGATTTGGGCGCAAATGCCGGCGAGCCTGTTAATTACGAACTCAGAGTGGTGGCTTCTTATGGTGCAGGTACCGAAGCTCAGCAGGTCGTTTCGGCTAATTCGCTGCCGGTAACTATTACTCCGTATTTTCCGCCTAAAGAGATAGAGCCCGTTTACCTCGTGGGCGATATGCAGGGGACTACACTGGAAAATACTGCGTTTATGATGTACCGAAACAGTAGCAGCGACGACGATTATGTTTATACCTACACGGGTCGGTTTGATGACGATACCCGTTTCAAATTATTTCCCCAAAGTGAATTGGGTACCGACAATTATTATGGTGCCGGCGAAAATGACGTCCTGTTGTTTGGCGAAGCTCCTGAAAATGACTTTTATATTGAAACGGAAGGTTATTATACCCTCAATATAAATATTGAAAATATGACCTGGAACCTTGAACCGTATGACGCCAGTGGTGCTGTGATCTGGCCTGTTATAAATTTTGTGGGGCAATTTTCAAATTGGGGCGTCGATAATGAGCCGGATATGGTTGCTTCTGATTACGATCCGCACCAGTGGACTTTGGATATCAGCCTCGAGGACATCGATTATGGGGTGAAATTTAGAGCCAATAATGGCTGGGACGACCGTTGGTGTCCGCAGGTACCCACCGATAGCCCGTATGGTATAGCTGATTATAACCCTTCTTCACATGACAATAATATTGATTTGTCCGAACAAGGATTGGGACAATACCATGTTCGTTTTAATGATTTAACAGGTCATTACGTTGTTTTGATTCAGGAATAATTTTTAATAAGAAAAAGATGAAACGAGCCATGGAAATTATCTTACACACAGGAGGATGATTAATTCCGGAGCGTTTCATCTGACCTTAAAAATTAAATTATAAACACATGAAAAGTTTTAAATATATAATAAATCTTTTGGTTCTGTCAGTCATTTTCTTTGCCTGTTCAGATGACTATGACAGAAGTTCTGGTGGTGATATCACATCCAATAACCCGGTTTTAAATATGCTTTCGCAAAATGAATTTTTAATTGAGAAGGCAGTCGATGGTGAAGATGGAGACTTCCTTTTTAGATCATCCTGGACGGCTCCCCGTATCTCTTACACCAATGGTCTGCCTGTGGAAGTCTCCAACATACAATACGAACTTCAGGCAGGTGTGCTGGGAAATGAATATGAACAGGCGGTTACCATTACTGAAACGGATAAGCTTTTTGACGATATCTATTCAGGTGAATTTTACCGTGTGGCTGAAGAATTGGTTGAAGAAAATTTTGCCGGCACTGTTAATCTGGAGTTGCGCGTTTTAGCCACTTATAATGGGTCTTCAGATACCCTTATTTCTAACTCTGTTACGGTGGTGCTTTTGCAGGAAGAAACCGTAGAACCGGAAGAATTAACCATACGCTTCAAACAAACTGCCGGCGCCTGGGAAGAGTTCGCAGTTTATGCCTATGGCGATTCGGAAGTGTATGGGGGGTGGCCCGGTCAAGTGTTGGAAGTTGGAACCGATGGTTGGTACTCTTTTACTGTGCCCATAAACCGTCCCATCAATTTTATTCTTAATGATAATGGTAACGGACAGCAGATGGATTTTTTAACCGACCCTGTATCTGATGCCTGTTATGAACTGAATACCAGTGATGGCACATGGAGCGCTGTGGAGTGCCCTGCTTTACCCATTACAATAAGATGGAAATATGCGGGGACAGACTGGACTACCTCGGCCATTTATGCCTGGGGCGGAGAGCCTACCGGAGAAACTTTTGGAGCGTGGCCGGGAACGGTTGGAGTACCCGACGCAAATGGTTGGTGTACGGTCTCCTTTGCATCGGGACAAACGGCAGGCAACATCATTTTTAACAATGGAACAGGCGGGGATGGTGCCCAGTTTGATGTGTCTATAACTGTGACCGAGAATACTTGTTTCGAGATCACCTCCGATTCCTATACCGTAGTGGATTGTGAATAATTATGAAACGGTTGAAAACGGACTGTTTTAAAGCTTAATAAATTATTTTTAGGGTCATGATAGATAGGCGCTTAATTGGTGTTTATCTGTCAGGACCGAAAAATAAATTAACTGGTATATCGTTTCAGTAAGAAAATTCATGTGCCTAAAACATTAGTGCAAGATAAGGAAACTTCATTTTGACGTTCCCGAAGTTTTAAAAATGACCTTTTTTGTTGACTCGATATAACCCAAACCAATTCAATAATGAGCGGACATATTATTAATAGTATACTTTTTCTTCTGTCTTTTTTGGCACTTTATTCCTGTGATGATGACGACTCCATTGTTCATGATTCTGATCCGTTGGAAGAGTTTTATGGTGAGCCTTTTGACAAGATGCCTGCATTGAAAGATGTGGTTATGTATGAGGCCAATGAACGTGTTTTTGCGGCAAATAGCTCTTTCGGGGCCATTACCGGGCGTTTGGATCAGATCCGGTCGCTTGGGGTGAATGTGCTTTGGTTAATGCCGGTTACGAAGCAGGGGCAAGAGAATGCTTTTGGTTCACCATATTGTGTAAAGGATTATCAATCTACCAACCCTGAATATGGCTCTCTTGACGATTTAAGAACTCTGGTTAAGGAAGCGCATAACAGAGAGATGGCCGTTATCATTGATTGGGTGGCCAATCATACCGCGTGGGATAATGTCTGGCTCGATGAGCACCCTGAGTGGTACACCCGTGATGCCGACGGTAATCCTATGGCGCCGGCCGGCACAAATTGGAGCGATGTGGTGGATTTGAACTACAACAACCACGAGATGAGGGCAGAAATGATTGAGATGATGAAGTTCTGGGTGCGTGAAGCCAATATAGACGGTTTTCGTTGCGATGCGGCCGACTGGGTGCCGATAGATTTCTGGCGTGAGGCTATTTACGAACTACGTTATATGCAAGAAGACCGCACTATCCTGATGCTTGCCGAAGGTACGGAGCCAAAGAATTTGCAGGCCGGCTTCGACATGGATTACGGCTGGAATTTTTGCGATGTACTGGAGGGTGTCTTTAATGACACCAAAACCATCGCCAGCCTTTATCAGTCGCATCTCGACGAGTATGAGGTAATACCCGACGGGAAACAAAAACTGAGACATAATACCAATCACGACAGGGCCAATGAATATAGTCCGGTTACAAAGTATCAGAATGCACAGGGTGCTTTGGCGTCGTTTGTCATTTCATCTACCATGGGTGGGGTTCCACTTATCTACAGTTCGCAGGAGGTGGCTTATGCGAATACTGTTGACTTTTTTAATTATGTGCCAGTCAACTGGGATGAAAATGAAAGCATTCACTCTGAATATCAAAATATAATGAGTGCTTATCAAACGTATGATGTGTTCAGAAATGGAAGTCTTGAGTTCTTTGGTGATAAGGATGTGGTTTGTTTTTCCCATACTTTGGATCAACAGGAGGCGCTTGTAGTGGTCAATGTACGTAATCAGGCATTATCGTTTACGGTGCCGCAAAAATTTATCGGAAGTGATTGGCATGATATGTTAACTAACAATTCCGTCCATATTGCTGAATCCATTAATCTTGACCCGTTTCAATATGAACTCTTGATTAATGAATAAAATTTGTTTGTGTTAAATTGTTTAATGATAGCTGTTTGATGAATTTAGGTGTAAAATATTTAGCGCTGTGTCTGGTTGCAGGATTAGTGGCCTGTAAATCCGGTGAGCGATATGAGGAGAAATCTCCCAATACGAAAATGACTGCTACACTGGGTATAGATCAGGGGCAAATTTATTATGAAGTGACCAGAGAAGGGCACCCTATAGTTAATAAATCTTTTTTGGGCTTTAAGCTTAAAGATGCGCCTGATTTGGCATCGGGTTTTGTTTTGAAAGAGGTTGTTCATACTTCTTTTAACAACACCTGGCAACAGATTTGGGGTGAGGTGTTGGAAGTGAATGAGATTTATAACGAAATGAAGATTCGGGTGGAAGAGAAAGGTGGCTTACAACGCTATTTCTTCATTACTTTCAGGTTGTTTAATGATGGCTTTGGTTTCCGATACGAATTTCCTGAGCAGAAGAATCTCACTGATTTTGTTATTATGGACGAGTTGACAGAGTTTGCTCTTCCTTCAAATCATACGGCATGGTCCATTCCATACGATATAGAGTCTTATGAAGGGTTGTACCGGCAAACCGCCATCAATGAATTGGATACGGTTAATACGCCACTCACCATGAAAACCAGTGAAGGGCTGTATCTCTCCATTCATGAAGCCAATCTGACCAATTATGCTGGTATGAATCTTTATCCGGTAGCTAATAACAAGTTGAAAGTTTATCTGACACCTTGGTCAACCGGCGAAAAAGTGTTTATGAAAGCTCCTGGTAATACGCCATGGCGAACCATGATTATTGCAGATAGCGCCGGTGATTTGATGCTTTCGCGATTAATGCTGAACCTGAATGAGCCTTGCAGGTTGGAGGACACCTCATGGATTAAACCTGGTCGATACATTGGTATATGGTGGGGGATGCACATGAAGAAATATAGCTGGCATGAAGGTCCCATTCATGGCGCTACCACCGCAAACACCAAACGGTATATTGATTTTGCCGCGAAGCATGGTTTTGCAGGGGTATTAGTAGAAGGATGGAACAAAGGTTGGGACGACTGGCGGAATTTTAGTTTTACAGAATCATATTCTGACTTCAACCTCAAAGAAGTAACAGAATACGGAGCGCAGAGAGGTGTGAGGCTCATAGGCCATCACGAAACAGGTGGCAATGTTGATAATTATGAAGCCCAATTGGATTCTGCTTTTGAGATATATCAAAAGTATGGTGTCAATATTGTGAAAACCGGTTACGTGGGAACTTTGCTCAACGGAAAAGAGAAACACAGTGGCCAGTTTGCCGTACGTCACTATCGCAATGTCTTTGAAAAGGCAGCAAAGTATCATATTATGATCGATAACCATGAGCCGGTGATGCCTACCGGCTTACAGCGTACTTTTCCCAATTTGATGACACAGGAAGGGGTGCGTGGACAGGAGTGGAATGCCTGGGCCAAAGATGGGGGTAATCCGCCCAATCATACTACGATAATCCCTTTTACCCGCGGCTTGGCAGGACCCATGGATTTTACACCAGGAATTTTTAATTTTGATAATACAGCAATGCCAGGTACAAGGGTGCAAACAACACTGGCCAAGCAGTTGGCTCTGTTTGTGGTATTGTACAGTCCGTTGCAAATGGCTGCAGATATGATTGAAAATTACGAGAAAAATCCTGAACCTTTTGAGTTTATTACGTCCTGTCCGGTTAACTGGGCCAAAACGGAGGTGCCTGAAGCAGAAATAGGCCGATATGTCACCGTGGCCCGAAAGGATAGAAACAGTGATAATTGGTTTGTGGGCAGCATTACTAATGAGTCTGAGCGTGAGATGAGGTTACCTTTGCATTTTCTGGATGAAAAGACCACCTATGAAGCCAAAATATTCAGAGATGGAAAAGATGCGAGTTATCTGACAAATCCATATTCAATAGCTATTGAGGAGACTCAGGTCACCGCCGACAGTGTTTTAATGATTCATCAGGCAAAAGGTGGAGGTACAGCTATTTTTTTTAGAAAAACGAATTAAAGTTTGTCTCTGAAGTCCAACTTCGCAGGTTTGTAGCCAATTATTGGCTACAAACCTGCGACCTCAAAAAGGTCGGAATAATCAATCAAAAATGAAAACTTAGACTTTAAACGTTTTGGGCCAAACTTCATACACATACACAGTCTGAACAAGCACAAAAAAAAATAATTGGTAGGTGACGCAATTATTATATGTATAAAGCTCCACTTTTCAATGTTTTAGCGTTTATACATACAAGGCGTCTTTTTTGAGCTACGTAAGCCTTGAATTTGAACTTTCTAGCTCAAACGGCCGACTTTTATGGCAGGCACAACTTAGACCAATTCGTTAAAGTGTCTGTTCGTTCAATAGACGTTCCTGCTCAAGTCCTTTTCCATACTTCCTTAATAGGTTGGCAAGCTCTTCAACTTCGGGGTATTCATGAATGTTAATTGAGTCGAGAAGATGAACCTGTTGGTTGTAAAGATGCTCTATTCCATATTTATCAATTAGATGATCAATATCAGGCGGGACGAAAAAGCGGCAACGATTGGCCGGCAGTAACTTTCTATATTCCCGAATGTAAATGCTCAACCCGGCAGGATCGAAATCTCCGAAATGAAGATAACTGTTGGGAATGGTTTGAAGCCATCGGTTAGGACTTTGACTCAGGTATCGCATCACCACAATGAGCTCTTTTTGAGGGAATAACTTAATTAATTTGTCAAATTTAAGGTAGCATTCAGGGTTCTCTATTCCTACTACCAAAGCCGATGGTGAAATTTGTAACTGTTCGGGACGCCATACAAAGAGTTCAATTCCTTTGGGAGGTGCCATAACCGTTTTATTTGAGACGGTAATTTCAGATTTAAAGGCTTTTATGAAAAATCCTTGTAAACTTTTAGCACGAAACGTTTTTGTGGACTTTGATGCCGATAGGGAACTCTCACCATCGGCATCTGTTGACCCGAAGCGGGAGATATAGTCTTCCAGTGAAAGGATGTCGTTTTGAACCTGTAAATATGTCTTGAGGCGCAATGAATTTGGGCAACTGTAATTTACCCGGCGGCCGGCAACGGGCCATTTTTGAATAATACCATCTTCGGTAAACTGTTTTAATAAACCTTTGGCACTAATTTCGCTTGCTGATAGTTTTTCTCCATTGGCAAGTCTCAGCAGGCAGCGGGCAAATGATAATGGGATCGGCTTAGAGTTCATGGCTAATCAATTTTGTAATGCCTGTTTTATTCGATTTTGGGTTTTTGCGGAACATATAGATGTGTCTGTAGTCCGATTCGTTATGTGAGTTGGGCGATCCGTTAATCAATCGAATGTTCCGTTCGCCGGCGAAGGAGATTAATCCCGTTACATTGCTGTCATGCAAAATGCCGACCTCGTCAATTAAACAATGTAAAATGGCCTCAGATTGAGGTTTTGAGCCATTGCTTTTGAATATGTGAAGCAGGTTAATGTATATCATTGATTTGACCAAAACATCGGTTCCGTTTGAGCCAACGTTTGCCAGTCGGCTAACCCAATTGGTGTCATTTTCATTTTCTCTGATGCGGAATTCGAGGTCGAAGGCATCCTCAAGTTTTATGGTTTTCGATTTGGCTTGTCCGATCTGTTGGAGCAGACTTTCGAGCAAATTTACCGCCTCTTCGTTATTTGAGCCTGTTGCATCCTGATTAAACAAATTTATTTCGCCGTAATTGAGGTTGTGTTCAGCCTGAAAGGTTCTAATCTTTCGAAGCAGTTGAATAATTTTATTGGAGCTTTCCTGAATTCGCATTTCAATGCTTTTTACAACTCCTACAAAATTGGATTTTCGGAAGTCACCATTGATCCGTTGAATGACCTTGAGTACATCTTCTTCTCTTTTTAGCAGCTCATTGGTTTCGTTTACGATACTAGCCAATACCATCGCATATTTACGGGTGACTTCCGTTTTATAGTCAATAATTTTTTGTTCATGCACAAATTCTTTTAAATTTTCGGCGAAAGCTCTGTATTGTTGATTCCCGGATAAATTTGTTTCAAAACCAAGGCAATTGTTTGGGTTGAAGCAACCGGCAAAGGTCGTGATTTTTTCGGTGAGCGTTTTATCCTGTTTTTCATATCTCAACGACAGATCCTGAAGTTGACTGATATTTGCGACACAATGCCAGGAATCACCAATATCGTGATGCTCTATGAAGTTTTGAAGTTCTTCATACAACCGCCTTTTTCGGAACTGATCAAATTCTTCCAACTCTCGTTTTAACTCTTTTCGTAATATTTCAATCTTATTTTTTTGTGTCAATAACTCATTTAGAATAGAGTGTTCCCTGGCCATTCTATTTTGGAAGAGGTTTTCAGCATGGTCCAACGCATTTTCCAGTTCTTTTCTGGTCTGTTGAAAGTCGGCCAATTTGTCGATATAGTCCTCACAATCTTTTTTGTATCGGATTACCAACGGGAAATTTGTTTCAATTTCCTTTAGTTTGGCGTTGACAGTTTCAAGTTTTTCTTCCAGATTTTTAATTTCTTTTGTATCTACGCCTTTATCTTCAAGTAGTTTATTGCGCTGTGATTCCAGTTCTTTAATTTTTGATCTGAAATCGTTCCTGATTTTTTCAGCGTCGCTGTTAATTTTCAGCTCAAGCGTTTTTTGTTCCGATTTTAGTTTTTTTTCTTTTGTTTTGGTTGTGGCCTCAAGGCTTTTAATTGCTTGATGATATTGTTCGGTGCGCTTTGTGATGAGGCTTATCAACGTTTGTTTTTCCAGTTCCAACTTATGTTTTTCAGCTTGTGCCAGTTCCTGTTGTTCCTGCTTTATTTTTTCGACATCTTTTGCAATCTGGTTAAGACTGAGCCCGAATTTCTCAAGATTAATTTCCGTTTTTTCAAGTTCAGAAACAGAGACTATTTTTTGCTGCTTTAAATCAGAGAGTTGCTTGTTGTATTTCTTTTGCAGTTTGTCCTTCTGATCCTGTACCTCAAGGGAATGATTGTCAATTTTTATATTTAGTTTTTGTAGCTTTTGGGTAATTGTCTCTACCTGATTCTCCAGATCTGTTTTTGATAATTGAACCGGATTCAGGTTTTCCAGATTCAGATTTAATCCGTAGCAGTTATCGCCAACGGAAAGTTCCGGGTTCAAGTCATTTCGTAGTAATATGTCTTTTGATGCTATTTTCCCGATGGTCTGATTCCATGCCGGCTGATGTTCTTCCAGAAATTCAATTAAGGAGCCGGATAATGCCTGTAGTTCCGATTTGACTCGTTCCAATTCCTGTTCCAGTTCCTTTTTCTGCCGAACAAAACCTTTGGTTATTTGACTGCTTTTTAGTTCAATTAGTTCCAGCTCTTTGGTTCCTTCTTTTTGTTTGTTTTCCCTGTTAAGATTAATGATTTCTTGTTGTGAAACCAACTCTTGCTTTCTTTTTTCAGCCGCCTGAATTTTATTGTTCAGATCGTCTTGTTCTTCTTTTAAAAATTGTTGTTGCGAAATACTTCGTATTTTAAAATTCAATTCATTTATTTGGTGTACAATTTGTGTTTTTGACGAATTTAATTCGTCGGATTCGGCCTTAAATTCGTTGGCCAATTGTTCTTTATGCAGGTGAAAAGCATCCTTTAGTTCCGCGATATTATTACCAATTTGTTCTTTTTCTTTCGACTTTGAATTTTGGGAGTCGATTACTTGCATTTGGCATTCGTTTTCCAGTCTCTGTTTCTCGTTTTGGTATTGTTTTTCAACATCTTTCAGATTTGCTGTGGCCAATTGCAATTGATTTTGAATTTGCGATTGTTGTGCTTCATAGGATGCTTTTTTTTCGTTTTCAGCTATGATATGGTCGATTTTTTGTTCTGCATAATCTTTTACCAGTTGATTTGCTTTTTTAATGTCACTTTTGACTACTGATAATCTGCTTCGAATCCGATTCTGGTTTATGGAATGTTCAGCTTTGCTTTTTTTTAATTTTTCGTTCTGGTCGTTTAGTTTAGCTTCAATGATTTTATGGCTATCCTCATTTTCTTGTTTCTGATGCCGGGCCTTATTGTACGCAGCGCCTATTTCCCATGCCATCTTTTTTTGTTCTTCTTCCATCTGAAGCAGATTATTGTATGAGGAAACGATATTGTGAGCCATCTTTTCATGGGCCACAAATTGAGAGACATCTCTGTAATCATTTCTTGCAGTTTCAATATGGTGTCGGTTGGTGTCAAGGTTGAGCTCAAAGGGATCATCGCTCAACGAATTGATGATGGTCGTTTTTATGAATCCACCATCGAGCGATGAATTCAGAAATATATTGGAGATGGTTCTTGGGATGTTATGATAAGTGGGATTTTGTAGCAGGTGAAAACGACTCATACTTTTATTTGCGCCATAAATAATGTCGCGGTATTCGGTGAAACTATAGATTGGTCGATGAACTCTGTATCCCAGTAAATTGGCTTTTTCAATTATCTCAGTTTCCGACAATGGACGTCGGTCTTCAATGAATATATCGCGTCCATAAGGGCCGTCGATAAAGCGAAAACACAATCTGTTTTGCTTTTTGTAGAGCCAAACGCAAAAATTTCGATTTTTTTGACGGACTTCATAAATAATGTATGAATCGGCATAAGGAAAGTAATAGTCGCTGAAGGAACTTTTCTCTTTTGAGATTCCTAACTTGCGGGCATCGGCATTGTAAAAAAATAAAATAGCCCTCAGCAGGGTGCTTTTGCCGGTTCCTTGTGTGCCGATGAAATGAATATTTCCATCAAGTTGGATTTCATGGAAATCTACTTTTGCACTATTAATCAGAATTATCTTATTTAGTTGATTCATGTCTGGTTAATGCCTTTTTATCGTTATTTTTTTATTTCTCGTATTACGCTTCAACGATTTCTATGTTGAAACGCTGGTTTTTGATGTCGACTTAACGTTTTATTTATAATGAAGTAAGTGTGTCGTTGTCGTCGGTTTCATCTTCTTCCTGAATATTGACGGCTAAGACCATCTTTTCCATATAATCCCATGCGTCGAGGATTTTCCATGTTTGTTCAATCTCATTCTCTAAATCAATAAAGCCCTCTTTTTGCATTTCTTTAAGCAGATCGTCGAGCATCTCGATATAGTTTTTCCCCTTATTGGTTCTTTTTTGGAGATTTTGCAATTGTTCTTTCAGTGAAAGGTTTATTTCTATCTGGTTAAGAATGTCAAGAGGCTTAAACCGGGCACCCCGGCACAGATCCTTTCGGAAGGTGGTAAAAAAGGCCAGGATATCTAACCAGCGAAGCGCTTTCTCAATTTTATTCTCTATATTTTGATTGCTTTCGTTAATTCTGGAAAAATAATAGTAATTATTTCCCTCTTCGAGTTGAAAGCCAACTTCTTTAAATTTTAATTTCAGATCGTCAAAATGTTCTTCAAGGTAGGTGTAAAGATAGCGTTGCTGAGCGTCGACGGCATTCGAACAAATGAAATTTCCTTTGCTCAGTATTTCAAATATTTCGGGAGTTCGGCTATTCATTGTTATTGCAGTTTTTAATTGGTCCGCCGTTGTTCGGCTGAACTCTGATCATTTAACTTTGAAGGGTAAATTAATGCGTATTCCACCTGTTCGTAGGTTCCGGTTTGGTCGGTGAAATAAAATTCGGATTCGAAGAGCGAGGCTAAGTGACAAAAAAGTTTAATTCGTTGGCTGGCTGGTATTTCTTTGTTAAACCGATGTTGCATGGTAAAGGAAAACAGATCCTGATTTTTTCCCATGAAAATTTGTTTGAGCCCATGCAGATTAATGGTTTCCTCAATTTGTTCCTGATCTGTTAAAGCTTCCTCCGATATGGCCCCGGCTATATTTAAGGCCAGCAATTTTCGGTTTTTTATTTTATTGCGGACTTTAAAAATTAGTTTTTGGGTCTCTTCATCATTGAGCAATACCGAAATCGAGAGTCGGGTGCGGTAGCTTTCTGCCTGACTGATTGGAATATCCTGGTTTGTTGCCGCTAACTGATAAAAATTTGTTCTTTCTTTTAAGTAGTGTTTGTCTCTAAGCGACTTTAATTGCAGCACTTTTTCAACGATTTGAACTCTTTTTTCGATGTGGTTGAGATATTCAATGATTTGTTGCTGGATTTCGATGAGATTGTGAAAACTGCTATTCAGTGTTATGCGTAACCGATGAACGATTAGTTGTAACTCGGAGTCGGTGGCTGTTTTAAAGAATATATCCTCTTGAATCAATCGCTCAACGGCTTTAATAACACCCTCGAGTGCATCCCGCTGACTTCTGATATTGGTTAATTTTTCTTTTTTAATTTCGAAGTTCGTTTCCGTTTTATAGGTTTCGTCGGTATTGTTTCGGAGTGTTTTAACATTCTGAAGTGTCACCTGGTCAATGCGACGTAGATGTTTTTTTATTTTTATGAGATATTGCTCCCGTTTGGTTGCTTGATTTTCCTTCAAATAGTAGGACTGATTTGTTTTAATCTGATTTAGATTCTCTTGAATATACAGGACATGAACGGTTTCGTCAACTTCGAGAAACTCTTCAAAGAATTCCTGCAAACGAGAGTCTAAGCTAACTTGAGATTGATTTCGAAAAAGCAGATTATAGGCAGCCAGATGTTCTAATTTTTCTGTATCATGGTCAACTATGGGTAAAATCATCTCCTCCTGTATCGGAAACATTCGTTTGTCGAATAGGGCAGCGAACAATTTTCTGTATTTATATAGATCACCAATCAGTTCTTCAATTTTCTCAAATTTTGCCATTTTTAGCTGATCTTGTGACCGGGCCAAGTCTTATTTTAGCGGCCTGTCGGAGTTTTTTATTTGTTGAAATGTAAAATTACTTAATTTCTTGAGAGATAAAACAAATTTACTTTCAATAACGTGCAGCAGTGCAGGCGCGACGTGGTCTGATCATATCGATATTGCGTTGTCACTATTTTTACCCGGGGAGGCACGAACAGCGCCTTTCTGTGTCGAATTTGTGTGATGAAATGAGCCATGTGAATGAATTCACACACAGGAGGATGATTGTCTTGTCGAGTTCCATATGGCGACTGAGAGACAAATTATAAACATATGAAACGAGCCATGGGAATTGTTTTACACACAGGGGGATAATTAGTTAGGCGAGTTCCATATGACAACTGAAAAACGAATTATAAACATATGAAATTTTTATCAGTAAAAATACCGATAGATGATTGTTATCGGTAAAATTGCCGTTACTGACATGCAAATTGGGTGATTAGGATTCCTGCAAGTGCGGCAAATCCAAAACTTAATAAGGTTCCAATTAGTACATATTCACTTTTTTGTGTGTCGTTGAGCCTTAATATTGATTTTGCGGCTAAAATTAAACCCACTGCAGCAAATTCGCCTATCAATATCAAGGCAAGTACCAGCAACCGTTCTACTATGCCAATTAATTTGCCGGCATTTGGTAAACTCTCACCAGTTGAATCTGAGATTTGTATTTTAAATACACTGAGCAAATTACCTATAATTATATTGGTTGGTTTGGTGATGAAAATAAAACCTGCAATTGTGGCTATGGTCTTTATTTTTAAGTTTATCAAAAAATCTATTTCTCCCCAATAAGCATAGGCATATGCAACAATAATTATTAGTATTAAGTGGATTGCCTGATCGATAAAAAAGAAGTTTTTTGAAGAGTACTTTAATTGAAGTGCGCTTTTGGCAATATCAGTTAGTAGGTGAAGCAGCATTAATATGATAGCGGCTTTCCAGAAGTTTAAATCCATTGATATGATGAAATTTAGCACACCAACAATGGCTACATGATAAATATGATACCATGTAATTGCTTTTCTGCTTTTTTTATCTGATATCGATTGAGATTGAAAAATAAAGTCAGATAACAAATGGGCTATGAATAATAAGAGAATTAATTTAATGAGCATGCTGGAAATAGTTTTCAAAATAGTTAACAGCTTTTTCGATTGATAACCAACCGGCAGCTGTGGAATGTTGGCTAATGGTTGATTGGTATTTATGTAATTTGGATGCTATTCTTTTTTCGGAAAGGCCAAGCAATTTTAAGTAGATTACTTCACTTTGTTTTGCTGAGAACCGGGTAAATATGGTATCAAGTAAGGATAAAATAATATCAAATTCATTTTGTAATTTTTCATTGGAACTACAAAAATACATTGTGTTTTTAATGACTACTTTTTGCTTGTTGGAAGTAGAGAAATTTTTAATTGTTCTTCCTGACAGATAAATCGCTTCACCATCAATAATTCCTTTTTGAGGATTGAAAGTTTCCAGTGGGGCAACTGCGATTGCTAACCTGATACCATGCTCGTTGAAATATCGTAATCTCGATTTATCTTTTTTATCGACATCATAGGAAAGGGATTTAACGAAAGCTTTTAATATAAGTGCAATACGAAGTGAAGGGGTGGGGGTGTCCATTGCAAATTCTATATAATCGCCTTGCACAAGCCTTCCAAAGAAATTTTCTTCTTTGTATAATTCTTTCAATTCATCGATAAGTTGATGAATGGATTGTTCTAATTCTCTTTTTTCATACTCATTTAAAGATGTATATGAAATTACATCTGCCGAAATGGTTGCACGATACATAATTGTCGATATTTATCGGTAAATATACACATAAATGACTTTTATCGGTTAAAATGCCGTTAAATAATTTTTGTTTTGATGCGGAAAGCAAATATACCATAAAATCAATAACTTATGAAGACAGGGTGTAAGTGGGATACAATATGATTCAATTGCGTATTGAAGTCTCGGAAAATACTTTGATCTATTGATGGTATGACACTTACGTCAACGATATAATTTTTGCATAAGGCCAATAACAATTCCATCTGGTCGGTTTGGTTAATTTTCCAGCTTTTTGGAGCGATCTCCCAAAGTCAACCTTCCGGTATTAATCCTTAAATAAAAAAGGAAAAGGCGGTTGGAACGATAGTTTTTTGTTGACACAGGTATGGTAAAAGTCTGGAAACGGTCAGGGAAATTCTTGACAGACTCCTTATCCTAAGTAAATTCATATTCGCCATCGTCTGTCTCAACCAGCAAGCCTGCATAAACATCCTGATAGTATATGTTTGCTTTTCTCATGATTCACCATTTTCTGAAGATGCCTGAATAGGGATTGGTCCCATTTCATGACCAAACATTGCCAATACCTGATTGACCTTTTCCACGTTCAGGTTGGTTTTGCCCTGTTCTATCTTGCGAATAACGGTCAGTGCCACACCCGCTTTTTCAGCAAACTCCTCCTGGGTTAGGTTCACCTCCTTTCTGCGTTGCTTTACAAAGTTAGCTAATTGATTCATTATATGTTTTTGAATATAATCACATCAAATCTAGTGAGATTATATGTTATAAGATATAGTTGTCGCTTTTATGTTTATTTTATATGTATTTGAATTTAAAAACAGAGTTTGCCGTCATTAGGAACTATGCCCTTATTGCAATGTTTTTTGCAGCTTGTTCATCAGATGATGATGATAAAATAAATTTAGACCCAAACGTCTCCGACAGTGAGGTGGAAGATATAAGCGGAGGCGTCTATTTTAGTTCTTCTTTAGCTGGAGAGTACATTTTTAGAATCAATTTAAAAAATGGAGATGATGCTATTACTTGTGATATGTTTCATTATGATGAATATATAGAACTGTCTTCAGCAGAAACAACCTGGCAGCCAGGCGAAATTCTGAACAACCTTAAATTTTCTAATTCTACTAATGATATAAAACTTATTCTTTTTCTTGATGAAGATGGGGAAGGAGAAGCACAAATTTTTGTTGAAAATGAAGAATTTGAAGTTGTATTATTTAAATCAACTTCAAAACAACCAGTAAAAATTTATACTGGATTAAGTATTTCTAAATAAAATATATAAAGATGGCGTACCAAATTCATCTTATACAGCTCAATTTGTACTGATTATTAAAAATGAATTATATTTTGCAGGACAAAAAATTATAGATAAAAATGATGTTGATCAAAATTACTATTATACTCCACAAATGACAAATTTTATAGAAATAAACACCTCTGAAATTACTTTTATAAATCCAGATTTACCTGACGAGATCGAATATTGGAGTTGGCAAAGAATCGCTTCTTATAATGACAGTAAAATATACAGTTATTTACTTGACGAAAATAATTCTGAATTTATTCTTTCTTTGAAACGTCGATTCACAGAATAAAAAATACAAATTGAAAACAGCGATCTAAAGGTCGCTGTTTTCAATTTCAATAATAGCGGTATTCCGATAATTAGAATGCTCCTCCAGATGTACATACCCTAATTGATTCGTCACCAATTTTGTCCCTTTTATTTCTGTCTCCGGCATATTTACATGGTGATGCCCATAAATCCATAAATCAATATTATTATCAGCAATAAAATCATAATTCTCGGAGACAAAAGCAGTATTAATTATTGAGTTTTTGAACTGCTCCGGATTACAACGCTGTGTTGGAATATGGTGTGTGACCACAATTTTTTTTTCAGCAGTAGAATTTTTAATTTCATATCTTAAAAAGTCAAGGCTTTCTTCATGTAGCCTGTTGAAATCAGCACTTTTTAATTGTTTCCCCTTATGCCTTATTTTGTGAAAATCATTAATACTTTGCTCAATAATCAAAGATTTACTATTCGGAATACGTGACCAAAATAGGGTGAAAAAGAAATCAATACCCTCGATATTAAGCACCTTGTTATTCACTAAAAAAACATTTTTTCTCAGCGGCTCAAATACAGGATGATCCAATATTTGGACATCCTTTCCGGTATAAAACTCGTGATTCCCAGGGATATAGTAAGCCGCCTCAAAATTGTCGGAAACATAATCGAAGAACCAATGCTTAAAATGCCTTTTACCCCAATAGGTTATGTCTCCGGCCAGAACCAAAATATCACCAATTGGTTTGATCGGATTTTCATGCAGAAACTTTGAGTTTTGTGCAAATTCTAAATGTAAATCAGAACAATACTGAATCTTCATAAAGAGGCAGAACAATTTTATAAATAAGATCAAATATAGTGTTTAAAGATTTGTGAGGGACGGACTAGAAACAAAAAAAAAACTGGATAATAGTGAAAGGTACTACTGAAAGATATCGATTTTTTGGAATATTTAATAAATATGATGGATAATCTGGTGATACTGGTTCTTGTTGGAATTCGGGGGCCATTAACTAGTTTGGAGAACGAAGTTGGCTGTTTTCCTGACGAGCAATAGAATCTGGCCAATTGAAATTAAAATGATTTATAGGTTTCCCAAAGCTCCATATTTGCACAATCAAAGCAGTTACTTAATTGTAAATCCGAATATTTTTGTCGTAGGTCTTCAAGGTCCAGGTATCTTCTTCAGGAGGATGACGGATAGGGTTGAGTGCTGCCAGGGTATTGTTGCGGTTCACTATGTTTTAAAATTTGAAAGGTGGACGGCAGATTGTCTTGAAATGTTTATTTGAAGCATGACGTTTAAGCGTTAACTTTTTGGTCATAAAGCCCCCGGCATAACCGCTAAGACCTGACAGTAAAACGAATTGATCATCAAAGTTAAATAGTTCAATAGTTTTATTATTGAGTATTATTTTATCATTTGGATCTAATAACCTATTTTCTATATGTACAAATATCTCTGATCAGCTTATCGGTTGGCGGAACGTAGATATGGTGAATCTCCGGATTCATCTTTGGCGGATTAAAAAACGAGTGGTAGGTAAATTTGCATTTGGGCTTTGGTCTGTTTGGCAGGCAGAGTCACCGATGGTGATAATCAAATATTTTTGCTTGTCCATTGCGATCAGTTTTTATGACTCTTTATTTTTATAAAGGTAGCAATGAGGGGTACCAAAGGATGAAGGATGGTGCGGCTTTATGAAGAAAAGGACACCGCCTTTAGTCGAATAAAAGAACAATAGTCTTAGTAAGATAATATCAATATTGTTCTTAAGAAGCACTTTCATTGTTTTGGGAAAACAAACTCCAGTTGGGCATTATTCTGGCATTTGTTATAACGGACTAAAGAGAAACTATTTTGCTGTTCGCTCTTTTTTGATTGTTTTTCTACGATAAATAAAGCTATAGCTCAAAAAAATAGGTACAATAGGAAAAATGCCGAAGGGTTACGGAGGATCACTCTGGGTGGCAGAACTTAGGTATGAATTTTATTCTAGGCTTTACTAACTCACAATGGGTGGTAATGCTCCGTTTTATTCAGCTTTTTTTTATTTTTAAATTTGAATTATCTAAAAAAATGAGGAACGGCTAGCAATACGCATGGCGAATAAAGCGGACAAACACAGCTTTCCCTTTGTGGAATTTGTGGGGAGAGATTAAGGTTGACTACCAGCCAATTTTTTTTACGAATTTATGTGCTTTTGTAACGTCGGTAGCTATTGGATACTACTAAGTAAAAGTTGTTAATAAGAAGGTTGAAAATTGGATTCTTACTTTCCGATACAAAAATTCTTAAAAATATTTCCAAGGACTTCATCTGTCGATATTTGTCCTGTTATAGTTCCAAGATGATGCAGCACTTCGCGAATATCTTGTGCCAGGAAATCGCCTGAGATACCCGACGCGAGTCCTTCTTTAACACGAACAATTCCTTCGAGGGCGTTGGTGAGTGCTTCATGGTGGCGCGCATTGGTGACCACGACCTCATTGTTGTCTATGGCATGCAGGCTTATAGTTTTAAGCAGTTCGTTGGTTAACTGATCCATATTGATTTGCTTCCTGGCGGATATGGTAACGATGGAACTGTTTTGGGTGGGCTTAGGCATGGCCGTAATGGCAAAGGATTGAGGCTGGTCTATCAAATCAATCTTATTTACAACCACAATAAGATGTTGACGGTCTGCGTCTATCTTCGACCTGACATTATTAATGGCATCGTTTATTTTTTGCTGGCTGTCGGTGGCATCTACCAACAGAAGAACGATAGCAGCCTGTGACATTTTGCTGTAGGTGAGTTTGATGCCCAAATTTTCAATTTTGTCGGCTGTGGTACGTATGCCCGCCGTGTCGATAAACCGGAAAGTGACACCGCCTATGTTGATGGTGTCTTCGATGGCATCGCGTGTGGTGCCATGAATTTCGGAGACAATGGCGCGTTCTTCGTTTAACAGGGCATTGAGGAGTGTGCTTTTACCGGCATTGGTATGGCCCACAATCGCAACCGGGATTCCGTTTTTAATGGCATTGCCCAGTGAGAAGGAGCTAATTAAACGTGATAGATGTGCTTCTATCTCATTCACCAGTTTGGTGAGCTCATCGCGATTGGCAAATTCTACGTCTTCCTCGCTAAAGTCAAGCTCCAGTTCAATGAGTGATATAAACCACAGCAATCGTTCCCGCAGGGTTGACAGTTCAGAGGAGAAGCCACCACGCATTTGCTGCAGTGCGACTCGTCGTGCGGCTTCGTTTTCGCTGGCTATTAAGTCGGCTACAGCTTCGGCCTGACTCAAGTCCATCTTCCCATTCAGGAAAGCTCTTTGCGTAAATTCACCCGGCCGGGCCAAACGGGCGCCTTTTTTAACCAATAGCTGAAGCAGTTGTTGTTGAATATATGGAGCGCCGTGGCAGGCTATCTCAATAATATTTTCACCGGTGAAGGAGTGGGGCGCTTTGAAAATTGTCACCAGCACTTCATCCAGATCTTTATCGTTGTCGTAAATCGTCCCAAAATGAGTGGAGTTAGCATTTTGTGCATGCAGCTTTTTAGCCTTTCCGGCAGGCCTGAACACTTTATCACCTATTTCAAACGCCTTGTCACCCGCCATTCGGATAACAGCAATAGCCCCCATACCCGGTGCAGTCGATATCGCGCAAATGGTATCCTCAGTCATCATAATTTACCTTCTTTGCGGCAAAGTTACTATTTTTCTATAAGCTGTATTTTAATGGTGTCGTTTATTATGGTAATTTGCTGCTGAATGGGCATTGTTCATAAGTCGTGCCTGAAAAGCAAAATTTCTTTTTTTTGTCTTTGGAAGATACCGTCAAAGAAAGGACTTTATTTATTTTAATGGTGTTGATGAGCTCCTTGTCAGTCGGTTCGAATGTCTTGGAACCAAGAAACTGACGAACGAAGTAAAGGCAGAGGCAAATCTGTCGCTGCAAATTTTATGACAAGCATAACGAAGTATCTGACTTTACAGACAAATCAGGTTTCGATTCGTACACCGAGAGGTCTTCCAGCGGGGCCGGATTTTGTTTTATTGGTATTTCATTGAACATAGATTCTTCTGTTTGATAAAATTCCAATAACTCATGTAAATATTGCGATTGTTTACCCAGCCTCGCAGCTTCGTCGGTTAACTCTTCAGCCAGCAGAGAGCTCTGTTGTGTATGATGATTCAGATCCTGAATAGATTGATTGACCTGCGTTATTTCATGATTTTGCAAATACGCCGCTTCAGCAAATACTTGTAACATTTCTATGGATTTGTTGATGGCACTACCCACTAATTGTATGTTTTCGATCGTGTCGGCAGCACTTGAGCGTCCATGAGCCGTTATAGCTGTCATCTCTTCCGCGGTGGCTTTTACCCGCTCTGATAATTCGCGCATGTTACGTGCTATGACCGAGAAGCCTCTGGCTTTGTTGCCCGAACGTGCTGCTTCAATTGAGGCATTTAGAGATAAGATATAGGTTTGTGAGGCCAGTAGTGTGATATTGTCGGTTTTGGCCATTAGTTGCTGAGTCATCTCCATTGTTTCTTTGGTTTGTGACAGGTGTTGATGAATAATGGTGCCCGCATTTTGAATTTCTTTAACAGCATCTCCAGCTTTCATGGCATTACCGGTCGATAGGCTGGCCATTTCTTCTATCGATGCCGATATCTCCTCTGTGTTAACAGCTTGTGTTGTTCCGGAATGACTTAGTTTAACGCTTTTTTGATGTAGCTTGTTAATCA
Organism: Geofilum sp. OHC36d9; assembly: GCF_052400685.1. Lineage (NCBI taxonomy): Bacteria > Pseudomonadati > Bacteroidota > Bacteroidia > Marinilabiliales > Marinilabiliaceae > Geofilum > Geofilum sp. OHC36d9. The sequence continues at coordinate 158,703 of NZ_JBQTGJ010000003.1, forward strand.
GAATGTCGATGGTTTCGGCCATCTTACGCAGGTTTTCTACCAGCGCTTTGGTCTTTTCCTGTCCCGATCGTACGACGTTGGTTAGTTGTCCTATTTCATCGTTGCGTGCAAGTTGTTCGATGTCGGGAAATAATCCTTTTTCCTGCATGCTCATAATATGGGTAAGATAAACAATGGGTGTTGATAACGAACGACTTATAAATACTGACAAGCGGACGCCGGCGCCGATAATAAGGCCTAAAAAGATCCACCATGTTATTTGAGCTCTTTGTGTCTGTTGCTGGTACGACACGGCTTCTCCCGTTGCAAATTCTTCCGTTTTGTTGGCCAATTCAACTAGCAGTTCTAAGCCTTTTTTTGTCTCGTCGTGGTCGGTCAGGAAACTACTGCTTTTGTAACTATTGCTGAGTTGTTTAACCGCTTCTTTACATTTTAGAGTAAGTGACTCTATCGCTTTCAACGATTCAAGGTCGTATTGCTTGGTAGTCATTGGACGAATGGTTGATACATTGCGATAAATAATATTCATACGGTCGGGAACCGAATCCAATAATTCATAGTCATGGTTATAATTGGCTTCTCCAATGGTCGATTTTATCTGCTCGGTTACCGATACTATTTCGCTCATCATACTAACTTTATCTACCCTTCGTTTGATGATGTAATCGGCTTCATTTTTATCGATGTCAGCCTTTAATTTTTTGTACTGAAGATTAAGGTATTTGTTGCTGTAAGCCTGTAGGTTGCGACTGGCGGAATCGAGTCGCTGGTAGTTGTTGTTAATGTTTCCAATGGCCGATTGTATTAGATTCGACTGGTTACTGTAGCGGTTTATTTCTTTTTCAATATCGTTTACCAATGATTTATTGTCCGTCGAAGCTGTTTGTTTTAACGAATCCATTAAAAGAAGAGTGCGTTGTAAATGATGTTCAGATATTTTATAATAATCGGTATCTTTATGAATGGTATAACTTCTCATGTAGAAGATAGATTGTTGCCAGGCTGATTCAAGGTTGTTGACCAGTGCCACTGAAGGTATAAGCTTTTGATGCATGATTTTTGCCGATTGGTTTATACGGATCAGTGCAACCATAACAACGCCTCCGCCAATTAAAAAAAGAAATATCAATGCGGCATAACTTAGCAGTAACTTTTTTTTTATAGGTAGTGAATTCCAGTGTTTCATTTGTTGAGGTTTAGTTTGACCGCGAATGTAAACATGGAAGACTGTTTTTCTGTTAAATTAATATTAAGGAAGCCTTATTTTTGCAGGCAGCCCTAAAACAAGAGAGGTTGATAGTATCAGCAAAAAAGTGCTTAAAAAGAAAAGTTCAGTTTTAGGATTTGCAATTTCTGAAAAATTTGAGCTTACTGTTGTTAATGGCTATTTTGAAAGCAAGCGTGATGAAAAATTGTATTTTTCACTGAGGCTATATAAGGCTTAAGTTTGTTGATCGATGTTGAACTTTTGTTTTTGCTGTCTGTTAAATTGTTTTGTGCCTGTCAATCATAGACAGGTGTTTTAGCTCGAAATTTCAATTCCAGGCTTGCTGGTTTGAAAGTGGTGTGTTTACTTGTGTAAATGACACTTTTTTTGCTACTATTATTTAATTTTCTAAATCATAAACTGTTAATCACATTTTTTATGAGCGTATTAATTGATGAGAATTCCAAGGTCATCGTGCAGGGATTTACGGGTGCCGAAGGAACTTTCCATGCTAGTCAGATGATTGAGTATGGCACAAAGGTCGTTGGTGGTGTTACACCCGGTAAAGGTGGTACCACTCATTTGGACCTGCCGGTTTTTCATACGGTGACAGAGGCGATTGGAGCAACAGGAGCCGATGTGTCTGTCATTTTTGTGCCGCCGGCCTATGCTGCCGACGCTATTATGGAAGCTGCTGATGCCGGTATTGCATTAATTATTTGTATCACTGAAGGCATTCCGGTCGCAGATATGGTCAAGGTTAAATCCTTTTTGGGATGTCGTCCTACCCGGTTAATTGGTCCTAATTGTCCGGGGGTTATTACACCGGGTAAAATAAAAGTGGGTATCATGCCTGGTTTTATTCATCAACAGGGTTCTGTTGGTGTGGTTAGCCGTTCGGGCACGCTGACCTACGAAGCCGTCGACCAGCTTACAAAATTAGGTCTGGGCCAATCGTCCTGTATTGGTATCGGTGGCGATCCTATCATTGGAACCACAACGTTGGATGCCGTTCGCTTGTTGATGGATGATCCCGGCACCAAGGGTATTGTTATGATTGGTGAAATTGGAGGGGATATGGAAACAGAGGCTGCACGTTGGATTAAAAAACATGCTACCAAACCGGTTGTTGGCTTCATAGCAGGTCAAACAGCCCCTCCCGGACGACGTATGGGACATGCTGGTGCCATTATTGGAGGTAAAGATGATACAGCAGAGGCCAAAATGGCCATAATGAGAGAATGTGGCATTCATGTGGTGGAAAGTCCTGCCGATATTGGCATTACCATGAAAAAGGCGCTGGTTGATTAAGCGTTTTTTAATAGTATTTTAGGTTGGACGATCATTCATAATTCATTTTGTCTTTTTTGCGTTTTGGAAAGGGCAAAGCTGCTGATGTTTAAGTCAATTTCGGTTTATAGGGAGGCACGTTGCGAGTAGTTGTATTGGGCGGCTTTGCCCTTTGATGAAGGTCATGATAGTGCACAATACAGAATTTTTTCATGTGTAAGGGGATTAATCTGTAGGTTCATGTTTATCTCTTTTTTGTACCTTTGAGATAAATTATAAGATATAGATCCTCATGGATGAATCAAGTGTTAAAAAGGCGGCAGAAATTATTTTGTCCGCCAAATCGTGCATCGCATTTACAGGTGCCGGGGTGTCCGTCGAAAGTGGTATTCCACCTTTTAGAGGCGAAAATAGTTTGTGGAATCGGTACGATCCTAAAGTGTTGGATTTGAATTTTTTTAAGGCGTCACCCGAAGTATCATGGCCTGTTATCAAGGAGATATTCTACGATTTTTTTGGATTGGCTAAACCTAATAAGGCACACAAGGTGCTGGCGCGCATGGAGCAAGCAGGCATGCTGAAGTGTGTGGTAACACAAAATATTGATAATCTGCATCAGGATGCAGGATCAAAAGAGGTGTATGAGTTTCATGGTAACTTGCAACGCATTATTTGTACGCGATGCGATTATAGAGTTATGGCACCCGACGCCGATTTTTCAAAATTGCCTTTGATGTGTCCCAAATGTGGAGGCTTATTGAAACCTGATTTTGTTTTTTTTGGTGAGCAAATCCCTGTTGAAGCCTATGAGAAAAGTGTAGTTGCAGCTCGACAAGCCGATGTCTGCCTTATTGTTGGAAGCACCGGGGAGGTGATGCCGGCAGCTATTATTCCGTCCGAAGCGAAACGAAATAAGGCTGTCGTCATTGAAATTAACCCGGATGAATCCCATTTTACAGGAAATATCACCGATATCCATCTAAAGGGCAAGGCCGGTGAAGTATTTTCAGAACTGGAGAAGTTTCTCTTTTAATTTTTGGGATGGGTGGCTGAGGCCATGATGAAGACCTCAAAGATTTTTTTGGCGCCACCGTTAATCGTTATTTCCTGTAAGCCCGAAAAGGAATGTTACAGATAAGAAGTTTTTTTTTGAGATTTTTTCACGTTTCCTTTTTTAAGCTTGTTCTGGTCATGCAGGAGAAGTTGTTGAGTTGTTCAATATCCATTTTTTTCTAACTTTGTTTTGCTTTTGTTAAGCATGTTAAATGAGTTCTGATTGTGTAACTGATTGGAAATCTATTTTGTAAGAATACAAAGTAACTTTAAAATTCTAAATTAAGATGAAATTATTAGAAGGAAAAACAGCTGTTATTACCGGTGCTGCTCGCGGAATTGGTAAGGCTATCGCACTGCGTTTTGCTGCCGAAGGCTGTAATATTGCTTTTACCGATTTGGTAATTAATGAAGCTGCCCAGGAAACTGAAAAGGAAATTGCTGCTTTAGGAGTTAAAGTTAAAGGATTTGCTTCTAATGCTGCTAATTATGACGATACCCACAAAGTTGTGGCCGATATTGTTAAAGAATTTGGTCGTATTGACGTGTTGGTTAATAATGCTGGTATTACCAAAGATGGCGCGTTAAAACGTATGACCGAAGATCAGTGGGATGCTGTTATTGCTGTTAACCTTAAATCTGTTTTTAACTTTACAAAGGCTGTTCAACCTGTGATGTGGAAACAGGCTGGTGGTAGTGTTATCAACATGAGTTCGGTGGTTGGGGTTTCAGGAAATGCCAATCAATGTAATTATTCTGCCTCAAAGGCCGGTATCATTGGTTTTACCAAATCGGCTGCCAAAGAGATGGGGGTGCGCGGTATTCGACATAATGCTGTGGCACCCGGTTTTATTATTACTGATATGACAGGGGCTTTACCCGAGGATGTAAGAAAAGCCTGGGAATCTCAAATACCTATGCGTCGGGGCGGTACTCCTGATGATGTGGCTAATACCTGCGTGTTTCTGGCCTCTGATTTGTCGTCGTATGTTACTGGCCAGGTTATTCATGTGTGTGGCGGAATGAATATGTAATAGGCTTAAATTGTTTTATAATCCCTGTATCTATTCTGATATGGGGATTTTTTTTACCTTAAAGCATTCCTTCAAAATGGCATAATAGACGAAATTTATTTATCTTTAAAGCATTGGTTTGTTTAAAAAAACGCCTGTCCATTGAGTCGGGAGTTTGAAGCGTAACGCAGAAGTTGGATTTTATAAACAGACTTTTTGATGTATTGTACCTATTATGTTAATATTTGACGATATGAAGCGTGTTTCTTTTAAGCATATATATTTTGTATTAGTTATATCCACTGTTTTTTCCTCCTGTTCGTCTTTTTCAACCATCCCTATTGAGGTGATGAAACCGGCAGGTTATTCGGTTGATCCCTCTATTGTGTCTGTGGTTGTCGTAAATAATACCTACCCATATCGAGCGGACAGTATTCATAAACTGGATCTGTTGGGAGAAAAGAGTTATCTCGACTCAACATACTTCGATAGTTTTGGCGCCGAAGCGGCTCGCATGTTGGCTAAAACACTAAATGAACGCGCTTTTTTTGATACCGTTTATTACTATCCCTATCCTGTTAACCGACCGGCTGATAGTATTCCTTATCCAACTCTTCATGCGGATACTTTGACCAAATTAATTGAAAAATATCAGGTACAGGCGGTTGTTTCCATCGAAAGCTATCGCTATAACAGCTCTATTAAGGTTGAAAAATTGTCCGATTATTATTATGTGTCGCAAGATGTAGCTGGAACCGCGTTTTGGAAAGTTTATGATAGGCATGGTCGTTTATTGGATGCTTACTTGCAGCGTGATTCTATTTTTTGGGATAACACAGAGCCTGTAAGCAAGGTGAAGATAACTATTCCTGAATTAAGTGAATCGCTCGATGCGCTGGCCGGCTTTATGGGCGAAAGATATACCGATCGTCTGGCTCCGCATTGGGACGTGGAACAACGTACTTTATTTGTGGGCGGCCACTATTTGTTTTCACGGGCAACTGATTTAGCAAAGGTCAATAGCTGGAATGAAGCGGCAAAAATTTGGTATTATGTATACGAACATGGTAATAAAAAGCAAAAAGCAATGGCAGCTCATAATATTGCCTTGTCATACGAAATGAGAAATAATTTTTCAGAAGCAATGGCATGGGCGGATGTGAGTCGTAATTTATTTGATAAACCTGGAGCTGTTAGTGCCGCCGGGATGTATAAAATACAGTCACAGCATTATTATCTTAGACTTAAAGAAAGAGAAGATGAAAAGGTTAAGCTTGAAAGTCAGTTGGGACCTTTATAGAAATGCGTATAGATTTTTGTTTCTCTTTCTGGGTCTTTCGGTAGCAAATGTTTTTGTTATTTTTTCTCAATCCGTAGAAACCACATTTCCAGAAGCTGCATTTTCTTTTTATGCAGTTGATTTAAACACAAATGAAACGTTGGTTGATGTTAACAGCCACAAGTGGATGGTGCCTGCCAGTTTGCTGAAAGTTGTAACTACGGCTTCAGCACTCAAAGTTCTTGGGCCTGATTATAAGTTTCAAACTGAATTTTATGCGAAGGGGGCGATCGTAAACGATACCTTAAATGGCGCACTAATCATAAAGGCCGGGGCCGATCCGACTCTGGGTTCCTCTTATTTTAGCACTTCTACACCCGAAACGTTTCTGGCTGAAGCAAAAAAAAAGCTCGATGGTGCAGGGATTAAAGGACTTAATGGAAAACTGATTGTTGATGTGTCTCGTTTACCAATGCCCGGATACCCATCGTCGCGTCTGTGGGAAGACATGTCTAATTATTACGGAGCACCTCCTTCGGCTCTTTCATGGCGCGATAACACTTTTACCATAACGCTTGAATCTCCTTTGCAGTCAGGCCTTTTATGCCGGGTAGTCTCAACATCCATACCCAATAGTGCGTTGAATTTTGACTGCTACGTAACCGCATCATCCATTAACCGCGACAGTGCTTACGTTTATGGCTATCCGGGACTTTCACACTGGTATATCACAGGCTCCATACCTGCTGGCGCCGATGAATTTGCTATTAAAGCGGCATTGCCCTTTCCGGAAAAAGTTTTTGCGCATGAATTTTTGTCTCTTTTTGAACATACTCAAAATGTGCGTGTTGTAGTAGAACAGCAGTCGGTAGATGCCGCACTGGCCAACCAAATATGGGTGTGGCAATCTGAACCGCTCAGTGAAATAATTAAAGTTGTTAATAACAAAAGCCTGAATTTGCCGGCCGACCATCTGTTTTTGGCCATGGCGGGCGATGATAGTGCCTCGCCATCAAGATGGGATAAAGCAAGTCTTGCTCTTAATAACTATTGGTTGAAGCAAGGTATTGATGAGCCGGTTCGGCTGCTCGATGGCTCTGGTTTGTCTACGGGAAACCGGGTGTCGGCTTATTATATCGTTGAAATATTGAAATTTATGAATGGGGTGCCTGATGGCGAAATTTTTAAACAATCGTTGCCAATAAGTGGGGTGTCAGGTACTTTACGTTACATGTGGCAATCGAAACCATATCGGGGCGCAATACAGGCCAAAAGTGGCTCTATGACCGGAATCGTTAATTATGCAGGTTATCTCACTACAAACAAACGGCGCAAGGTGGCATTTTGTATAATGCTCAATAATGTTAACGCATCCTCTTCTGTGATTAAAAAAGAAATTGAATTGGTCATTGCCAGATTTATTGACAAACATTAGATGGCAGGCTGAATATTGTAAACAGCGGCATTTATGAAAAACCAGCTACATAGTACCAGCAAAAAAAATCAAGCACTAAATATAACATTGGTTCAGTTTGATATTATATGGGAAAGTCATAAGGAAAATTTTCAGGCGATAGAAGATCTGCTCCAAACATCACAAGGTAATACGGATCTCATTATTTTGCCTGAAATGTTTAACACGGGCTTCTCAATGCAGCCTGCCCGCATTGCTGTGACGATGGATAGCGAGGGGGTGGAGTGGATGAAGCGTCTATCCACCCAATATAATGCTGTTGTAGCTGGAAGTATGGCTATTGCCGAAAATGATAAATATTTTAACCGGTTGTTGGTAGTCTATCCAAAAGGTGAAATTCATTTTTACGATAAACGGCATCTCTTTACAATTGCTGGCGAGCAAAACGTCTATTCTCCCGGCCAATCGCAATTGATGATTGAAGTGTACGGATGGAAAATCGCTTTTTTTGTTTGTTATGACCTTCGTTTTCCTGTCTGGAGTCGCAATACTTCCGGTTATGATTTAGCCGTTTATGTTGCGAATTGGCCGCTTTCGCGAATACAGACATGGGATTCGTTACTAATGGCCCGAGCCATCGAAAATCAGTGTTATGTGGTTGGTGTTAACAGAGTTGGAGTCGATCCGAAAGGAAATTCTTATCCGGGGCATTCAATGGTTATCGATTATAAAGGCCAAATGTTGTATGGCCCGGCTACGTCAGAGAACCAAACTATTAAAATTTCCTTAAATTTTAATGCCCTTAATTTATTTAAACAACAGTTTCCTTTTTGGCAGGATTCCGACCAATTTAAAATTGCTTTGAAATAGACATCGCTTTGTATTTTATAATAACCTTTTAGCTGCTATTACGTATTCTACGTACGAAAGCGTATTCAAATAATAGTTATGTCAAATAATGGTTTGTTAATGATTGTTACAAATAAATTTTTATGTAAAATGTGACTACATTTTCGAGTATGGTTAGCAACGTACTTTAATTTACTTTTTATGAAAAATTACAGAGTTAAGGTTAGACAGGAGAAGGCGGATTTTTTTGAGGAGTTGATGAGATATTTAGACTTCTGTGATTATGAACAAGTTGAAGGGTTTTCTGAGCCCAGAATTTACCCTGGGTTTGAAATGAGCTCCAAGGATAATCATCCAAAATATCCTACCAGGCAGCATGGTGCCAAAGGCACTGATAGTGCAGAGAGCAAAAGAGAGGTTATGGAAAATCTAAGGGAAGTAATGACACGTATTGAAGCACAGAGGGATAGAAACCGTAAGTCGCAATAGTTTTTATGATTGTGGTATAATTGTTGTACTTCGTTGGTAGTTAATTTAAACTATTTAGCCATGAAAACTGCAATTTTAATTCATTCTTTTATTGGTATCCGAAGGTTTAAATGGATTGTTTACTGGATTCTTTTTAGTGTGTCATCAGTTGTTTTTGTACAAGCTCAATCTAATGGTAATGATACGACCAATGTTTATGACAAGGTTGATAAATTGCCTAAGTTTAAAGGAAAACCTGCCAATGTGACTAAGTTTGTGGATCAACATATTGTATATCCCGATGAAGCCTGGCGAAAGCAAATCGAAGGGGTGGTTGTGGTTCAGGGTGTGGTTGCAAAAGATGGCTCACTTTTGAATCTGTCCATTAAAGAGTCGGTTGATCCATTACTTGATATGGAAGCCTTAAGAGTGGTTGAGATGATGACAACGTGGAAACCGGCGCAGGTAAATGGGGCTAATGTGAACTGTAATGTGGTGATTCCGGTTCGTTTTTCCTTGTCGCCTGCTGAACGTGAATTTGTGCAAACAATGAAGAAATATGGTCTTGACATTAATCCTCCACTTTATGTCTTAGATGACAAAGTGGTGATGTCACGAGTTCACATTCCTTCCTACAATATCAAATCCATTAGAGTTTTAAAAGGTGATGATGCGGTGAAACGTTTTGGGGAGGAAGCTAAAAATGGAGTGGTTATTATTGAGTCAAAGCGCGGAACCCCGCCTGTCCGATAATTGATAAATGAGCCTCATTTTGAGGCAGTACTCATATGTGGAGTTACTTAATATGGTACCATCTGTGAAATTTGGTACTTTTAATCAGTTCGACGCCATTTGGTTGATTATCAAATTAATTAAAGCTTTTTTTCTTTATTTGAAAAGGGAGGATTATTCCTCCTTTTTTCTTATTTTATTCTTATTTTCTATACTTTTGTGCTGTTGTTTAATGATAGAAAAGGTGCAAAGACCATTTGTGGGTTTGTTTTTCTCCGTTTTTTATTTGATTTATTTCAACTACCCCCAAATTTATAATAATAATCTGGTGTGCTGTTCAAAGTTGTTTTTGCATGGCTCTTTAAATGCGAATGGAAGACAATCGTTTGTATTATAGTTAAGATGAATTTAAATTATCTAATTAAATTATTAATATATAAGTGTATATGAATTTTTTGGAACAACTTAAGGAAAAAGTAAAGCTGTCGAAACAGCGTATTGTGTTGTCTGAAGGGCTTGAGGAGAGAACTCTTAAAGCAGCTGATATTGTGCTGGAAGAAGGTTTCGCTGACATCGTATTAATTGGCAATGCGGATGCTATTAAAAAGGAAGCAGCGCATTTGCAATTGAAAAATATCCATAAGGCGATGATCGTGGATCCGGAAAATCATCCCAAAAAAGAACAATACCGAGATTTGTTGTTTTCCTTGAGAAAAAACAAGGGATTAACCCTTGAACAAGCTGACGAGCTCGTGAAAAATCCATTGTATTTATCAGTATTAATGATTAAAAGCGGTGATGCAGACGGCGAAGTGGCAGGTGCTGAAAATGCAACTGGTGATGTGTTGAGGCCTGCTTTTCAAATTGTTAAAACAGTACCTGGTATTAGTGTGGTGTCAGGTGCTTTTATTATGGTGCTTAAGGATAAGCAGTGGGGTGATAATGGCGTTATGGTGTTTGCCGATTGTGCTGTTCACCCAGATCCTGATGCCAATCAATTGGCGGACATTGCTTTGGCTTCGGCAGCTACAGCCCGTAACATCGCCGGCATAGAGCCGCGTGTTGGCATGTTAAGTTTTTCCACTAAAGGCAGTGCAAAGCATCCTTTTGTCGATAAGGTTGTGGAAGCAACTGCTATAGCTAAATCGAAACAGCCTGAGCTTCAAATTGAAGGTGAACTTCAGCTTGATGCGGCTATTGTTCCCGCTATTGGAGCCAAAAAAGCACCAGGTAGCAAAATTGCCGGGCATGCCAATGTTTTAGTATTCCCTGATTTGCAAGCCGGAAATATAGGTTATAAATTAGTTCAACGTCTGGCTGATGCTCAAGCTATAGGTCCTGTTCTTCAGGGTATGGCTGCGCCTATTAACGACCTTTCACGTGGTTGCTCGGTAAGCGATATTGTCAATATGATCGCAATTACGGCAAATCAGGCAGCTGGCACTTTTAACTAGTACCAGTCGATAAAGTTGAGCTATAATAAAGTCCGGTTTTTGAGCTATTATTGCTCTTAAATTGGTCTTTTACGAAAGTGAATTTTATGCTTGCAGGGAAGCATGCTCTGAATTTGAACTTGCTGGCTCAAACTCTAAATATATTTGATTTAAAATTTTTATAAAGAAATTAAGATGGCAGAAATAGTGGTGGAACCCATTGAGAAATATGGCCTCAACAAAAGAAAACAAGCCAAAACTTTGTTTTCGCGTATTGGGGTTGTGGGCTGTGGCAAAGAGGGGCAAAGTATTGCCCGTATTGCTGCCTGGCATGGGCTCGAGGTTGTTTTTGTAGAATTAAGTCACGATAAAATTGAATTAGCGATCGATAATATAGGTCGTGAATTGGATAATAGAATTGAGAACTGGGGACTGACTCAAAGTGAAAAAAGAGCTATCATGGGTCGAATCCGCGGTTCGCTAGACTATAAAGATTTGGCTGGTTGCGATTTTGTTATTGAAGCGATTCGTTCTGACGATAATACGGGCGTTCGTAGCCTGGATAGTCGTAAGCAGGTATTCAGAGATGTGGAAGCTATTGTGGAACGCGATACCATTATTGCCACCAATGCAACGACGATTGTGATATCTGAGTTGGCAGCTGAATTACAATATCCTGACCGATGTGTTAGTTTACACTTTTTTGTGACTTCTGCCGAAGCGCGTATTGTTGAAGTAGTACGTGGCTTATACACAACCGACGCGGTTTATAATAAGGTTAGTACGTTTGTGAAGCTTATTAACCGCGATGCCATTCATGTTGAGGAGTCAGCTGGTTTAATCAGTGTTCGTTTATATGTTGTTCTTCTAAATGAGGCTTGCGAAGCGCTGATGGAAGGCGTGGCCAAACTGGAAGATATCGATAAAACAATGGTGGTTGGTTTAGGTATGCGTTTTGGTCCTTTCAGACATGCTGATCTTATCGGACTTAATAAGGTCGTTCGTTGGATGGATAATCTATATGAAGAGTTTGGTGATCCTAAATATAAACCTTCGCCACTTCTTAAACGTCTGGTTCGTGCCAAACATTTCGGGATTCAATCGGGGGCAGGATTTTATCGTTACGACGATAATGGTAAAATTATAACTGAATAAAAGACGATCTGACATTTTGATGAGACGTTTTTATGGGTTGAGTGGTGTTTGTTTCATCGATTATAATTTGAAAGAGCGGGAAATGAAGAAAAAGACGTTTTCTTGCTGGTACTAAATATGAAGAAATGAATCGGTTTTCGATGGATGATATTCAATAATATCGTTAACGGAATGTTTCACACAACCTTTAAACAAAATTATACGGATATAACAATGCGGTTTGTAAAAAATGCGAATATCGATAAAATTGCAGACGTAGCATTTGATCCGATTTTAATAAACAAATTATTTACGGATGAAAATATTGGTTCTAAATTGTGGCAGTTCTTCCATAAAATATCAGCTTTTCGATATGAATGGCCAATCATCGCATGTGACGGCGAAGGGTGGTATTGAAAAAATCGGGCTGAAAGGATCCTTTCTTAAGCACACGAAAGAATCGGGCGAAAAGGTGTTGCTCGAAGGTGAAATACTTGATCACGAAACAGGTATTGATTATATCCTGGGGGTTTTAACCAGTGATAAACACGGTTGTATTACCGACCTGGAAGATATTGACGCAGTGGGCCATCGTGTTGTACATGGTGGTGAAGCTTTTAACTCCAGTGTGTTTATTACCGACGAGGTAATTTCCAAGATGGAAGAATGTATCGACCTGGCACCACTTCATAATCCTCCAAACCTTAAGGGTATCAAGGCTATAACTGACTTATTGCCTCATGTCCCTCAGGTGGCTGTTTTCGATACGGCTTTTCATCAAACGATGCCTATGCATGCATATATGTATGCCATCCCTTATTCTTTGTATAAAAAATATGGCGTGCGTCGTTATGGTTTTCATGGTACCAGTCACCGTTATGTTTCACAACGAGCTTGTGAAATTTTGGGCGTAGACTATTCTAAGCAACGTATCATTTCCTGCCATCTGGGTAATGGTGCTTCAATTACAGCCATAAAAAATGGCCAGTCTATTGATACATCCATGGGTTTTACGCCGGTGGAAGGGTTGATGATGGGAACCCGTTGTGGTGATTTAGATGTGGGCGCAGCAACTTATATTATGGATAAGGAAGTAATTGGGACTCGTTCGGCCAGTGTGCTGTTTAATAAACAGAGTGGAATGCTTGGCGTAACAGGTATCTCTTCTGATATGCGCGAGGTAGAAGACGCTGTTAAAAAAGGAGATGAAATGGCTATTATGGCCATGAAAATGTATTCGTATCGGATTCGTAAGTACATCGGTAGCTATGCGGCTGCTATGGGAGGCGTTGATGTCTTGATTTTTACCGGTGGTATTGGCGAAAACGACACTCAAACACGTATTGATGTCTGCGAAGGACTTCAGTTTATTGGTGTAGAGGTGGATGCTTCTAAAAATGAAAATTTAAGAGGCGAGGAACAAGTAATCAGCGTTGATGATGCAAAAGTTAGCGTTATGGTTGTTCCAACCGACGAGGAGTTTGTGATTGCACAGGATACCATGCAAATAGTTGAAGGTTTAATCAAAAAATAACAGAACTTTATTAAAGTTCTGCGGCGATTGAACAAGCCGGTTACCGTAACAGTTGTATATTTGTTTTACAATTGTTACAGCCACCGGCTTTTATTTTATACTGAATGTTTAAGAAACTTGACGAGTTACAAAAATTAATTGATACGTCTAAGCCCCGCAAACGGTTGGCTTTGGCAGTATCGCACGATCGCTATTCGCTCGAAGCTGTTCATAAAGCTTTTACGAATGGAATTATCGAGCCGGTTTTAATTGGTTCGGAGAAAGATACGGCTGAAATGGCCAAAGAGTTGGGACTTAATTTTTACGGTGCCAGTTTTATTGATGAGCCTGTGCCTGATCGTGCTGTCGAGCTTGCCGTTCGTATGGTTCACGATGGACGGGCCGATATTCTCATGAAAGGTAAGGTGGCAACTCCGGTTATTCTGAAAGCGGTGCTCAATAAAGAGTGGGGGTTGCGTTCTGGACACCTTCTTTCGCATCTGTCGATTTTCGAGGTTGACACTTATCATAAGTTGATTGGCGTCACAGATGTGGCTATGAATATTGCCCCGTCACTGAAAGATAAAATTGCAATTATTAATAATTCGGTTGCGTATTTTAATAAAATTGGAATTGAAAGACCAAAAGTGGCTGTGCTAGGGGCCATTGAAATGGTTAACGAAAATATGCAGGCCACGCTTGACGCGGCCCTGTTAAGTAAAATGAACCAGCGCGATCAGATTGTTAACTGTATTGTTGATGGGCCACTGGCGTTTGATAATGCTATAAGTACTAAAAGTGCCCTGAATAAAGGTATTAAAAGCGAGGTGGCAGGCGATACTGATATTCTTTTAATGCCTGATATTGAAGTGGGTAATGTGCTTTACAAAAGCCTGGTATGGTTCGCTAAGGCTAAGGTCGCTTCATTGGTACTTGGAGCTGCCGCACCTATTGTAGTGACCTCACGCTCCGATTCGGATGATAGTAAGTATTACAGCATTCTGATGGCAGCTTTAGGGTAAGTTTTACTCTTTTTTTAATTTCAATTATAGTTAGTGCTTGCAAGAGAAGTCCAGCTAATGAATTATTCTTATGCTTAAAATAATCATTTTAAAAGCAAACGTAACGAAAAAGTTGAATCTGGTTATTGGTTGTTGATGGCATGTGGTCAAGAATAATATTCCTATTATTGTATAAATAAAGGCATGGTAAGCTATGTTTGAAATTTTGCATTTGTGCAAACCTTATCGTAATAATTGTGAAATATCCAAATTCAAACTTTAAATAAATATACTCTATGTTGAAAGTTTTAGTCATAAACCCAGGTTCCACATCAACTAAAATCGCTGTTTATGAGGATAGCAAAGTTTTGTTATTAAAAACGTTAAGGCATTTTTCGCAAGAGATTGATCAATTTAAGAATATTCCCTCTCAGTTTGAATTTCGTCGAGAGGCGATACTAAAAGAATTGGAAACGGCTGATATTGATATTAATGAATTAAAAGGTGTAATCGGTCGTGGGGGGTTGGTTCGTCCCATTGAATCGGGGGTTTATGAGGTGAATGACGCTTTACGAACCGATTTAATTAACGGCATAATGGGACAGCATGCCAGTAATTTGGGAGGTTTGATTGCTCATGATATTGCCAAAGGAATAGATGGCTGTCGTGCTTTTATTGCCGATCCGGTAGTCGTTGATGAATTGGAAGAGGTGGCCCGTATAACGGGGCATCCACTGATGCCTCGCGAATCGAAGTTTCATGCATTAAATCAAAAAGCGGTGGCTCGTAAGTTCGCGGCTTCCATTGAACAGCCCTACGAGGCGTTGAATTTAATTGTAGCACATTTGGGGGGCGGTATTTCGGTAGGTGCTCATCGTAAAGGGCGAATTATTGATGTTAATAATGCATTAGATGGCTTTGGTCCTTTTGCGCCGGAGAGAGCTGGTACGGTACCGGCTGGCCGACTGATTGATGTTTGCTACAGCGGTAAATATACCATCGAAGAGGTGAAAGCTATGATTACCGGGAAAGGGGGCCTTGTGGCTCATCTGGGAACGAATCAGGCTCATATTGTGGCCGAATGGGCCAATGCGGGTAACGAAAAAGCACGTCTGATTTTATATGCCATGGCGTATCAGGTGGCTAAAGCGGTTGGCGCTCAATGGGCCGTTCTCAAAGGCGAGGTCGATGGCATTATTTTAACCGGAGGAATGGCTCAAAATAAAATGGTTGTGGGCTTTATACGTGAGCATATTAACTGTTTTGGCAAAATCACAATATACCCTGGCGAGGATGAAATGGAAGCCTTGAATATGAATGCTCTGGAAGTTTTAAAGGGTGAGAGGACCTGTAAGATCTATTAACCATTTTTCCGTTGATTTGAATTTTGTAGGAATAGATAGTACATTACTTGCCTATTATGTCAGGCGTTTAGATAAAAATGGTATAGCTATTTGACTTAATCAGATCCACTTTGTTTAACTCTCAAAGGCTGGTTTGGTTCTGTACCTTTTATTTGTTGTAAATAAAGGTTTAAACCGGATAGAATCAGTAGAGTTAAAGATAAAAGGGGAAGTTTACTTTCAAATGGCAATAGACTTGCAGGGACATTGGGATGTAGGTGTATATATATGGCTAACACCATGATTGGAAAAACCATGATATAACCGATGTAGAAAAGCTGGTTGCCTAAATTTGGAGGGAATTTTTTCCAGAAATATAAAAGGCTATAGAGTAATATCCCGGTTAAAATTTCACTCGACTGATCAATTATAAAACTTAGGTGTGGAAAAGGAAGTCCACTTTTTTCTATCTGAATCGTAAACATTGTCTTAAAAGGATCGCTAAATTTTAGCAATCCGGGAATGAGGAGAAAAAATGCCACAATGCTGGTGATTGTTTTTTGTAAGTTGGTCATTGTGTTGTTTTTTAGTTGTGTGTAAATATTTATGAAAGTAACGAAATCAGTAATATTCTTAGACTGATATTATACAGCTGAAAACCAGGTGCTTTTCAGTAGAGTTGTCTTTTTTTAATGAGGATATTTGACTTTCAATGCTGCAAATTTATTACATTTTAATGAAGAATATATGAATCAAAAGTTCGGATATATGGATGATTAGTTCATCTATGTGAATCTTATATTATGCATCTATTAAACAAGTTGGTGATATCTGTTGCTTTTAATAGAAGATGATATTCGCCAATACTGCCAGAAACTTTGGCAGCAGACTAGGAAGCTGCATTTTTAAGGCTTGCGATGATTGAAAAATGTGAGTTTCCTGATGTAAATAACTATTTTTCGAGAGATCGTAACGAAATTTTTCTTTTGCTGACATTGTTCATCAGCGTAAATGGATATACTGAATTAGTATGACTGATACCATAGAATTACTGAAGCATACGCTTCTTTTTAGGGGTATTGAGGCGTCTGATTTAATCGAATTACTTCAGAATAACTCGATAATGACGAAGGAATATCCCGCTGAACAAATTTTGGTGACGGCGGGAGAAATTTGCCGTTCGCTTCAAGTGGTGCTGAAAGGTTCGGTACGGGGAGAGATGCTTGACGCCTCAGGTAAAATCCTAAAGATTGAAGATATTAGCCCTGGACGTCCTTTGGCGGTCGCATTTTTATTTGGAGCCAAAAATTATTATCCGGTTTCTATAACAACCAATGAGCCGACGCTGATGGCTGTTATTTCACGTGAGTTGGTATTAACCATGATGCAGCAAAATGTCCGTTTCTTAGTTAACTATCTAAATGCCGTCTCTAACCGGGCTCAATTTTTGTCTGATAAGTTGTCGTTTTTATCGTTTAGAAGTATTAAAAGCAAACTGGCCAATTATATTTTAAACCTGAATCAGGTAAATGAATGGGTAGTATTGCCGGTCCCTCATTCGGTGTTGGCTAATTTGTTTGGTGTAGCGCGACCTTCTTTGAGCCGGGCACTGCGCGAAATGCATAATGCACGTGTTCTTGAGGTGAATGGGAAAATGGTGAAAATTGTTGACCGTCAACGATTGGTTAATTATTTGAATGAGTGATTTTAACTCTTTTAAGAAAAGTTCAATATGAAAAAAGACAGAAAACATTTTTTGTTTCCTGTCTTTTTGATTGATTGCAGCAGTGATCGATATTACCTGGACCTGACTTCTCGTCGCATGAAGGTATAATAACCAAGCGCAAATAAAACAATACTTCCTGCTATTAACCCGGTAACCTGAGGCCATACCATCAGCAAACTCTGACCAATTGGTAAAGGTGTTGGTAAAGTGCCCTGCACCTGTTCCATCGTTAATGCACCGGTACTGCGAACGGTTGGGATCAGCAGTATGTCTGTGGCTTCATTAAACAGATAAATGGGGTTGATACGCATCAGGTTTAGTATGAAATTTTTAAAAGCGACAGCCTGTGCTTCACTGAATAGTCTTTTAGGTGCCAGTCCTTTGGCCAACAAATTGACAATCATGTTATAAAAGATGCTGAAAAATAACCAGATGGATAACCCTGCCAGCGCTGATGTTGATGCTTGTCGGAATTTGATGGAAAAGAACAACGACAGGTTGAGCCACAGTGCCACAAAGCATATGCTGATAATCAAAAAGCTAATGATGCGAAGTATTTCGTCGGGTGTTGGCGGAATACCAATGGCTATCAGTCCCCAGCCAACAACCAATAATACCAAAGCCGTCAGAAGTGCACTTACGATGGCCAGCGATGCCATAAATTTGGAATTAATGACATAATCGCGATAAATAGGTTGGCTGAGGATTCGACTCAGCGTACCACGGTTATATTCTGAATTGATGGCATCAAAACCAAGGCCTATACCCAGCAAGGGACCCAGAAACCCGATAAATACCGTGAACGATGGCAGTGTGCCATCTGAAAGGGTAAACAGTTTTAGAAAAAAGAAAGCACCGTTGGCCAGTTCTTTTGCCGGGACTTTGCCGATTTGTGTCAATGCGGCATACATAGATCCCATGCATGTGAGTGCTATAATGCCTATCAGTATTATGAAACGCCAGCTTCGAATCTGATCTGACATCTCTTTTTGAATCATAGTCCATAACGGATGCCGATTGAGCGTATCTCCTTTTTTGCTTTTTCTGAAAATCCATTTGGTTCCCATGTTGTTATGAGTCAATGGTAGTACTTTATTCATGGTCTGATTCTCCTTCAAAAAAATGGTTATAGATTGCATCCAGCGACTGGCCTGCATTGCCAAAAATTTGCTGTGACAGACTCTTTATATCACCAGTCGCCATTAATCGACCTTTTACAAAAATGCCCACCCGATCGCACACTTGTTCTACTTGATTCAGATTGTGTGATGAAAAAAGGACTGTGAGACCTTCTTCATCTCTGAGACGAACAATTAATTCCAAAAAAGCCTTTACGCCCTGTGGGTCGATGCCGGAGGTGGGTTCATCCAGCACAACGACTTTTGGCGCCTTGATGAGTACATCGGCTAACCCTAAACGTTGACGCATACCTCGCGAATAAGTGCCTGTTTTTTGGTCGGTGGCTTTTGATAGCCCAACACGGTCGAGGAGCTCCAATGCGCGTTCTTTTGCCACACGATCAGGTATACTGTTAAGGCGTGCTGTATACATCAGGTTTTCCAATCCTGTTCGGTCATCGTAGAAACCCACATCTTCGGGCAGATAGCCGGTTTGTTGTTTTACTTCCACCGGCTGACGCGTTGGGTCTAAACCGCAAACTTCAGCCGTACCTTCAGTGGGCTCTGTCATGCCCAGCATCATCAGTATGGTGGTGGACTTTCCCGCACCGTTCGATCCCAATAATCCGAATATTTCACCTTTACGGATGTCAAGATTCAAATGATCGACAGCTGTAAAGCCTTTGTATTTTTTAGAAAGTCTTTTTAATGTGATAATGTTATCTGTCATATTTTACCTCCTTCCAAATTTCCTGAACAGATACCAGACACCCGCCAGAGCTGCCAAAATAATAATGACGCCTATCCATCCCCAAATCATAGGAGTTTTTATCATGACACGGTAAGATACTTTTGAAGTTGCTTCAGGTGTTTTGGATTCTATTTTAGCAATATAGTCGCCTGGAATTGCATTTTTATGCGATTTCAGTGTCGCATTAACAGTGGCTGAAGAGCCAGGGCGAATGGTGTCAATTTTTGCCGGTTTAAAGGCCATCTCCCAATTGGAAGGCAGAGAGGATTTCATCTCTACATCGGTCAAATCTGAAGAACCGGTATTACGAATCATAAGTTGTAATTCCTTTTCTTTGCCGGCAGTCAGTTTTGTGCTTAATAATCCTGCTGGGGTGGTAAGTTCGATGTCGTACGAACCGGTTACAACAGCTTCCAGTTTTAGGTTTGCGGAAGTGGAGCCTGTTAAAGCTCTGACAGGAATTTTATAGGTGCCGGCACTGACATGCGCCGAAGGTTTGAGCTCTATGGTGACTTCCTTCGTGCTGTTGGGCTCCATTTCAACGGCTGTCACGGCTTTATAGTCGGCTTTAAAGGTAAGCGACCAGCCACGCGGCGCATCGCCCATTAAAGCATAGTGTTGCGTCTCGGCGGTACGATTGCGCAATGTCGCTTTATAGGAAAAGGTAGAGGTGCTATTGCCCTGCATGTTGGCTTGAGTGGTAGTAAACTCTGTTTCGTCCGATCCTTTTTCTGTGATTCTGACAACCAATGGAAGACTGGTACTGCTGGCTTTTAGGTAAAATGAATGATCTCCTTTATTAACCTGAAAGGGGACTTCTATTTTCAGATTCAGCGTCTTTTTTTCACCTGGTAATACTGCTATGTTATTAATAATGTAGGCCCCCGATTTTAAGGTGTATCGCCAACCTCGTGGTAAATGACTGATTACGAGTGATTCATTTTTTAAAACCTCACTTTTGTTGATGACATCGATTGTATAATCGATGGTCGCTCCGGGCGCTACTGATATTTTAGTGTTGGGAGTGTAAAGAATAAGGTTGTCAACAGCCCATGCTGCCGAAGAATTTAAAATCATCAACCCAATAATTAACGGCATTTTCATGCTTTGAACAAGTTTTTTTACTTTCATAAAAATATCCTCCTTAATTTTTTTAATAATTATGGGGCTCTACAACAATTTTTGTACAATTTGAAGAAATTTGATTGTTAAATTTTTTTAAATACCAGCTGTTTTAACATTTAAGACACTTGTTGTAAGTGTTGTTGCTATTGGAATACCTCCTTTTCTTTGTAAAACGGGTTGTTAAAATATCTGTATCGTATATGTGGATGTCAGACATTCAATATCTGGGCTTTTTATGCTATAGGTTTGAGATATTTCACTTCATTATCGTTCATTTTCGGTTATATTTGTGAGATCAATGTATTTAAAAGGATTATGATACTATCGGCAGATGAAATAGAACCTTTTCTAAATAGGAAAAAAGATATTAATTGCAGGGGACGTCTGGTGGATTTATCATCGCCTAGAGTTATGGGTATTGTTAATGTTACGCCTGATTCGTTTTACCCGGCCAGCCGAATGAAGAGTCTTGATGATGTGATGCGGCGTGTTGAAGAAGTTTTAAAGCAAGGTGGCGATATGGTTGATTTGGGCGCTTTTTCTTCCCGTCCCGGAGCAGAGTATATTTCGGCCGAAAAAGAAATGTCTCGTTTGGTACCTGCTGTTCAGCTTGTTCGCAAGCATTTTCCTGATATTGTTATTTCGGTTGATACATTTCGGGCAGATGTGGCTGAAAAGGCGGTGAACGATGGCGGAGCTGATATAATAAACGATATTGCGGGCGGCGAAATGGATACGCTGATGTTTGACACGGTGGCCAGGTTAAACGTGCCTTATATTTTAATGCACATGCAGGGTACACCTCAGGATATGCAAAATGCACCTTATTATAAGGATGTAACCGCCGAAGTATCATTGTCGTTGGCGCGTCGGGTCGATATTCTTAGATCTGCGGGCGTCAAGGATATTATTATAGATCCCGGATTCGGGTTTGGAAAAACGATCAACCATAATTTTCAATTGTTGGATGAAATGGATCAACTGGGTTATTTTCAATTGCCTATTCTGGTCGGGTTGTCTCGTAAATCAATGATTTACAAATTGCTGAATACCGATTCGGAAGGCGCCCTGAATGGTACATCCGTTTTAAATACCATTGCTTTATCAAAAGGGGCTGACATTTTACGTGTGCACGATGTGAAAGAAGCAGTGGAGTGTGTGAAGCTATGGTCGCAATTAAAAAATAGAGAGGCATAACTAAAGAATTTACTATGACTTTTCTCGATATTCGGTTTATCGATATTATTGATATTGTTTTGGTGGCTTACCTGATGTTTAAGCTGTATAAGCTGATAAAAGGTACGGTGGCCCTTAATATTTTTATAGGCATATTTGTTTTTATTGTTTTGTGGCTGATGATAAAGGCATTAAATATGCAATTGTCGGCAACCATTCTCGATAATTTTGTGAATGTTGGAGTATTGGCAATTATTGTTGTGTTTCAGCAGGAAATCAGGCGTTTCCTTTTGATGATAGGAAGTCGTTATAATTTGTCGCATCGCTTTTCGTTTGAAAAATTGTTTGAGAGCAAGTCGCCCGGGATTATGAATTTTTATATCAGCCCTTTGATACGGGCCTGTGAAGATTTTTCCAAATCACGCACAGGTGCCCTTATTGTCATTACGCGTCAAAGTGAACTGGTTGATTATGTTCAGACCGGAGAATTGTTGAATGCTGTTATTTCAAAGCAGTTGCTTAAATCTATTTTTTTTAAAAATAGTCCCTTACACGATGGGGCTGTCATAATCAGTCAGAGTAAAATAAAAGCCGCAGGATGTATTTTACCTGTCTCGCAAAATATGGAGTTGCCCAAGCATTTGGGGTTGCGTCATCGGGCCGCTATGGGAATTACCGAAGCCACTGACGCCACCACTATTGTTGTGTCGGAAGAGACGGGGCGTATCTCTTTATTTCGCAATGGCCGCGGTGAATACAATTTATCGTCCGATGAGCTTGAGAAACGTTTATCGGAAGGCGATGAAAGGGATAAATAGTGTTTGTTCATAAGTAGAGAATTTGATCGAAAAAGTTCAAGTTTAAGACTTGCGAACCCGATAAATATTAGTATACTGGTGTAAATAATTATTTTGAAAGCGTGCGTTGCGAAGGAAATGACGTTTCCTTGCCGACACTTAATAATGCTTGTCCATAAACTAAGTGTTTAAAATATAAAGTTCAAATACAAGGCTTGCGAAGTCATAAAAATCAAGGAGCTAACTTTTCGTAAATGACTGTTTTTATGACAAGCGTAACGCAGAAGTTGGACTTTATAGACAAACACTAACTAGTGTTGTTTTTATGAAAATTATTATTCAATGAATTTGAAAGTTGCAATCTGTGGCGCTACAGGGTTAATAGGAAGACATTTAGGTGCCGAGATACGTTCTCTGGGCGGGACTTTGGTCCCTATTGGTCGGAAGGATTTGCAACAGGGCTTGCACCACTTAATGGGTTGTCTGGAGTCTGTTGACGTCGTAGTAAATCTGGCTGGCGCCCCAATTCTGGGTCGTTGGACGCCTCGTCGCAAGCAGGATATTTTATCCAGCAGGATTCAAACGACACGATTGCTGGTGGTTGCTATTAACAAGATGGAACGGGCACCTTCTGTTTTTATATCATCTTCGGCAGTTGGTATCTATAATAATATTGATGTTCATGATGAGTTTTCATCTCAATTTGCCAATGATTTTTTATCAGACGTATGCCAATACTGGGAACAGGAGGCTTTTAAGCTGGATGCTTTACGCGTGCGCCTGGCTGTTTTTCGTTTTGGGGTGGTACTTTCTTCTAAAAATGGCGCTTTGAAACATATGTTGCTGCCTTTTCGACTCGGGTTGGGTGGCGTAATTGGTTCCGGAAAACAGATGTTTCCCTGGATTCATGTCACCGATGTAGTGAATGCCTTGGTCTGGGCTATGCGTACGCCTGAGGTGAAAGGCATTTATAATGCTGTATCACCTCAAATTGTTGATAACCAAACTTTCGCTATGACTTTGGGTGAGGTACTCAATCGCCCGGTTGTATTTAGCATTCCTCTTTGGTTGTTACATCTTATTTTTGGTGAAGGCGCCGGGATATTGGTGGAAGGTCAACAGGTGATTCCGCATCGTTTGCTGGCCGATGGTTTTAGATTTTCATTTCCCGCGCTGGAACAAGCTTTATCCAATATCCTGAAAAAGTCCGGCTAGGCTTGTTTTTGTAAATTGTAGTGTTTAAGAAAATTAAATTTGATAATAGAAAAATAATACTCATGAAGATTTCCTGGAAAAAAATCAGGCGTGGTATCAAATATCCTATTCTTGTTTTTTTTATACGTCTATTTATTTTATTAGTGCGATTTGTGCCCCGAAGTTTTGTTTTAAGAGTTAATCGTCGTCTGGGAGCATTGGCTTTTCGGTTGGTGAAGAAGGAACGACTAAAAACGATCAATAATTTATCTCTTATTTATGGCGGTGAAAAAACAAATGATGAATTATATGCAATGGCCAAAGAGGTATTTATTAATCAGGCTTTAAATTTTGGTGACTACGTGCAAACGCTGCATTATATTTCGCGTAACGACTTTTCTAAAATTATTGATATTGAGGGAGAGGAGCATCTTAAAGCGGCTTATGCAAAAGGCAATGGTGTTCTTTGCTTAATGAGTCATATTGGGTCGTGGGAGTTTTCGGCTATAATGCCGCCCGTAATGGGGTATGAAACAACGGCCCTTAGTCGGCCAATGCCAAATCCGCGTATAGACAAATTAATTGTAGGTGCTCGTCAAAAAAGAGGTATGAAGAATATTGGGCGAGGAAAGGCGTATCCGCGCTTAATAGAGGCATTAACCAAAGGCGATTGTTTAATTATTATGGTTGATCAGGATACCCAGGCGCCAGGTGTTTTTGTTGATTTCTTGGGAAAACGGGCTTTTACGCCTGTTGGGGCCGCAAGGTTGGCTCTGGATACGAAATCGCCGGTGGTGCCCATGTTTATGATTCGACAGCCTAATAATCGACATTTATTTAAAATTTTGCCGTCATTGGAATTAATTGATACCGGTAACAGAGAACATGATCTTTACGAAAACACACGAATTTATGCAGGGGTGATAAGCCGCTTTATACATGAAAACCCAACCCAATGGGTGTGGATGCATGAACGATGGAAAACAACGCCTGAAGATTATCAACGGTTTTTGGAGAAAAAGAAAAAACTGAAAAAAGGGAAATAATCGTTTCTGATATTCGTTTTTTTAGTTACAATAGTAATAGTGAGAGACCCTGTATGGGTAGAGTAGGAGAGTGAAGCTGTGAATGAGGCTTTTGATTTTTTTTGATGGATTTTTTACCTTAAATCTGAAAATGAATAAGCCGCTTTAAATATTTATTAAAAAAAAGTCTGCTCCATCACGAAGCAGACTTTTTAATATGGTTATAATCGTTATATTATAACTGAGGACCGGCAGCAACAAGGGCTTTACCTTCTGCATTGTCGGTGTACTTTTCAAAGTTTTTGATGAATCGGCCAGCCAAATCAATAGCTTTTTCTTCCCATTCTTTTGAATCGCTATAGGTATCGCGTGGATCCAAAATCTTAGGATCTACATTAGGTAAGGCGGTAGGTACTTCCAAATTGAAAATAGGAATCATTTTGGTTTCTGCTTTCTCGATTGAACCATCAAGAATAGCGTCAATAATACCACGTGTATCTTTAATGGAGATACGTTTGCCGGTACCATTCCAACCCGTGTTAACCAAGTAAGCTTCAGCACCGTGTTGGTTCATTTTTTTCACCAATTCTTCACCATATTTTGTGGGGTGCAATGATAGGAAAGCAGCGCCAAAACAAGCAGAGAATGTAGGCTGTGGTGTCGTTACGCCACGCTCAGTTCCGGCTAACTTTGCGGTGAAACCTGACAAAAAGTGATACTGAGTTTGTTCAGGTGTCAGTTTTGAAACGGGAGGCATTACACCAAAAGCATCAGCAGTAAGGAAAATTACTTTTTTAGCATGTCCTGCTTTTGACACAGGTTTAACGATGTTGTCAATATGGTAAATAGGATATGAAACACGAGTGTTTTCTGTTACTGAACCATCATTGAAATCAATTTTACCATTTTCATCTACGGTTACATTTTCCAGCAAAGCATTGCGTTTAATGGCAGCGTAAATATCCGGTTCTGATTCCTTATCCAAATGAATGGTTTTTGCATAACAACCACCTTCGAAGTTAAAGACGCCTTCATCGTCCCAACCATGCTCATCATCACCAATCAATTTGCGTTTTGGATCGGTTGATAAAGTTGTTTTACCAGTACCTGACAAACCAAAGAAAATAGCAACATCACCATCTTTACCAACGTTGGCAGAACAGTGCATAGCTGCCATACCATTTAATGGCAGGTAATAGTTCATCATGGCGAATAGTCCTTTTTTCATTTCGCCACCATACCATGAACCACCAACAACGTGCATTTTTTCTGTCAGGTTGAAAACGGTGTAAACTTCAGAGTTCAAACCTTGTTCTTTCCATCTGGGATTGGTGGTTTTTGATGCGTTCAATGATACGAAATCAGGTTCACCGTAATTTGCCAATTCTTCCTCGGTAGGACGGATGAACATGTTTTTTACGAAATGAGCCTGCCAGGCTACTTCCATAATAAAACGTACTTTTAAACGAGAGTTGGCATTAGCACCGCAATATGAGTCAACTACATACAGTTTTTTGCCTGAAAGTTGTTTAACGGTTGTCTCTTTCAACTCTTTCCAAACCTCTGGTGTGGTCGGTTTGTTGTCGTTTTTTGCATGATCTGAGGTCCACCAGATCGTATCTTTGGTTACGTCGTCTTTAACGATGAATTTGTCCTTGGGTGAACGTCCGGTGAAAATGCCTGTCATAACATTCACTGCGCCCAGTTCGGTTACCTGACCTTTTTCAAAACCTTCAAGTCCTGGTTTTGTTTCATCTTCAAATAATTGTTCGTACGAGGGATTGTGTACGATTTCTTTTACGTCGGTTATACCGTACTTACTTAAATCCAAATTTGCCATAAGAATTAATTGTTTGTATTTATTATTCAACTATTTATGTCTTTAATTCAATTGCTATTCCCAGATAAATTTTATCATCATCCTGAATGATGCAAATATATAAAAGAAAGTCATTAAAGAAATATTTCTTTAATGTTTTTCTCCATTGAATTTCAATTTTAACATTTGTTAGTAGGGTTTGGTTTTGGTCTATTTAATTATTCCTCTGAATAAGGTGTGAGACACCTTTTTGTATCTTTTCCTTGGGGCAGAATCTGATTCAGTTGTTCTTGAAAGTCCCACCCAGTGTCATCACCGTATCGTTTAATAACCACATTTTATATTCTTGATTTAGGATGTTTGTTCACGGCAAGAAATAATCTATGCAAACGCCCAAAGATACCTAACCAATGTTTTTAACCGAATTTTAGAGCGTTAAAAAGGGTTTAATTTTGTATAATCAAACGATTTAAATTCATTCTAATTTCGTTGATATCACGATTATTCAAGCTTGTTTTATTGTTGCCATAAATATATTTCTGAAAATAAAAAAAACCGACTTTAGTCGGTTTTTGAGATTCTTGCAATTTGAAATTTTATGTCCGCGGATGATAGTGAATGATGGTATCTTTTAAATATTCCTTATCCAAATGGGTGTAAATTTCTGTTGTGATAATTGACTCATGACCAAGCATTTCCTGAACAGCACGAAGGTTGGCACCCCCATCAATCAAATGGGTTGCAAAAGAGTGACGGAAAGTATGTGGACTAATGTTCTTTTCCATATTAAGTTTATTGGTAATATTTTTAATAATGGTAAAGATCATAACCCGTGATAATTTTTTACCACGTCGGTTTAGAAACAAAACATCTTCATGGTCGGGATGAATATTTAGAACACGCCGATATTCACTCAAATACAAATTAATTTCTTTGATGGCTTTGGTGCTGATAGGTACCAAACGTTCTTTACTACCTTTTCCTTCAATTTTAACAAAGCCAGATTCAAAAAACAGATTAGAAATTTTAAGATCAATAAGTTCAGAAACTCTTAATCCACAGCTGTATAGTGTTTCTAATATTGCTTTATTGCGCTGACCCTCAGGCTTACGGGTGTCTACCGCATTAATTATTAAATCAATTTCTTCAACTGATAATATTTCGGGCAATTTACGGCCCACTTTGGGCGCCTCTAAAAGTGCCGTCGGATCTTTCTCTACTTTCTCTTCTATTAATAAAAATTTATAAAATGATTTGATACCACTAATTATCCGGGCCTGTGTTCTTGGACTTATTCCTCTGTTATTGATCCACCCCATTAAATCTTTTAGATGCTGAAGTGTTACTTGGTCGGGACCTAAACTTAATCCCTGATCTTGTAAAAATTGAACCAGCTTATAAAGATCTGTAACATATGCATGTATCGAATTATCTGATAACCCCTTTTCTAATTTCAGATAGTTTCGAAATGCACTAATTTCTGATTCCCAATTCATAATAGTATTATTTTATTTCCCGTTTAAAACTACCAGTTTTCGTTATAACTAATATAATAATATGATCAAAAAAATACAAGCTGCTAAAATTGCATTTTTTTTTATGTAAAGGCAATTATTTTATGTAAAAGTTTAATCAACAACCTATTTTTTTATTTGAATCAGTTGTTTTACTTTTGTGCAAATAAACCTAATATCTACTTATGAAGATATTGATTATAAATGGCCCTAACTTAAATATGCTGGGGCTTCGCGAACCGGGGATATACGGCAGCCGGTCGTTTGATGATTTCCTTGTAGAACTTCGGAAGAATTATAAACAGGTAGATATTATTTACCATCAGTCTAATAGCGAGGGGGCTATTATTGATATTATACAGCAATTTGGATTGGAGTGTGATGGTATTATTATCAACGCCGGTGCTTATACTCACACGTCGGTGGCTATTGCAGATGCCTTACGTTCGGTTTCGTCTCCTGCGGTTGAAGTTCATTTGTCCAATGTTTTTACACGTGAATCGTATCGCCATCATTCATTTTTATCACCAGTGGTTAATGGCATTATAGGGGGATTTGGACTTGATTCATATCGTCTGGCACTGGAAGCCCTTTTGAACATTTTGTAATTTTTTTCCTTATCTATTTAATCTAAAATTTATTTTATTATTAAAATGATTTGTTTGATAAGATAAATTATACAAAGCTGAATTTAGGAAATTTGGCATGGTAACGGTCTCTTAAAACAGATTTTTTTGATTACCAACATTTTGTTTGCGAATTAACTTAAATGGCATCAGTAAGAAAACTCAAGTGTTTGATAAGAAATGTTCAAATTCAAGGCTTTCGAAGCCTTGAAAAATGTGAGTCTACCCGTAAATGACCATTTAGCTGACCAGCATAACGCAGAAGGCAGCCTTTTCTTGCAAACACTAAATATGGAAGTCAATTACAAATGGGAAGATTTATGCGACAATTGAAACTCAATTTGGACGGAGAAATAATCCTGTTTGCAAAATAAAACAAATATAATGAAGAGAGCACACATGAAGTTCCTTCCAACCTACACAAACAAATTATTTACGCATGAAAATGAATAAACATACCAAAATTGTCGCTACGGTTTCTGACCAGCGTTGTGATGTGGAGTTTGTCCGCGAACTCTACAAGGCGGGCATGAATGTGGTTCGAATGAATACGGCGCATTTGGATACTGAAGGGTTGAATAAAATTGTAACCAATGTAAGACAAGTATCGGAGAAGATTGCCTTGCTTATTGACACCAAAGGTCCTGAAATTAGGACCACAGTATGCGAGGAAAATATAAGTCTTAATACCGGTGATGTGGTTAAAGTGGTTGGAGAGCCCACCCAGCAAACAACTAAAGAGTGTATTTGTGTTTCTTATCTTAAGATGGCCGACGATGTCACGGTTGGCAGTCATCTTTTAATTGACGATGGCGAGATCGATTTATTGGTAAAGGAGAAAAAAGGCAATGAATTGGTCTGTAGTGTGTTGAATAATGGTGTGTTGGGAAGTCGTAAAAGCGTTAATGTACCTGGTGTGCGTATTAACTTGCCTTCTTTAACGGAGCGTGATTTTCATTTTATTAATTATGCCATTGAAAATGATATTGATTTTATCGCTCACTCTTTCGTGCGCAATGCCGCTGACGTTAAAGAAATTCAGAAAATTTTGGATGATCGGGACAGTGCTGTAAAAATTATAGCTAAGATTGAGAATCAGGAAGGAGTGGAGAATATTGACGAAATATTGGAACAAGTACATGGTGTAATGGTTGCCCGTGGTGACCTGGGGATTGAAATTCCTCAGGAAAAAATCCCTTTGGTACAGCGTCAACTAATCCGCAAGTGTGTGGAGGCAAAAAAACCGGTGATTGTAGCGACACAGATGCTCCATAGCATGATTAAAAACCCGCGTCCGACCAGAGCTGAGGTAACCGATGTGGCCAATGCTATTTATTATCGAACGGATGCGATTATGCTCAGTGGCGAGACGGCTTATGGTGCTTATCCCGTTGAGGCGGTTAAAACAATGTCTAAAATTGCCAAGGAAGTTGAGGCTGCCAAAGACTCCCGTAACGATATCCCTGTAAACCTTGTTAAGCATGATATTACTGCCTATTTGGCCGATACCGCGGTTAAAGCTTCCAAAGAATTGTGCATTAAAACGGTTCTGACCGATAGTTTGACCGGTAAAACGGCACGTTATCTGGCGGCTTTCAGGGGTAATTTACCCGTTGTGGCTCTTTGCTATAATAAGCGTGTTGGTCGTGAATTGGCTTTATCGTATGGCGTATTTCCCCGGTTAACCGAGCCAGGAAGCTCTAAAAGTGAAATAATGCACAATACCCTTATTAAGCTTAAGAAAAAGAATGTGCTCGAAGACGATGATTTGGTTGCCTATTTGGGTGGTAGTTTCGGAATAGGTGGTGGCACTACCTACCTGGAGATTATTACGGTTTCAGGTTTACTCAATAAAATAGACCGTTACGTTGATTAGTTTAACATAATTTATTAATCTACTGATAAGAATTTTTATTTATCGATGTTATAGAGATTAGTATTAGCTTAAATAAAGATAATTAAAGTGTTCTGACCCGGATGGTTATTCCTTCCGGGTTTTTTATTTTTCTCAAATAAGCTAAAACTAAAAAATTAGCAAAAAAAAGCGATGAAATGAGGGGGCAGGTATTGCAAAAACAAAAAGAAGCACTATCTTTGCAACGCCTTTGAAAGAAAGGGCTACAGAGAAAATCATCATACTGGTTTGGTAGTTCAGTTGGTTAGAATATCGGCCTGTCACGCCGAGGGTCGCGGGTTCGAGTCCCGTCCAAACCGCCCGGATGTATTATTTTATTTATTGATTTTTTTGGTTTGGTAGTTCAGTTGGTTAGAATATCGGCCTGTCACGCCGAGGGTCGCGGGTTCGAGTCCCGTCCAAACCGCAAAAAGCCTGATTTATGTTATATAAATCAGGCTTTTTTGTATTAAAAAAATCAATATTGGCCGTCAAAAATCTATTCTGTATTGACAGTCTCACGTCGCTTGGACTTTTATTTGTGTGGACTACAATAATCTGAAAACGTAATCTAAATTCTAAAAAAGGTAAAGCATACTTTTCCGTATCTTCGTATTTGTTCAAAGCCGGTGTGACTTGAATAATCGCGTTGCGGACCATGTTCCAATATAAACAATCCGCCATTTACAATAATGTCTGCTTTTATTACCGCTTCAGCAACTTCTTCAAAATTTTTCATCTCAAAAGGAGGATCGGCAAATACCAGATCGAACGTTTTTTTGGGTGCATGATTTAAATAGCTAAAGACATCGGCTTTTACGGAATGAATCACGTCTTCCATATGGAGCTCACTGATGCATTGCTGAATAAACTTTTGGTGATGAAAGTTCTTTTCCACGCTCGTCACATTTGAACAACCTCTTGAGGCAAATTCGTAGGATATCGCTCCGGTTCCGGAGAACAGATCTAAAATTTTTAAATCCGTAATATCCATGGAGTGGGACAGAACATTGAAAAGCGCTTCCCGAGCTGTATCGGTTGTTGGTCTTGCTTTGAAGTTTTTTGGTGGCGAAAAACGCCTCCCTTTTAGTGAACCACTAACTATACGCATACCGAAAGACTTAGTAATGTATGATAAGCTGGAGCATCGATATCTCTGAACAGATGACTGTATTGAAATTGATGCGGAAATTGTGCTAATTTTACGTTCTTCAAATATTTTTTTAGATGGTTAACCATATCTTTGAACGATGGATGATGACCACTTATTATAACTGATACTGTTGAACTGTTAAGCTTCATCTGTTCAAATACAAATAGTGTGAAGTATATAAAATCGTTACTGTTGCTAATGTTAAAAGTATTACACAGCTTCAAGTTATTCTTTCCAAAAATAAGAATGTCAAAGTAGCCATATTCCAAATTTATAAACATTAATTGCCGATCGCCGTCGGTTAAATTGGTTGATAAATGATTCTCTATAATAGGGGTATGCTGATGAAAAAATTGAGGCTCCTGAAACTGGCGTTTCATTAATGAAGCCAATTTGTTGTTAACGTGAAACAGGTTGACAGCATCAGCTAATTTTATAGAATTGACAATAACGCTCTCCTCGTTAATTTTTGTTGTTCCGCCTGATTGAGGTGATGAATGAACAAATTGCATCCATGTTTCCTTATTGGAATCATTGTATAAACCGGCAGGCACCAGCGTTGAATGTTGGGTGGGAAGCAGTATTAAGGTCTTTTTATACGGTAAATTAAGCTTTTCGATGGTCTTAAAACACGACTCTGCTTGTTGTAAAGGATCACCAGAGGGATCAAAAATGATATTTTGAATCTGAATGAATTTGTTTTTGACCGGATCCAGCGTACAAAAAGAAAATCCATCCGGAGTAATCCGGATGGATAAAAAATAGGATAATGTTATGTTGTAATCAAATGAATCGTCAACAATTGAAAAATTAGTCATGAGAGGAAAATTATTCCCAGTTACCGGCATTATTATTAGCTTCTTCCAATGAACCAACTTTAAGGCCCGGATATCTTTCCATTTTTCTTTGTTTGTCGTTAATGTTAATAACTTCCTGCCGATCTAATCCATTTAGATATACGTTATTATGAACTTTTGCTTCAAAAACCATTACATTAACACCTGAGGCTGTTTCGATAACGCCTACACCCATTTCAAATTTTGCATTGTTGGTAAATGGGACAATGCCGATAGAATCAGGCATCCAGGGCTTCTGAGAAAATAGCGAATCCATCACACTTATTCTTGATGTATCCCTTCGTATAATCCCTTTTCTTAATGCCATCAACTCATTCATGCCAGCGGCAATCATGCTATCAGTCAAACTTCCTTCCATTTTTACCATAGGAAGAGAATCATTGGCTATAAATGTGCTTAATGTGTCAAAACTACTTGTGTATCGTCCGTTAACAGCTTTAAAGGCAACCTGAGCTGAACGAATGTCTTTTAGACGCTCGATTACTTTTTCGGATCTTTGTTGGTACTCTTTTTTGAAACGTACCGGTTTGTTAATACTTTCGACGCAGAAATAGCCTAACACGATGATGGCAATGGTCAGAAGGACTTGAATAATTGTTTTCATTATCTTTAGAGCTTTAGAATTTTAGTTTTTGAAACAATGCACAAATTTATATAAAAAAAATCAATCCATTTTTTTTTGCTTAAATAATTACCGGAAAAATGATAAAAGATAACCTGTTTCAAAACATTCAAAATAACTTGCCTTTTAAACCAACTAATTCACAGCTTTTTGCTATTGAACAAATAGCTGGTTTTATTTGTGCTGTTTCGGAGCGGCCTTTGTTTCTGTTACGAGGATATGCCGGTACCGGAAAAACATCTCTGATGAGTGCAGTGGTTAAAACGCTTGATGGACTGGGGATTAAGACTTTATTGATGGCGCCTACGGGACGTGCCGCTAAAGTTTTGGGAAATAGTGTCGGGCAGCCGGCTTATACAATTCACAAAAAAATATACCGCCAGCAATCGTCAAAAGATGGATTTGGCGGTTTTCAGCTTAATAAGAGTTTTTATAAAGACACAATTTTTATTGTAGATGAATCCTCCATGATATCAAATGAGTCGGCAGGCGGCTCTTTGTTTGGCTCTGGTCGGGTGCTCGATGATTTGATTCAGTTTGTTTACGAAGCCAATAATTGTCGTTTGTTACTTATTGGTGATACGGCTCAGTTACCTCCCGTTGGTTTGGCCATTAGTCCAGCTCTCGAACCGGCTAATCTGGAGGGGTATAACGTTGAACTTTGGCAAGCTGTATTGACTGATGTGGTTCGTCAAAAAATGGGTAGTGGAATTCTTGATAATGCCACCTATTTACGTGGTATCCTGGACGAATTTGAAGAGATTGACTTTTATCCCAAACTTCAGGTTGACGGGCTAAATGACGTTAAACAACTATCGGGCGCCGATTTAATGGAAGAGCTAAATTGGTGCTACGACAATTTTGGTTTGGAGGAAACATTGGTTGTATGTCGCACCAATAAAAGGGCCAATATGTATAATCAGGGTATCCGTAATTCGGTTCTTTATCGGGAAGACGAACTTACAAATGGTGATTATCTGTTGGTGATGAAAAATAATTATCACTGGCTAAAAGACGATAAGCAGGTTAGTTTTATTGCGAATGGCGATATTGCCCGTGTTACCCGGGTAAAACGACATTACGAGTTATTTGGTTATCGTTTTGCCGATATTACCTGCGAACTGGTTGATTACCGTAAAGTAGATATTGATGTACGTATTATACTTGATAGTATTCAAAGCGAAGGTCTTGGTTTAACGCAACAACAACAGGCCGGGTTCTTACAAAAGGTGTTGGAAGACTATCAGGATGTGAAACCACAACGTCAGCAGTTTGAAAAGGCGCGGGAAGACGATTTTTATAATGCATTGCAGGTGAAATTTGCTTATGCAATGACTTGCCACAAGTCGCAGGGTGGCCAATGGAAAGCTGTTTTTATTGATTTGGGCTATTTTACGGATGAATATTTGTCGCGTGAGATGGTACGTTGGCTGTACACGGCCGTTACAAGGGCTACCGAGCGATTATATTTCGTGAATTTTCCGAAGGCATTTTATGAGTAGCTTATTTCATTCATAAATGGTATTTTCTTGCTTGATCTAAAAAAATCACCCCCCAGACAGAGTCCGGGGGGTGAAGGCTGTCATTCTTTTCAGAAGACATTTGTTAACTTAGACTTACAACCGGGTCTTAATTTAATTTAAGGTCGGCTACAATTGTATCAATTTTTGCCAGCGCTGCTGAGGTTGACTTCTCAAATTCGTTGCGTGACGGTAAATCTACTTTTACTTCGAAATAGAATTTAATTTTAGGTTCAGTGCCCGATGGGCGTACCGAAACTTTTGAGCCATCTTCGGTAAAGAATTGCAACACATTAGATGGTTCTGGTTGATTCAGCTTTTCTGTTTTCCCGGTTTGAAAATTGGTTGCTGTTAAAGTGGCATAATCTTTTACAACCGAAACATTTGAACCACCCAATGACTTTGGCGGATTGGCTCTGAAGTCAGCCATCATGGCTTTGATTTCATCGGCTCCGCTCTTGCCTTTTCTTACCACAGAAATGAGACGCTCCTGCGAGAAACCATTTTCAATATAAATATCTTGCAGCAGTTGGTATAGTGATTTTCCGTTTTCTTTGGCCCAGGCTGCTACTTCGGCAATCATACAGATGGCGCCCACAGAGTCTTTGTCGCGGACATAATCGCCGGGCAAAAAGCCGTAACTCTCTTCGCCGCCGCAAATATATTTCTTTTTGCCTTCCAGCTCACGTATTATAGCGGCAATCCATTTAAAGCCGGTATAAACATCAAAACACTCGATATTATTGTTCAGCGCAATTTGCTTGATCAACTCTGATGTTACGATTGTTTTAACCGTAAATTCTTTGCCGGTTAGTTTACCCAGTTTTTTCCATTGAGTTAACATATACCACGTAATTAACAATGCTGTTTGATTACCGTTAACAAGTATAAACTGGTTTTTGTCATTACGAATGGCAATACCTAACCGGTCACCATCGGGGTCGGATGCAGCAACCAGCTCGGCATCGGTGGCAATTGCTTTTTCAATGGCCATTTTTAGTGCTGCCGGCTCCTCCGGGTTGGGTGATATTACTGTCGGGAAATCACCACTTACCACATCCTGCTCGGGTACGTTAATAATATTGGTAAAGCCGAATTGGTGTAACGCCTGAGGCACAATTTTAACGGTTGTTCCGTGGATGGGCGAGAAAACAATTTTCAGATCGTGCTGCTTTTTGATGATATCGGGGTTTAGCGATATTTTTTTCACCTCATTGATGAAGAGTTCGTCGGTTTCTGTCCCCAGTGTTTTTATTAACGCCGGATTGCCTTCAAATTTAATGGATTTGACATCCGTAATTTTGTTGACTTCATTAATGATGTTTTTGTCATGTGGCGCAATGACCTGAGCACCATCATTCCAATAGGCTTTGTAACCGTTGTATTCTTTCGGGTTATGCGATGCCGTTAGAATGATTCCGCTTTGACAGCCCAGATGCCTGATGGCAAATGAGATTTCGGGGGTTGGACGTAAGTCTTCGAATAGATAAGCCGTAATGCCGTTGGCCGAAAATATGGCTGCCGCTGTTTCGGCAAAATAACGACTGTTGTTACGGCAGTCGTGACCAATAACAACTTTCTTCTCTGGCAAATTGGCAAATTCCCGGTTAATGTAATTCGACAACCCTTGTGTGGCAGCACCAACGGTGTATTTGTTCATCCGGTTCGATCCGGTTCCCATGATTCCACGCAAACCGCCGGTTCCAAATTCCAAATCCTTGTAAAAAGAATCAATGAGTTCGGTGGTATCGTTATTTTCAAGCATGGCCTTTACCTGTGCTTTGCTTTCAGCATCGTAGGCTCCATTAAGCCATTGCCGGGCTTTTGCTTTAACTTGTTCAAGAATTTCGTTGTTATCCATCGTCTTGTTTTTTTTAGTATTATCGGTCCTTGAAAAGATATTGATTATTTGTGTTCGTGTTAAATGTTTTTAATGCAATTTTCGAGACTGTTGACCCAAAAGGGGACGGTCAGCCCAAATTGTTGCCGTATTTTTTTCTTGTCCAAAACCGAATAGACAGGGCGTTTTGCCACTGACGGAAACGCATCGGACAGAACAGGATTGATGAAACAATTTAAGCCTTTAATTTTAAAAATCATACTGGCAAAGTCGTACCAACTACACACACCTTCGTTTGAATAGTGGTATATACCCGGCACAAAATTTTGAGCGTCGGCAGCTGTTTTTCGCAATATATGCAGAATTGCGGCGGCCAAATCACCGGCATAGGTTGGCGTACCAATCTGATCGTAAACCACATTGATTGTCTCCTTTTCGCTGCCCAGTTTAAGCATGGTTTTCATGAAATTATTACCATACTCCGAATACAACCAGGAGGTACGTATTATAATACTTTGGTTATTTTCCATTGCCAGCAGTTGTTCTCCTTCAGCTTTGGTAGTACCATAAACCGATGTCGGATTTACCGGTTCGCGTGGTGATAGGGGGGTATTGCCCTCTCCACTAAAAACATAATCGGTTGAAACATGAATAACGCCTGCTTTTTTTTCGGCTGCATGTCGTCCAATCCATTGAATGGCCTTTGCGTTGATTAACCGTGCCATAACACGATCGCTTTCGGCTTTGTCAACAGCGGTATAGGCCGTACAGTTTACCACATAATTGAAATCGGTGTGTTCAAAGAATTCTTTAATATTTTCTTCTTTGCTCAAATCCAATTCATTCATGGTGGTTATTTCAAACTGGGCAAATGTTTCATTTTGTATTTGTTGGCTCAATGAGCTTCCCAATTGTCCTTCGCCACCAATGATTAATACTTTCATGTGTTTATAATTTGATTTTTAAGGTCACATGGAACTCCCGTGGAAATAATCATCCTTTAAGTGAGAATTCTTATATCATGGTCGTTTCATGTGTTTATAATTTGATTTTTAAGGTCACATGGAACTCGCCGGGATAATCGTCCTTTTATGAGAATTCGCTCTCATGGCTCGTTTCATCTGTTTATAATTTGTTTGTTTTTGCCACATGGAACTCGCCGGGATAATCATTCCCCTTTGTGAGAGACCACTCTCATGCTCGTTTCATAATGTAAAGGTTGAAATTACCGTGTTTTAGGTGATACATTTTAATCCTCTGCAAAGAAAAAATTCATATCAGCTTCGTTAAAGCCGGGCAGAACCTCGTCTTTAGGAGACATGATAATTTTTTCGGAAGGGACTTTCCAGTCGATGTTCAACGTTGGATCATTAAAATTGAGTCCTCTTTCTGATTCCTTATTATAGGGATTATCACATTTGTAATGAAAAGTGGCTTCATCACTCAAAACGCTAAATCCATGAGCAAACCCACGGGGAATAAAATACTGATAATGATTTTCATCCGATAACTCTACGGCATAGTGTTGTCCGTAGGTTGGTGAGTTTTGCCTTAGATCAACAGCAACATCCAAAACCCGGCCTTTTAGCACCTGAACCAGTTTGGCTTGCGCAAATGGGGCCAGTTGGTAATGGAGACCACGAATCGTGTTTTTACATGACAATGAAACGTTGTCCTGGATAAACTTTTGGCATATACCGGCTTCCCGGTATACGGATTCATTATAGGCCTCAAAAAAATAACCCCGGCTGTCGCCATATACATTTGGCTGGATGATAAGAAGTCCCGGTATGGGCGTGGTTTGTACCTTCATTTTACCTGGCTTTATATAATGTTATAATTGGTTTTTTATATCTTGAATATCTTCATCAGCAATGGCTTTCAGATATTTGCCATACTCATTTTTTTGTAGGGGTTGTGCCAGGCGTAACAACGTTGTTTTATCGATCCACCCTTTTTTATAGGCAATTTCCTCTATACAGGCAATTTTCAGGCCTTGTCTTTTCTCTATTGTTGAAATAAAGTTGGATGCCTGCAATAAGCTGTCATGTGTTCCGGTGTCGAGCCAGGCCATGCCTCGTCCCATCAATTTGACATGCAGTTTATCTTCTTCAAGATATAGTTTATTTAAGTCGGTTATTTCAAGTTCACCGCGTTTGCTTGGTTTTAGTGATTTAGCTTTTTCGACGACATCAGGACCATAAAAATAGAGTCCGGTAACCGCATATTTACTTTTGGGTTGCAAAGGTTTCTCTTCCAAACTTAGCACGCGGCCGTTTTTATCGAACTCAGCCACACCATAGCGTTCAGGATCGTTTACATAATAGCCGAAAACTAAGGCGCCATTGGTCAGTTCACTGGCTTCGCGAAGTGTTTTGCTAAAATCGAAGCCATAAAATATGTTGTCTCCAAGAATAAGACAAACGGGACTGTTATCCACAAATGCTTCGCCGATAAGAAAAGCCTGGGCCAAACCGTCGGGCGAGGGCTGTTCTGCGTACGACAGCGTTAAGCCCCAGTCAGAGCCATCACCGAACAACCGCTTGTAAAGTGGTAAATCGGTTGGTGTTGAAATGATGAGTATTTCTCTTATGCCGGCCAGCATCAGCACCGATAAGGGGTAATATATCATTGGTTTGTCATATACCGGAATTATTTGTTTAGAAATACTTTTGGTGGCAGGATACAGTCGTGTACCTGAGCCGCCGGCTAATATAATACCCTTCATATGTCTATAATTTTTATTTTAATGGTCACATGAAACTCGCCGCAAAGATATTTCCCTATGAGAGAAATACTTTATTATGGTTCGTTTCATCTGTTTAGAAATTATTTTGTTAGAACAGCATCGAAACTCATGATTGCTAAAAAACAAACATTAATCCCGAGTCTTAAAGCATAACATTGCTTTAAATAAAAGCTTATGATTGCTGCAAAAGTTGATCAAAATAGTGAATGGTCTTTATCAAACCTTCCCTTAATTGAATTTTTGGTTCCCAGCCATTGAGCTTTTCTTTTGCCAAAGAAATATCAGGCTGTCGTTGCGTAGGATCATCTTCGGGCAATGGTTTGTATTCAATTTTTGAAGATGAGCCGGTAATATCCAGTATTTCCTTGGCCAGCTCAATCATCGAAAATTCGTTTGGATTACCTATATTAATAGGACCAGTAAACGAGTTGTCCGTTTGCATCATACGAATCATTCCTTCCAATAAATCGTCAACATACTGAAAACTCCTGGTTTGCATTCCGTTGCCAAAAATAGTAATTGGTTCTCCTTTCAGAGCCTGTACAATAAAGTTTGAGACAACACGACCATCGTTGGGGTTCATTCGTGGACCATACGTATTGAATATCCGTATCACTTTTATATTGACATTGTTCTGGCGGTGGTAATTCAAAAAGAGACTTTCAGCACAGCGTTTTCCTTCATCGTAGCAGGAACGGATGCCGATGGGATTGACTTTCCCCCAATAGCTTTCCGGTTGTGGATGAATATCAGGATCACCATAAACTTCGCTGGTAGATGCCTGCAATATTTTAGCCTTAATACGTTTGGCCAGACCAAGCATATTTATAGCACCCATTACCGACGTTTTTATGGTTTTTATGGAGTTATACTGATAATGAACCGGTGAAGCCGGGCAGGCCAGATTATAAATTTCGTCGACTTCAACAAAAAAAGGATGCGTCACATCATGACGTATTAATTCGAAGTACGGATTATTTAGCAGATGCACTATGTTACTTTTACTGCCGGTGAAGTAATTGTCTAAACAGATGACTTCATTGCCTTCGTTAATCAACCTGTCGCATAAATGTGAGCCAATAAAACCGGCGCCACCAGTTATCAGTATTCTTTTCATTAGTTGATTGTCTTTCGTTTTTGCTTTCAATTTAAACCCAAAAGTAAGGCTTTATCTGTTAACTTAATATACTTTGCCGTAATTTTTCCCCATGTTCGAACCAGAGTGGACTTGGAGCGCTGCGCCTGTTTTTATTCATAATGAATTAACGTCGAGATGGTTGGTTTTAAACATTTTCGCCAAAGCCAGGTTGTGATTTAAAGATGCTTTATTGACGCATCGCAGTTCAGAGGCATTTATGCGCTAATAATTGGTTTATTATAATGTAGTATCAGCAAGAAAGCTCAAGTGCCAGACACTAAAATATACTGATTGAATACTTGTGTCGCTCCGAAAAAACTGGTTTACTGGTGTAAAAGGCCATTTTTTGAGCAAGCTCAGTGCCGAAGTCGTGTTTTTTAAACGAACCTTATTTAGTGCCTGTCCATAAAGTCGGGAGTTTGAGCTATCAAGTTCAAATTCAAGGCTTGCGCAGCTCGAAAAATGTGAGTTTACTTCCGTAAATGACCATTTTGAGAGCAAGCGTAACGCAGAAGTTGGACTTTATAGACAGACTCTATTTAGAGTCTGTCCATAAACTAAGTGTTTGAAATATAAAGTTCAAATCCAAAGCTTGCAAAATCATAAAAGTCAAGGCGTTTACTTTTCGTAAATGACTGTTTTTATGACAAGCGTAACGCAGAAGTTGACTTTATAGACAAACACTATTTTAATGACATGCCTAAAATGAATTGACTAGTGAAATGAAAATTGATATATTACATTCATCTTAAAAGTAATAACGTAAAACTTTGATTGAAAATAAATTTTGGTAAATAAATATTGCTCTTTTTCGGGTTTTCTGATATTTATTTAAACTTAATATCGTATTTTTGCAGCAATTTTTAAGTAATATATTGTCTAACCAAGTAGTTTTGTAATTAATTATTAATGGCAGAATTAGAAGAAAAAGGTCAGGAGCAACAAAATGCTCAGACCGAAAAAGCAGCTGCTAAAGGGCAGCAAACAGTAGTTGAAACGGCTAATGCTGATTTTGACTGGGATAGCTATGAGTCTAACGATCTGGCTCTAGAAGGTACCAAAAAAGAAGATCTTGAAAAGATGTATGACCAAACGCTGTCTACCATTTCTGAAAAAGAAGTGATTGATGGTACGGTTATCGCCATGAACAAGCGTGAAGTGGTTATCAATATCGGGTTTAAATCTGATGGTATTGTAAGCCGTAACGAATTCCGTTACAATAGCGACTTAAAAGTAGGCGACACAGTTGAAGTGTATGTTGAAAGTCAGGAAGACAAAAAAGGCCAGTTGGCTCTTTCTCACAAAAAAGCACGCGCATTGCGTTCATGGGATAGGGTAAACGAAGCTTTGGAAAAAGATGAAGTCATTAAAGGATACATTAAATGCCGTACCAAAGGTGGTATGATTGTAGATGTATTTGGCATTGAAGCATTCCTTCCGGGATCACAAATTGATGTGAAACCCATTCGTGACTACGATGTGTTTGTAGGTAAAACAATGGAATTTAAAGTGGTTAAAATTAACCCTGAATTCAAAAACGTTGTTGTTTCACACAAAGCATTGATTGAAGCTGAACTCGAACAGCAGAAAAAAGAAATTATCTCCAAATTGGAGAAAGGACAAGTACTTGAAGGAACCGTTAAAAATATTACCTCATACGGTGTATTTATCGACCTGGGTGGTGTTGACGGCTTAATTCACATTACTGATCTGTCATGGGGACGTGTTTCTCATCCCGAAGAAATTGTTCAACTGGATCAGAAATTGAATGTAGTAATCCTTGATTTTGATGATGAGAAAAAACGGATTGCTTTAGGTTTGAAACAATTAACCCCACATCCATGGGATGCCTTGAATCAGGAACTTAAAGTGGGCGATATTGTTAAGGGTAAAGTTGTTGTGATGGCCGACTATGGTGCTTTCGTTGAAATTGCACCGGGTGTAGAAGGTTTGATTCACGTATCCGAAATGTCATGGTCGCAGCACTTACGTAGCGCTCAGGACTTCCTGAAAGTTGGCGATGAAGTGGAAGCAACCATTTTGACGCTCGACCGCGACGAAAGAAAAATGTCGTTGGGTATCAAACAGCTGAAAGCTGATCCTTGGGATGATATCGAAAAGAAATATGTGATCGGCAGCAAGCATTCTGCAAAAGTTCGCAATTTCACCAATTTTGGTGTGTTTGTAGAAATTGAAGAAGGTATTGATGGAT
The DNA here is from genome assembly GCF_052400685.1 of Geofilum sp. OHC36d9. Classification (NCBI taxonomy): domain Bacteria; kingdom Pseudomonadati; phylum Bacteroidota; class Bacteroidia; order Marinilabiliales; family Marinilabiliaceae; genus Geofilum; species Geofilum sp. OHC36d9. The sequence continues at coordinate 201,288 of NZ_JBQTGJ010000003.1, forward strand.
TGATTCACATCTCAGACTTATCATGGACTAAGAAAGTGAAACATCCGGCTGAATTTACGACCATTGGTGCTGAAATTGAAGTGGTTGTTCTTGACATCGATAAAGAAAACCGTCGTTTGAGCCTTGGCCACAAACAACTGGAAGAAAATCCATGGGATGTTTTTGAAACCATTTTCACCGTTGATTCAATTCACGAAGGTACTATTGTTGACGTATTTGATAAAGGTGCTGTAATAGCTTTGCCTTATGGTGTTGAAGGTTTTGCAACCCCTCGTCATTTGGTAAAAGAAGATGGTACTCAGGCTAAAGTTGAAGAGAAACTTAACTTTAAAGTCATTGAGTTCAACAAAGGCGCTAAGAGAATTATTCTTTCACACTCACGCATCTTCGAAGATGAGAAAAGAGGTGAAGAACAAACCGCTAAGAAAGAGCATGCAAAAGCTGCTGCAGCTACCAAGAAAAACGTGAAAAAACTCAAAGACAATCTTGAGAAAACCACACTTGGTGACATCTCTGAATTGGCTGCTTTGAAAGATCAAATGGAAGCCGACGAAAAAAAGGCCTAATTGTTTAAGTTAAGATTGTCTTACAATGGATTTTAATATCGAAAAGCAGAATGGATTCGTTATGGTTCAACTTCTTAAAGAGAAGTTGGACACTTCGGTTGCGCCCGCCCTTAAATCAGAATTGGTTTTGTTGGCTGGTAACAATGAGAAGAATATTCTTCTCGATCTGAGTAAGTGTAATTATTGCGATTCTTCCGGCCTAAGTGCCATCCTTGTAGCCAATCGATTGTGCAAAAACAGTGAAGGTGCTTTTGTTTTGGCCGGGTTACAACCCGCTGTTGAAAAACTGATAACGGTATCGCAACTCGATTCCGTTATCAGCATTGCTCCAACCACTAACGACGGAATTGAAATGATGCGTAATGCTTTGAAATCAAATTAATTAGTGCATGCAATTTTCCGTTACAGTTCTTGGTAGTAATTCAGCGTTGCCAACATCGGAAAGATATCCAACCGCTCAGGTACTTAATGTGTCTGAGCGGTTCTTTTTAATCGATTGTGGTGAAGGAACGCAAATGCAATTGCGTAAATATAAAATTGGATTCTCACGAATCAACCATATTTTTATTTCTCATTTGCATGGCGATCATTGTTTTGGCCTTATTGGTCTGATATCTACGTTTGGTTTGTTAGGCCGTAAAGCCGATTTACACATTTTTGCCCATGCCGATTTGGAGCGTATGATGCAGCCTCAGCTTGACTATTTTGCCACTGATTTGCCCTATAATGTCATCTTTCACGCCATCAATCCTGTGGAGAGTGAAGTCATTTATGAAGATGCAAAAGTTTCAGTGACAACCATTCCATTACGTCATCGAATTCCGGCTTGTGGTTTTCTCTTTAGAGAGCAACAATCCGATTTACATATAAAGCGTGATGCCATTGATTTTTTTGAAGTGCCTGTAAAAGCCATTCCTTCCATTAAGAAAGGGGCCGATTATGTTTTACCTTCGGGTGAGGTGGTTCAAAATCAACGTTTAACAAAGCCTGCTGCAAAGCCTCGCTCTTATGCTTTTTGCTCTGATACCGCCTATTTTGAAAAAATCATTCCACTTGTAGAGGGTGTTGATTTACTTTATCATGAATCAACCTTTTTAGAAGCTCAAAAAGTATTGGCAAAAAAAACGTATCACAGTACCGCTTCACAAGCAGCTGAGATTGCCGTTAAAGCAAATGTTAAGCAACTTATATTAGGTCACTACAGTACCAGGTATTACGATTTATCGCCATTTGAAGAAGAGGCGAAAGCCGTTTTTCCAAACACCAGCCTGGCCAGAGAGGGGTCTGTCTTTGAGATTCCGTATGAATCGCCCCGGTAAGGCATCGGCCATTTGCTATAATTCGACTATCTTTGCCCTTGTATTTTTTATAACCCGATATTCATTTGTAACCTATTTTTAAGAACAGATAGATGCAGAACAAAATCATCATTCTCGATTTCGGATCCCAATATACGCAACTCATTGCCCGACGGGTCAGGGAAATCAATGTGTATTGTGAAATTCATCCTTATCATACCATTCCGGTTCTCGACGAATCGGTGAAGGGTATTATCCTTTCCGGAAGTCCTTCAAGTGTGCGTGAGGAAGGTGCACCTGTGCCTGATGTCAGTGTCTTTTTAGACAAATATCCGGTTTTAGGGGTTTGCTATGGTGCTCAGTTTTTGGCACAATATAAAGGTGGCTCTGTTGAAGCGTCCGATTCGCGTGAGTACGGACGAGCTACCCTGGCCTATATTAACCATGATAATCCTTTGTTTTCGGAAGTCGATACCGGTTCACAGGTGTGGATGTCGCATGGCGATACAATTATGTCGTTACCCAAAGGTTTTGATATAATTGCCAGTACTCATGATGTTGAAGTAGCTGGTTACCATGTGGCAGAATCTAAAATATTCGGCATTCAGTTTCACCCCGAAGTGTATCATACCACCCAAGGGCTTCAAATACTTCAAAATTTTGTGGTTGATATTTGTGGCTGCCAACAGAACTGGAGCCCGGCATCGTTTATTGAAACAACTGTAAACGATTTAAGAGCTCAAATCGGTAACGATAAAGTCGTTTTGGGATTATCGGGTGGCGTTGATAGTTCGGTGGCAGCTATGTTGTTGCATCAGGCTATAGGACAAAATCTTACCTGCATCTTTGTGGATAACGGTTTGTTGCGGAAAAATGAATACCAAACCGTTCTGGATTCCTATAAACACATGGGATTAAATGTAATAGGGGTGGATGCCAAGGATCGTTTCCTGAACGGGTTAAATGGCGTTAGCGATCCCGAAACAAAGCGTAAGATCATTGGTGGCACCTTCATTGAAGTTTTTGATATTGAAGCTCAAAAAATACACAATGTCAAATGGTTGGCTCAGGGAACCATATATCCTGATGTTATCGAGTCGGTGTCGGTTAACGGCCCTTCGGTAACCATCAAATCGCATCATAATGTGGGTGGTTTACCTAAAAAGATGAACCTTAAAGTGGTTGAACCGCTTAAACTTCTTTTTAAAGATGAAGTGCGACGGGTTGGTAAAGAGCTTAATATTTCAATGAATATACTGGGACGTCACCCATTCCCCGGTCCTGGTTTGGCCATTCGCATTCTGGGCGAAATAACGCCCGAAAAGGTGACTTTGCTTCAGGAGGTTGATCATATTTTTGTTGAAGGTTTAAAAACCAATGATTTATACGATAAGGTATGGCAGGCAGGGGCCATGTTGTTGCCCGTTCAGTCGGTAGGCGTGATGGGCGATGAGCGTACCTACGAAAGCGTGGTTGCCTTACGGGCTGTTCAATCAACCGATGGCATGACGGCCGATTGGGTTCATTTGCCCTATGAATTCTTAAGCCGCATTTCAAACGAAATCATTAATAAGGTGCGGGGCGTTAACCGGGTTGTGTATGACATCAGCTCAAAACCACCGGCAACTATTGAGTGGGAGTAATTTTTTGCAGAATGAGGCGTTGTCTTTTGTGAAGGCGAACCTGATATCAGCAAATTGATCAATAAAAAACAGAAAAAGCTAAGCCACCATTGGGGGCCTGGCTTTTTCTGTTTTAAGGTTGGCTGGTTGAAGTTGGTGCCGGCATCCTATGACCAAAACGAGATCAGGACTTCGCTGCGGCGAGATCAAGACTTCGTTGCGGCGAGAACAAGACTTCGCTGTAACGAGATCAAGACTTCGTTGCGGCGAGATCAAGACTTCGTTGCGATGAGATCAAGACTTCGTTGTGGCGAGAACAAGACTTCGCTGCGGCGAGATCAAGACTTCGTTGCGGCGAGATCAAGACTTCGCTGTGGCGAGATCAAGACTTCGTTGCGGCGAGAACAAGACTTCGCTGCGGCGAGATCAAGACTTCGCTGCGGCGAGATCAAGACTTCGCTGCGGCGAGATCAAGACTTCGCTGCGGCGAGATCAGGACTTCGCCGTGACAAGATCAAGACTTGGCTGTAATGAGATGAGATTTGATTCTTGGTTTGCCCTGAACCGGGGAATTGTTCAACAGAGATTATGAAAAACACGAATTTCAATGAAAATTGGACTGTGAATTATATACGACCAATAAATTGATTCATTATTAACGAACAAAAGCCCCAAAAATGGAGCTTTCGTATTTGTTCCCGGGGCGGTGACCGGTACTAACCTATAATTGTCGCCGTTGTGCTAAAAATAAATTCCCAGATTGATATTGAAGCGTTTGTTCCATTCGGTATCGCCTCCCTTTGCCAGTGCCTGTGAATAATTGGAGCCTATCCAGGGATGGTTTTTGGCAATGACGTAATCAACCAGCATGTAAATGGGCCCGGTATGAATCATAAATCCGGTAACATTCATATACGACGCATCATAATCTTTATTGGTCTTTTCCAGAGCCGAAAAATCGTTATAAAATTTGATGTCGTTTAAAAGCAGATGGTTAACATTTATTTTATACCCCAGCGCCAGACTGTAACTGATGCCCTTGTCGGCCACCTGGTAATCGGCCGCAAAAGCACCCATATCAATATACTTGCGTGCCACGGTATCTTTGGCCGCAAATTCATAGGCCATCACCTCGCCTTTAAAGTCCCAGTTGTTCCTGGTCAACACGCTATGAACGGCCACGGCCCATTTGTTGCCAACCGTTTTGGTGTCGGTATTGTATATGCCCCCAAGCTGTGCCGAAATACCAACTTGCGATTGTTTTGAACTTCCAAAATGATAAACCGTTCTTCCCGTTAATTGATTTATTTCTTCATTGCTTCCGCTTAAGTCGTAAGCATAACGATTGTTTTTCTGGCTGAAAATATCTTCTGAATTTTTGGCAAAACTAAGCTGAGCTTCCCACTCATTTCTGCTGTATTCCAATAGGGCGCCTATGTCGGCATCATCTTCAAAACCGAGATAATACTGCATGTTAAACATGAAGCTGTTGCTGGTAAACGGCATAATGCCAAAAGGTGTCCGGGGCATTCCCAGCTTAAGCTTTAAGTTGTTGGTTAGCGGGAGGCCCACATATCCGTTACGCAGCATAAATCCGCCATACGATTCGGCATAATATCGGTTTTCAACGGCAAAATCAATTCCCTTTAGTTGTCCTTTTGCGCTTAAAATCAGAACATCGAAAATGGCTCGTCCTCCTGTCTTTTGATGGGTTTTGTCCCAACTGTTGTTCATATAGGTATATCTGAACGCGCCACCTATAATAAGTGTATCTTTATTAGCAGATGTTTGTCCTTTGACCGTATTTTGTAAAACAAAAAGGCATAGCAATGCCATAAATAGTTTGTGCATAGTTGTTGGTTTAAAGCAATAATGTTTTTTTAAATTATTGTTGACTAAAGTCTGTCGGTAAACGACCTGTTTGAAATATAAAGTTCAAATACAAGGCTTGTCAAATCCTAAAAATCAAGGCGTTTACTTTTCGTAAATGACTGTTTCAAAAACGAGAATAACGCAGTATTTGGCCTTTTCTTGCAAAGATTAACTAATTGTTTTTATTTTACCGGCATCCATGTGTATAATCCTCGTGCCCAGATTTTTGGCTTCTTCCTCATCGTGGGTCACCATAACAAAGGTGGTGTTTAATTTTTGATGGATATTCTTAACCAGGTCCTGCAGGTTTCTGCGGGTTTCGGCATCCAGTGCCGAGAATGGTTCGTCCATTAACACCATATCCGGATTATGCGCAATGGCTCTGACAATTCCCACGCGCTGTCGCTGTCCGCCACTTAGCGTATCCGGAAATTTATCTAAAACAGCGGGGTCTAAATTGACCAGCGGCAGCAGTTCATTGATTCGCTGCTCACACTTTTCATGGCTGTACCCATTCAGTTTCATACCGTAACACATGTTTTGGCGGGCAGTGAGGTGGGGGAAAAGGGCGCCTTCCTGCAGTACGTATCCCATGTCTCTTCTTAAGCGATGTATCTCCCAGCTGTCTATATCCTGACCCAACACTTTTATTTGCCCGTTTTGCCGCTTTAACAGACCGTTTATTAAACGTAACAAGGTTGATTTTCCGCAGCCACTCTTGCCCGTGAGACAAACAAATTCGCCTTTATCAACCGTAAAAGTGAGATCATGCAGTATTTTTTGCTCGCCGTATGAAAAATCGACTTTCTCGAAATGAATGCTATCTGAATTATTCATCTTTGTTTTCTTGTTTAATCGTTGCAATAAATGATTGAGCCACTTCTTTAGGATCCTTGTTTTCTACTTCAACCTCATAATTCATCTGCATCATGGTAGTGGTGCTTATTTTTTCATTGAGCATGGTTAGCAATGGCTCCAGTTCAGGATGTTTATCAAGGGTTTCCATTCGAATAATGATTCCGGCTTCATAACTTGGAAAGTAGTGCAAGTCATCCTTCAGGACTCTCAGGTTTTGCGCTACTATTTTGGCATCGGTGGTAAACGCATCAATGGCATTTACCTTGCCCTGAATAATGGCATTGTATCTTAAGTTAATATCCATTTCGTGAATGGATGCGAAATTAAATCCGTAGGTTTTTACCAGACCCTGATAGCCATCGGGACGCTCAAAGAAATCAAATTCGGCGCCAAATTTAAAGTGGCCGCTGTTACGTGCCAAATCGGAGCTGGTGCTGATGTTAAACTTACGGGCCAGACTGTCGGGTATAGCCAGTGCATAAGTATTATTGAATCCAAGGAGCCCCAGCCATTTTAGCTGAAATTTATCCTGATACAGGGCTTGTATGTCCTTGAAATTTACCTGGTTGTCATCGGGCAATTTCTCTTTCAGCACATTCATCCATCCGGTTCCGGTATATTCCACATACATATCCAGTTTCCCGTTCATCAAGGCCGGATGGATATTGGTAGTGCCACCACCAATGCCAAATTTCCGGATCACTTGTAAGTCGGTTTCATTTTCAATCAACTGGGCCATTATCTCACCCAAAATAAATTGTTCGCCTGTGGGCTTGGAAGCGACGGTTACGGTCTCTTTATTGGTTGATGAAAATGGGTTGGTATTGGCCACTGCGGAAATCAGCACGATGGCCAGCAGCGCGATGTTAATCCATACTTTGATTCGTTGCTTTTTGGTGGCATTATGACTGACAATGCGGACTATTTTATTTTCAAAAACGCCCACAAACCGATCGCCTAAAATGGCAAAAAGAGAGATGCCCAGCGAGCCTGCTACAATCATGGGGGTGTTCATGGTATTTAGTCCACGGAAAATAGCCTGTCCCAGACCGCCGGCGCCTATTAGTGCCGCCAATCCGGTCAGGGCCACCAGCATAACAGTGGTAATGCGCAACCCCGAGACGATAGAAGGCAGTGCCAATGGGAAATAAACATCTTTAAAGATCTGGTATCGTGTGGCGCCCATACCTGCTGCTGCTTCCACGATGTCGGACCGTACTTCGTTTAATCCCGTGAACGTATTCCTGACCATTGGAAGCAAACCGTATAATACCAAAACAATAAGGGCATTTTTAAGTCCGATGCCAACCAGTGGTATCAGCAGACCGAACATGGCAATGGATGGAATGGTATACAAAAAATTGATGATTGGCATTACCAGCGATCGCGACCGGGAAGAATAAAACACCCAAATGCCCAGTGCAATACCGGCTATTGTGGTAATAGCCAGGGCGCCAAAAGAAATAAGGATGTGTTCTGATAACAGTTTTAAGAAATAGATTCTTCGTTCAAATATTTCCATAAAATGATTTTCTGTCAGATTAATTGATGTTTTTAATCTGATATGGTTAATAGTTATATTATTAGGGATACAAACTTAAGTGTTAACAAATGATTTTGAATGGATTATTAGTTCCTGATTATGAGCTGTCGGGTCATTGTCTTTTATTTTGTGTTAGTAAGAAACTGCTTTTTTTTTGATGCTATAAAAATGATCAAGATTGAGGACCAGCCTAATGCCAAAATTGAACTTTGCTTGCAGGCACAATTTTAGTGATATAAAAACAGAAACAAACGCCATACAAAAAAGTTATAAGACAGTCTCAGTTTTGAAAATACAGAACAAAATATTTTTTACGCAACAGCATTTATTTTGCGATAATTGGTGGGAGAGAGGCCTGTTTTACTCTTAAATTGTCGTGTAAAATACAATGGATCATTAAATCCTGTTTCGTAAGCAATTTCATTTATGGGCAGATCAGATATGGCTAAAAGTTTTTTGGCTTTTTTCAGCTTCTCAGTAAGTATGTAATTGGCCGGACTGTCGTTAAATGCTTTTTTAAATTCACGCTTGAATGATGACAGGCTGAGGTTACATATTTTGGCCAGTTCTTTCATCGATAAATTGGAGTAGATGTGTAAAGTCATAGTTTTCTGTAGATTGACAGTCCTGCTTGAGTATAGGTCGGCAAGTAAGTCGATGATGGATTTTACATTATTTGTTTGAACCAATAAAAGAATCAATTCCTTTATTTTTAATTCCAGCAAGTTATCACTGACCAATGTCGGATTTTTAAAATAAAACTCTAATGATTCCACAAATTGGGCAATAGTGTCACTGGGTATTATAACTTGTGTTTCGGGATTACGGGTGTTCTTTTCGATCAGTTCCGGTATTTGATCTGCGAAAAGATCCGTTAAAATATCGGGAAACAGATGAAAAGCAATAACCTCCAATACGTCGTCATCAACGTTTTTTACCATATCTAAAAAGTAGGTGCCGCATTTAAGAAGAACGGCTTCCCTACTTTTTACCTGAATTTTATCATCCACTGAAAGCAGTTTGGAACCTTCACCTTTGATGTACATGAAGCAGCCTCCGTTTTGAAAAACAACTTCTTGTTTATAAGGTGCACTAAAGATGATTTTTTCAATGATAATTTTGTCGCGATACCTAAATATCTGCCTGTTTAGTAGCATGACATGCTTGTTTTTTTTGAATTTTTGATCATGAAATAGAATCGTTTATGTAAAGCAACGATTTGACCTGTCTTTTGTTTATTATTTCACGGAAAATAATGCGACTGTTTATAAAGGGCCGGGTTTGAGTTATAAAGTTACAATTCAAGGCTTAGACAGCCGTAAAAAAGGGTAATTATTGACGCAACTCACCGTTTTGAATGCGAGCAGAACTAAATAAAAGGGATTTTTATCCGACACTAAAATAACGGGATATAACAGAAAAACCGAATTGAAGCCCGGGATTGTTTCAGAACCAAATTTCTTTTTGTCTGGATGACGGAAAATAGAAAGAGAGATAGAATTTCTATCTCTCTTTCTTTGAGCGGGAAACGGGACTCAAACCCGCGACCCTTAGCTTGGAAGGCTAATGCTCTATCAACTGAGCTATTCCCGCAAATAATAATTCTTATTGTTAAGCGTGGGGGGAGGAGGATTCGAACCTCCGAAGTCGTAAGACAACAGATTTACAGTCTGCCCCAGTTGGCCGCTTTGGTATCCCCCCCTGAATTTTCGTTGCACAAAAATACAATTATTTTTTAATTCTGCAATTCAAATCAACCATTTTTATCGCCGTAATTGCTGCTTCATCTCCTTTGTTTCCTAGCTTTCCACCGGCTCTGTCTTCTGCTTGTTGTTGATTCAGAGTTGTTAATAATCCAAATATAAATGGAATTTTAAATTTTACATTTAATTGCGTTATACCCTGGGTAACACCCTGGCAAACATAATTGAAATGCGGCGTATCGCCCTGAATAACACACCCCAGACAAATAACAGCGTCAACATCAGTTTTTTTTGCCAGAATGCGAGCACCTGCTGTAAGTTCAAAACTGCCGGGAACATGGGCTACTAGAATATTTTCTTCTTTGGCACCTTGCTTTAGAAGCGTGTTGTAGGCGCCTTTGTACAAGGCATCAGTAATGGCAGGATTCCACTCTGACACCACAATGCCAAATTTCATCTTTTCAGCCGATGGGACACTCTTTTCATCGTATGAAGACAGATTTTTTAAATTGGTTGCCATTTATGCTGCTTTTTAGAATAGAAAAGATTGCCTTTATCAGACAATCTCTCTATAAATTTTATCAAACTTGTAAAAGTATTTTTACTTTAAGGAAGCTCTTGTAATATATTTGTCGATCTGACGGGCTTCGGTACTGCTCTTAAAATCGTTTTTAATCATTTCATAAGCCTGCAGCGCCATATCATTTTGTCCAAGTTCTTCGTAAACCAAACCCGATTTAAAAAGATAGTAGGGCGTGGTAATATCACTTTTCTCAACGGCGGCTGCTTTTTTGTAATAACCAACAGCTTCCTCTTTATCTCCCAGCTCCAGATAGGCGTCGCCTATTGCTCCGGTGGCAAGGGCTTCGAGTTCTATATTTGAGGTATTAAATTTCTTTAAGTACTCAATAGCTTCCTCAAATTGTCCCAAATGCAAATAGCTGATTCCTGCATAGTAGTATGACAGGTTACCAATGGAAGTATTGCCATAGTTGTCAATAATCTCCAAAAATCCGGGGCTGTTACCATCACCGTCCAGGGCCTCCTGAAACTGATCGTTGTTAAAACTGATCTGGGCCTGAAAAATCTGTTGTTGGGCTTCAGCTACCATCGGTTCTACATATAGTTTTTTGTAAGCCCAGTAACCGCTCACAACTACAATTAATGCCAATATGATTATTGTAATTGTTTTTTGGTTGTTCTCGATAAATTGTTCAGTCCTGCCCAGGGCCTGTTCAACATTTTCCAGATTATTTTCTGTATTGGTTTCTTTCTTAGACATACTTCATTGGTTTTATTGAATGCGCAAATTTAGTAATTTAAGGTAAATTAAAAATAGCTGTTTGCGTTTTTCAGCCTTTTATTAAAAATATTATCTGATTTTGAGTTTATCTCTTTGCTTTACATTCTTTTATACTGTTTAATTAATATTCATATGATTATAATTTGTTTCTCAGTTGTCATATGAAACCCGCCGGAATTAATCATACTCCTGTGTGTGAAATGATTCCCAGGGCTCGTCATCAAATCAGATGTTTGACTCATTAAACCCTGCTTAACAGCTTGACCATTGCGGACAATGTGGTATTACTTCTGTAAAAACCATTTTAAGAGCAAGCGTAACGCAGAATTTGGGCTTTATGGCCAAACTTTAATTAATTGGGGCACTCTCTCTGTTCTCATCCCAAAGTTGAAACACTTTTCTTACATTTGTACTATTATATTGCTTGCCCGAAAACTCAGGAGCTTGAGAAGAAATATACCGGTTCAAGGCTTTCAAAGCTTGAAAAATGTGAGTTTATTCCAGTGAAATGGGGCTTTTTTGCCGACACTTTTATACTATTGTTTTTTTTGTAATTGTAGAAATAACCCATGTATCTTAAAAATATACATTTATTGAATTTTAAAAACATCCGACAGGCTGATGTGACGCTGAGTGGAGGTCTCAATTGTTTTGTGGGAAATAACGGAGCGGGTAAAACCAATTTTTTGGATGCTGTTTATTATTTATCATATTGTAAAAGTTATTTTAATGCCATCGACAGCCAGTTGATTTGTCACGGTGAAGATTTCTTTGTTATTCAGGGTAATTATGAACGACAAGGACAAGAAGAAGCTGTTTATGCAGGACTTAAACTTAATCAAAAAAAACAATTTAAACGCAATAAAAAGGAGTATCCTCGCTTGTCGGACCATATTGGGTTATTGCCACTGGTGATGATTTCGCCGGGTGATGAAAAGCTGATAATGGAAGGCAGTGATTTGCGTCGGAAATTTTTGGATAGTGTGATTTCTCAGTTTGATAAGAAGTACCTGGAGCAATTGCTGCGTTACAACAGGGGGTTGAACCAACGAAATGCTCTGCTTAAATCGGCACAAAACGGGTCGGCGCATAATATTCAGGGACAATTAGAAGTGTGGGACGGGCAACTGGCCGGCATAAGCTTGTTATTATATCAGCGTCGGGTTGACTTCTTGAAAGAGATGGAGCCTGTCTTTCAAAAATACCATACCTTTATTTCCGGTGGTAACGATGAAGTACGGATGATTTATCATTCACATCACCAGAAGGGAGACCTGGAGCAACAATTGAAAGATAGTTTTGAAAAGGATCGCGTTTTAGGCTATACAACCAAAGGAATTCATCGCGATGACCTGGAGCTGCTTTTAAATGGATATCCGGTGAAAAAAGACGGATCACAGGGGCAAAAAAAGACCTTCTTTCTGGCTATGAAGTTGGCTCAGTATGAGTTTTTACAGTCACATTGTGGTTTCTATCCGATTTTATTGCTCGATGATATGTTCGATAAACTGGATCAGATTCGGGCAAGTCGTTTGATTGAATTGGTCAGCCGCGAAACGTTTAAACAAATTTTTATTACCGATACGCAGCGTAACCGCCTGCAAAATATTGTTGAACAAACGGGCAAAAAATACACGTTTTTTAAAGTCGAAGATGGCGGGGTGGAAATCGCGAATTAGAGTCTGCCTATAAACTAAGTGTTTGAAATATAAAGTTCAAATTCAAGGCTTACGAAGTCATAAAAATCAAGGCGTTTACTTTTCGTAAATGACTGTTTTTATGACAAGCGTAACGCAGAAGTTGACTTTATAGACAAACACTAATTAGCTTATTATGATGTATTACAAAAAGAATAAACGCGCCAATAGCAGCGAACAGCTGGGCGATATTTTGGCTAAAATAGTGGAACGACCTGAATTAAGTCGTGGTTTACGTGAAACAAGAGTTATTCAGGCCTGGCCTAAAGTCATGGGGCCTGCCGTAGCCCGAATAACAACACAACTGCACTTTAAAAACGGCAATCTATTCGTCAGTCTTAATTCCAGTATTATCCGCAGCGAACTGTTAATGCATAAAGATCATATTATTGAGTCGCTTAACAAGGAAGCCGGCGGAAAAATTGTGTTTGATATAATCCTGAGGTAATCAACGGAAAAATTGTTCCATGGAACTAAAGAAAAACCGGGCCTCGCGAATGGCACTTTCATCGCTGTCTGAACCATGAATAGCATTGTGCGTCTTATCTTTGGCATATAGCTTACGTATGGTGCCTTCGGCCGACTGAGAGGGGTCTGTGGCTCCTATAAGGGTTCTGAAATCTTCCACTGCATTTTCCTTTTCCAATATGGCGGCAACAACCGGTCCCGACGACATAAATTGAACCAGGCTCTCATAAAAAGGCTTGCCTTTATGTTCGCTGTAAAAAAGTGCCGCTTTTTCGGCTGGCAATTGAGTCATATTCAAAGCCCTGATTGTGAAACCAGCCTTTTCTATTTGTGTGATAATTTCACCAATATGATGTTCCTTTACCGCGAAAGGTTTGATCATAGTTAAGGTAATATTCCCTTTTTTCATTGAACTCATAAGTTTATCAATTGTATAGTTTTATATGCAGTAGTTTAACCGAATCTCAAGTGACAAACAAGAAAACTTCACTTTTAAGCCTTGCCAGACTTGAAAAATGAGAAGTTACTGATACAAATGACCATTTTGAAGGTGAGCGTAACAACAAAATGGCGTTTTCTTGCTGACACGATGCACCAAAATAGCGTTTTTTTTTTGATTGTCATAAATGGCCTTCAATTTTACTTATATTTGTTGTTTCAAGAATAAACAGACATGATGTTGGATAAGCAAACTATTTCATCTTTTTTTAATCAAATATCAGCCCTCGATAATATTGTTGTAATTCCTCATAAAGATCCCGACGGTGATGCCATCGGTTCGTCTTTGGCCTGGTTGCAGGTGCTGTCGGACCAAGGGCTTAGGGTAACGGTTGTTTGTCCCAATGAATTGTCGTCTAATTTAAAGTGGATGCCTGGCGCAAACGAAATTGTTGTTTATAAGCAGCAACAAAAACAGGCTGCTGATATTCTTTCGAACGCCAATTATATAATATTGCTCGATTTCAATGCGCTAACAAGAATAGGGGAGATGAAGTCGTTGGTAGAAAAATCATCGGGTAAAAGAATTATGTTTGATCATCATCCTTTTCCGGATGCCGGCGTTGCTGATGTTATGGTGTCAGAGCCTTCGGTTTCATCGACTTGCGAATTGAGTTTTTCGGTGATGGAGACGCTTGGCTGGGCCGTGTCTCGTGAAGCGGCAACTTGTCTCTACTCAGGTATTATGACCGATACCGGACTACTGAATCATAATTCATCGCGTCCGGAAATATATCACATGGTAGCCCGTTTGGTTGAAAAAGAAATAGACAAGGAATTTATTCACAAGAAACTGTTTTATAGTAATTCTTTAAACAGGACTCGTCTTTTTGGGCACGCTTTATGTAATAAACTGGAAATATTGCCGTCTCAACGGGTGGCTTTAATCGCATTATCACGTGAAGAGTTGGATCGTTTCAATTACACCATAGGCGATACCGAAGGTCTCGTCAATCAGCCATTATCGATTGAAGGCATTGACGTGGCTGCCCTTTTTATAGAAAAAGAGAGTGGATTTGTGAAGGTTTCTTTTCGTTCACGAGGCAATTTGCCTGTTAATAGTTATTCGGGCAAATACTTTGGTGGTGGCGGACACAAAAATGCTGCCGGTGGTGAGTTTAATAATGCACCTTTAAGTGAAGCCGTAAATTTGTTTAAAAAAACGGTAGAGTCTTTTTTGTTTAATACAAGCAAAACCAATGAGGAGGCTTCGGTATGAATAAATGGAATTCGTTTTTGATTAAGGTGCTTATTATTGCTTTTTTTAGCGGTTTTACCAGTTGTTCAAATTCGCAAAGCAAAAGAGGTAACAAAAAACACGCCCCTTTGACTCTTGACGAGACCATTGAGATGAACCGAAGAATGGTTGACAATGAGCAAAATGAAATAGCGCGCTATGTAAAAGAGAACAACCTTAACCTGAAGGCTTCTGAAACCGGATTGTGGTATCATATTGATGAAGCAGGAAGTGGCAGCCTTATTCAAGCAGGAAAAGTCGTTACTTTGGCGTATAAAGTCAGTCTTTTGGATGGGACAATTTGCTATAGCTCTGACAGCACTGGTTATAAGACTTTTTTGGTAGGACAGGGTGGGGTGGAATCGGGTTTGGAAGAAGGTGTTTTGTTGCTGAAAAAAGGAAGCCACGCAACTTTTATCATGCCTCCGCATCTTGCGCATGGACTGATAGGTGATAGTGAGAAAATTCCGGCACGAGCTATTCTTCATTATGAAGTGACTGTAATTGATGTTAAAAATAAATAGTCGGCAGTGATTCGTCATTGTTAATGACCATGACTACCATGGTATGATGAATCGTTTAATTTAAATGTTATTGTAAAAAGAGTAACCAAAAAAACGTGATAGATGAATAAATATTTGATGATCGGCGCTTTGCTTTCTATAACAATGTTTTGGGCTTGCGATAAAGATGAAGACAGTGAGCCTGAAGAAGTATACACCGGTATCTCTTTGCAAGATTTTATTGATACAAATTATCCGGGTCTTCAACCTGTCGATGAGAGCGGTGTTTATGTGGTAGTGACCAAAGAAGGAACCGGAGATATACCGCAGCAAGGTGAAACATTGTATTGTTATTATAAAGGTAAACTGCTTGATGGCACACCCTTTGATACGACACATCAAAGACCTGCTGATGAATATTTACCACAGATAGGCAGTAAATCATTAATGGTTTTTGAATATAACGACACATTAACAAGTTATATTTCAGGGTGGTATAAAGGTTTTGGAAACATTAAAAAAGGGAGTGAAGCCATCTTTATTTTACCAGCCGAACAAGCCTACGGCGATGAAGGAACTGCCTCAGGCTCTATTTTACCGGGGGCACCAATTATGTTTGAGGTTGAGTTGATTAATATTAGATAAAATTGCGTTTATGTTTAAGTATAAAAATAGAATGAAAGTATCGATTTTCCGTTTGCCGTTTTTGTTATTGTCCATTCTCGCAATTTCTGTAGCCTGCGAAGATAATAGTTATAATTCCATTAATTATGAAGAGATGGAGGCCGAAGAGCTTGCTATTCTTGGCGAATTCTATGATAATTCGGACGCTTGGGATAGTCTTCTGACGATTTCTACTGATACCATCGATAAACGGTCTTCTTCTGGTCTGATGTATTTGGAGCGGGTTAAGGGAACTGGCGATTCTGTATTGGTTGGAAAGCAAGTGGGCGTTCGTTTTTCGTCGTATGTGCTCGATCGGGATTCATTGGGTAAGCCAGCTCTTTTTCTATATGAATCGAATACAAATTCACCTGCGCCTCATACATTTGTGGTTGGCTCAGGTGATGCTTATTATACTGGTCTGGAAGAGGGTGTGAGTTACATGAAGAATTTTGGTAAAAGTACTTTAATTCTGCCTTCTACCATTAGTACAGGCCGCAGCTATTTAACAATGGTTGTTGATGTGGAAGTGGTGTTTGTTGAACTGGATTGAGTTTTATTTCAATCAAAATTTTGAAGCATATTCGCAGTTGTGAAAAAAATAACGGGCTTTTGTTCCGCTTTATTTAATGATTTGGTTAATTTTGTTTTTTGATATGTACAAATACAAAACAGCCAGATTTTGGTCTTCTTTATATTTTGGAAGACATTTTTACGGGGAAATGACTCCCTTTATAGTCTATTCCCTTTTTGTTCAGATATTCAGAAATGGTTTTAATAATTTTACCCGGTCGGTTCGATTGGGTATTTTTTTGCTTTTTTTTATACGCTTTGTTTTCGTTAAAATATGAAACGAGCCATGAGTAAGATTTAGCTTCGCTGATCTTTGATTCTCACAAAGGATAATGATTATTCCGGCGAGTTCCATATGGCAACTGAGAAACAAATTATAAACACATGAAAAATAGAAGTCTAGTCTCAATTACAGATTATTCGAAGGAAGAAATTCTTCGGATTTTAGATTTAGCGGCCGATTTTGAGGCCAATCCCAATCAGCCGCTCATGCGCGATAAAGTGGTGGCAACCCTGTTTTTTGAACCATCCACACGCACCCGATTAAGTTTCGAAACGGCTATTAATCGTTTGGGGGCACGCATCATTGGTTTTTCCGATTCATCGTCATCGTCTACCACGAAGGGTGAAACACTTAAGGATACCATAAAAATGGTGAGTAATTATGCCGATTTAATTGTCATGCGGCATCCTTTGGAAGGAAGTGCCCGTTACGCCTCAGAACAATCGCTTGTTCCCATTATCAATGCCGGCGATGGGGCAAATCAGCATCCCTCGCAGACACTTCTCGATCTCTATTCCATAAAAAAGACACAGGGAAAGCTCGATAATTTGAATATTTTTATGGTGGGCGACTTAAAATATGGTCGCACCGTTCATTCGTTATTAATGGCTTTATCACATTTTAACCCAGTCTTTCATTTTGTCTCTCCTGTAGAATTGGCAATACCTCAGGAATACAAAATATTTCTGAATGAAAGGGACATCCCGTTCTTTGAAAGTACAACCATGGATGAACTCGATCAGGCTGATATATTGTATATGACGCGGGTTCAAAAAGAACGGTTTTCCGACCCCATGGAATATGAAAGGGTGAAAAATGCATTTGTGCTTAAAAATAAGATGCTTAAAAATACGCGCGATAACCTTAAAGTATTACACCCTCTGCCGCGTGTCAACGAAATTGATGTGAAGGTGGATAGCAATCCCAAAGCATATTATTTTCAGCAGGCAAAAAATGGGGTATATACCCGTATGGCAATCATTGCTGCTATTATGGGATTGAAATAATTTGACACAGATTTTACTAGCATTTAAGAATTGAAAAATGGGAAAGCAAAAACAATTACAGGTTAGTGCCATCCAAAATGGAACCGTTATTGATCATATTCCGGCACCATCACTGTTTTACGTTATCTCCATTTTGGGACTTGATCACATTACAAACCAAATTACTTTTGGCGCTAATTTCGACAGCCATAAACTGGGTAAAAAGGCGATTATTAAGGTCTCAGATAAGTTTTTTGAAGATGATGAGATTAATAAAATTGCACTTGTGGCGCCTCATGCCAAGTTAAATATTATCCGCGATTATGAAGTCGTTGAAAAAAGAGACGTAACAATTCCTGACGAGGTGGTGGGTATTGTTCGCTGTTTCAATCCCAAGTGTATTACCAATACAGAAGCAATTGTTACGCGTTTTACTGTGCAGGACAAGACAAATTTGGCTCTGAAATGCCATTATTGCGAAAAAATAACCACCAGTAAGGAACTGAAAATGATTTGATACTGTTTTTTATTTGGATCACCTTTCTATGGCTAAAATTGATTGGAAACCGGGTAACATGATTTACCCATTGCCAGCCGTGATGGTCTCGGTTGGTACTTCTGTGGATGAGTACAATATTATTACGGTGTCGTGGACAGGAACGACCTGCTCCAATCCGCCCATGTGTTATATCTCGGTGCGACCCGAACGTCATTCATATGAGCTTCTGAAAAAGGCCGGTGAATTTGTGCTTAATCTGACAACGCACGACCTGGCTTTCGCCACCGATTGGTGCGGCGTACGTTCGGGACGTGATTACAATAAGTTCGGGGAAATGAAACTGACCCCCGCACCTGCATCGGTGGTTAATGCGCCGATTATTGCTGAATCACCGGTTAATATTGAGTGTCGTATTTCTCAAATTATCCCTTTGGGGTCGCATGATATGTTTTTGGCTGAAGTGTTGAATGTAAAGGTCGAA
This sequence comes from Geofilum sp. OHC36d9, assembly GCF_052400685.1. NCBI lineage: Bacteria > Pseudomonadati > Bacteroidota > Bacteroidia > Marinilabiliales > Marinilabiliaceae > Geofilum > Geofilum sp. OHC36d9. Next base: position 219,941 of record NZ_JBQTGJ010000003.1, read on the forward strand.
GATGAATATCTGGATTCAAAAACTAATGCCTTCGCACTTGATCGTGCCAATTTAATTTGCTACTCCCATGGTCGGTATTTCGACATAGGAAAACCCATTGGCAAATTTGGCTTTTCGGTACAAAAAAAGAAGTCTAAAAAGAAAAAACGGGGTTGAGAATTGAAAATTCTTACAAAATATAACAAGCCTTACAAATCGGCCGGTTTGTTGCACTATAGCCATGATCTGGCTGGGTGTAGTTTATCCAAAATGCACGGTGACTGCTTATTGATATTATTCAGGGCTTCGTTGGCTGATTTATCCGGTTCAAAATAAGGAGCCCTGTGTATTCACTTCCACAATTTCGTTTTTTTCCATATACCAGATAAAACCGTTTACTTTTTTGGATTCTATTTTTTGAATCAACTGCATGTATTGTAAAACCTGATTGTGATGCTTTGGTGATCGCTGGTGCCCAAATTTGTAATCAATAACAATCACTTCATTATTGTTAAGCATTACACGGTCAGGGCGTTTAACTTCTTTCGATAATATAGTTGCTTCATTTTTAACCTGGTAGGTATTATCAAACCAATGTGCAGCTTTGGGATGATGAATGCGCTCAAAGATTCCTTTTTTTAGTTCTGGTATTTCATTACCGGAGATTTTCCCCTGTAATCGTAGTTGTAATAGAGCCGGATCAATATCTTTCTCAGTCTTAATCAGTTCAAAAAGCTGGTGCATAATTTTACCATAGTTCAGCTGTTGGTGCTGGGTGCTGTCTTCAAATGAACGGTAGCTTTCCAAATGATTTGTGATTCGGGTCCCTGCAGGAATACGTTTCATGGGGGGCGGGGTTGTTTGTGTCAGAGCCCGCAAATGGGTTTCTTCTTTGGTTGCTTTAAATTGAATAACACCTGAAACTTTAAAAGTCATTTGTGTGGCATCCCAGCCTTGCGGATATTGCTCTAAAACCGTCGGCTGTGTTACAACGAAATGTAACAAATGCGCAATGGTATCAATTTTTTTGTAGTCTTCGTTTTTTAGATGCGCAATGATCGATAAGCTTTGACAGGCTCTTGTGAATGCGACATAGGTTACATTTAAATTGTCGACGTATTGAAGCAGGGTTTCACGGAAGTAGTCATCGGCAAAATGAGAGCGGGTCATGGCCGACACCCCTTTTACCGGTACCATTGCAACGGCATTGAAGGGGGCTTGAGCAGGCTTTAACCACAATAAATCCGTATGACTCAAATGGTTCATGGTCCAGCTGGCAAAAGGAATAACAACGGCCTCAAATTCAAGTCCTTTTGATTTATGGATGGTCATAACACGAATGGCCTCCTGGTTGTCGGGAACGGTTAGTGATATTTTGGCGCCTTTTTGATCCCAATAATTCAAAAATTGGTTTAGATCGGAGGTCTCCTGATTAATATAACTAAGCGCCAAACTCATAAAACCTTGTAAATAAACCGAGTGTTGCTCATATAAACCGGCAGGTAATAATAAGCTAATGTTTTCAATCAATTCATATAAAGGTTTCTGTTGGTGGCTGAATAGCTTTTGTTTATAAAGATCCCAGGTGGTTTCAATGTCTGAATTGTTAAAGGCATTGCTGGCATCCAACGGTGTATTGATCGACGACTGGTATTTTAAAATATGCAGTCGTACAAATGATTCTAATACCGCATCATCGGGACGAAGAATCAGTTTTAGCTGAGCAACGATTAGTTTTATGGCTTCCGAATTGGATATTACCAGTGATTCGTTGCTGATAACGGGGAAATGTTCGTTGTTTTCGCTGTAATCGCCCGACAATAACGCATTGGTTATTAAAACGGCTTCTCTGTTATTGCGTACAAGTACGGCAATGTCTGACAACCGAAAGCCTTGTTGTACCAATTCGGAGATACGCTGAATGGCTTTGGGCAATGCGGCCTCAAAGAAGTCTTCCTTATTTTCACCTTCTAAAAATTTAATCTCTATTTCACCACCGTTGAGGGTTGCTTTTTCGGCAGCTTTCTGAAATACATCACTATAGGCGTTGGTAATTTTGTTTTGTAACTTTTTGACGGTTAATGAAGGTTCCGTATCACCTGGTATGAGACCATTAAATTGCGTTTGCATGGCCTCTGCCGATAGTTTAAAAAACAAATTGTTAAAACGAATCACTTCTTTGGCACTTCTCCAGTTGGTGTCAAGGGTTTTAATATCTATTCCGTAACGGTTAAAATCGCTCTCCACGTCTTCGGCCAATAAATTCCAGTCGGAGTTACGCCATCGGTAAATGGCTTGTTTAACATCACCTACCATCAGCGAATAGCTGCCTGTTGCCAACGAATCATTAACCAGAGGAATGAAATTTAAATATTGAAGGGTCGATGTATCCTGAAATTCATCCATCATATAATTGGAATACCGCGTTCCTGTCTTTTCGTATATAAACGGAGTCTCATTATTGTCGATAATGCGTGTGAGCAGATAATTGGTGCCCGAAATAAGGAAAACATTCTGGGCCCTGCACAATTCCATCATCTTTTCATTTACATCGTTGATCATACCCAAAGCATTAAGGTTGGGAAGGATGAGTAAGGCCGTGTTATAATCTTTTTCTTTGGCGTTGAGTAAGTCAATAGCCGATTGGGCTAAATCATGCAATCCTCCGCTATAAGCTGCCTCAATGGCTCTTCGGATTTCGTCGGGTGCTGTTTTTGTGATTATATTATCAATATTTTCAACAATTTTCAGGTAGCGGTCGCGTTTCATATGATCCTTAAGTTCTGTCATTTTTTTAAAAACCATGACAGGCGACCGTCCTTTATTTTTAAAATCAGTTTCAATATTTAATCCATAATCCGCAATAATTTTTAAAGCTTTTTGTCCTATATTGATAAATTGTTTGTCAATGTTTTGTATGATTTCTTCCAGTGCCTTTTTATAGACGCTGAGATAATTACGGTCGTTAATCTGTTGGGAGATGGTGCCAGCATTGGCCTGAAAGTTTTCTTTAATAATTTCTTGCCCTATATTTTTAATTTCGCCGGCAATATTCCAGGTTTTGTTGTCTTCAATACGTTCGCGGGCAAATTGAATAAGCCATTTCCTTAGCTCTTTATGCTGTGGTAGATCCATCTCTTGTATCAGTTGATCAATCGCCTGTTGCATAATTTGTTCGGCCTCCAGCTCCAGTCGAAAACCAATGGGTAAGCCCATTTCCCTGGCAAAGGAACGTGTTACCTTCTGAAAAAAACTATCGATGGTGCTGATGCTAAATCGCGAGTAATCGTGCAGTAATAAACGCAGTAATGAGCCGGCTGTCGATCTTATACTTTTATCTGATAAATTAAACTCTTTTTTTAAGTCGCTCAAATAATCCGGATTTTTTGTTTTTGCATCCGATAAGGCATATAGCGTGCGTAAAATTCTGGAGCGCATTTCGGCCGTGGCTTTGTTTGTGAACGTTACGGCCAGTGTATGTCGATAATTAGCCGGATCTTTAAACAATAGCCGGATGTATTCGCCAGTCAGAGTGAAAGTTTTACCAGAACCCGCCGAGGCCCGAAATATTTTTAATTGCGACATTGCAGTTGTTTTATCTGAATATTGCCTTAAAATTACATTTTTTTGAGGCGATTATAAACCAATATAAAATGTTATTGTTCTTTTCAACAGTGCGAGCTTTCTATGTTCTGATAAAATGTTAATTTTGTAAGGTCTTTTCTTATGATTTTGTGATAATAAATCGGAATTAGATTAAATCTGTTTGAATTTGAGTAAACCAGCTACGAAATGATGAGGGATATCGGTATTGAAATTGTTCGTATAAAAACAGATGTCAATTACCAAAGGTTCCGTATTAACCCGAATAAACGGGAACTGAAAAATAGATGTAAATGAAATATATTGTTGTTTTAGCTGATGGTATGGCCGATGAGCCCATCGAAGCGTTTGGTGGATTAACGCCTGTTATGGCGGCAAATACGCCTGTTATGGATGATATTTGCAGGCTATCGGCCACGGGTTTGGTACACACCGTACCGCAAGGATTTCATCCCGGAAGTGAAATTGCCAATATGAATATTCTTGGCTATTCACCAGCCAAATATTTTGATGGTCGCGGCGTGCTTGAGGCAGCCGCTATGGGTATTGATGCGGATCCTGATGATTTGGTTTTCCGCTGTAACCTTGTTTCATTGGAAGACGGTATTTTAGTTAATCACTCAGCCGGACATATTTCATCTCAGGAGGCAGCCGAGCTGATTGATGCTCTGAATGAGTCGTTGGGAAACGATAATATCCGTTTTTATGCAGGGACCAGCTACCGACATATTTTGATTATTAAAGGTGGTAATAAACAGCTAAAATGTACGCCACCTCACGATCATCCAGGTAAACCGGCTAAACCGTTGATGCCTGTGGCCCTTGTGCCTGAGGCTGAAGAAACCGCTCGCTTGGTTAATGATTTGATGATGGCATCTTTGAAAGTATTGGCCCAACATCCGGTTAATGTTAAACGTCGAGCCGAAGGGCTTAAAGCGGCTGATTCAATATGGCCATGGTCGCCAGGCTTTAAATCTCAGTTTCCGCCTTTTAAGAAGCGTTTTGGCATTCCTTCTGGTGCCGTTATATCGGCTGTTGATCTGATTTTTGGTATCGGCCAGCAAGCTGGACTTGAATTAATTCACGTGAAGGGGGCAACAGGGCTTCACGATACCAATTATGAGGGTAAGGCTGCTGCTGCTTTGGATGCTTTATCCCGTCATTCTTTTGTATTTCTGCACGTCGAAGCCATGGACGAAGCCGGACACGAAGGGGATTACAATCTTAAAAAACGAGTGATCGAAGATTTTGACCGCCGCTTGCTCAACCCGCTTTGGAAAGGATTGAATGAGATGGGCGAACCTTTTTCGTTATTATTGCTCCCCGATCATCCAACGCCTTGTATATTACGCACGCATACCATGTCGCCGGTGCCGTTTATGATGCTGAAACCCGGAATGCCGGCCGATGGGGTAGAACGGTTAAATGAAGAATCGGTTAAACAGGGGGCGTTAAAAGAAATTAATGGAGATGGTTTACTTGATCTGTTTTTTAAATAGCCTGAGACAGATGAAACGAGCCTTAGGAATTGCTTTACACACAGGAGTAAGATTAATTCCGATAAGTTCCATGTGACCTTAAAAATAAAATTATAAATACATGAAATACGTAAGTTTGGGTACACCTGATCAGTCTTTTTCACTTAAAGATGCGCTCTTTAAAGGACTGGCACCCGACGGGACTTTATTTATGCCTGAAAATATTCCGGCTTTATCTTCCGATTTTATTTCCAATTTTCATACTTTATCACTCCCACAAATTGCTTTTGAAGTTTTAAAGCCATATGTGACTGCTGAGGTCCCCGATGATGTGTTGAAACGCATTGTTGAAGAAACTTTTTCCTTCGAAATCCCATTGGTTAAAGTTGAAAATGGAATGTTTGCGTTGGAGTTATATCATGGTCCTACACAAGCATTTAAGGATGTTGGAGCGCGTTTTTTATCCCGATTGCTGGGGTATTTTAATCAGGGTGAGTCGCGCAAATTAATGGTGTTAACCGCCACATCAGGCGATACCGGTGGGGCAGTAGCCAATGGCTTTCATCGCGTGAAAGGCATCGAAGTGGTTGTGCTTTATCCTGATGGTAAGGTGAGTCCTTATCAGGAATACCAGATTACCAGTCCGGGTGATAATATTCATGCCTATGCCGTTAAAGGTAGTTTTGATGACTGTCAGCGCCTGGTTAAAGAGGCTTTTAAAGATAATGAGCTGCGTGAAAAAGTGTATATGACATCGGCTAACTCCATCAATATAGGCCGTTTGTTGCCACAGATGATTTATTATTTCCAGAGTGTTGCGTTATTAAGACGTCAGGGTTTCACTGAAGCGCCGGTAGTAACAGTCCCCAGCGGGAATTTTGGTAATATTACGGCCGCTATGCTGGCGCACAAAATGGGATTGCCGGTTAAACGTTTTATCGCAGCTACCAATGCCAATGATGTGGTTCCCAGATTTATGGCGTCGGGCGCATACGATCCGCATTTAACCATTGCAACCATTGCAAATGCCATGGATGTGGGCGATCCAAGTAATTTTCCTCGTATGTTCCGTATTTATAACAATAATCTGGAATTATTGAAAAAACAGCTGGTTTCGCAATCTGTAACCGATGAAGAAATCAGAACGACAATTAAGTCGGTTTATAAATCGCGTCATTACCTGATGGACCCGCATACGGCTTCCGGCTATCTGGCTCTTAAAAACGAAATTAAAAATGACGAGACCGGCGTTTTTGTTTCAACAGCTCATCCTTTTAAATTTGGCGATGTGATTGATCCGTTAATTGATGGTGGTTTAAATGGTGCAGGATATACCATCGAATTTGAGCTGCCAGTAAGGGATGCGTCGGCTGTGATGAATGCCGGGTATCGGGAATTACGATCTAAAATTGAACGACTGGCATAATACTTGTTAATACATTTTAAGATTGAGCATACTGAACTTAGGCTTTTTTCAAAAAAATGCTATTTTTGCAAGTCAAATGTTAACAGTCTTTGTGTACTGTTGTTTAATTTATGAAAATCAATTAATTAGTATTGTAAAAAACATAAAATAAGTTTGTTATGAAGTATTTTGTTATTGTAGGGATGTTGATGTTTTCGTTGGTTAGTTTTGCTCAGGACGAAACAGCATATATCGAGTTGAAAAATCAGGGAAATGAGGCGCTGAAAGGTAAAAATTATGCCAAAGCCTTTGAATTGTATGAGTCGTCATTTAAACAGTGGCCGGAAGGAGAAGAAATGGATGCTGCAATGGTGTTTAATATGGCAACTTGTGCACGCCGTGCAAAAATGAATGAGCAAGCTTTGGAATATTATAAAAAATCGGTTGAATTAAATTATAAACCCGATTTCGCAACTTTTTATATTGCTTCCGCTTATGAAGACATGGGAAATGAAGAGGAGATGGAAGTTGTCCTTTTAAAGGCTATTGAGGATTATAAAACAAGTGGTGTAGTTGGACATATGAAAAAGAAACTAACCACTTTTTATTTGAAAAAAGGTGCCGAATCGTATAACGAGGCAAACCAAATTTTGGCAACGGCTGCTAACGCCCAGCCTGAACAGTATGCCGAAATAACAGCCAAAGCAAATGAAGCTTTTGCTGCGGCTAAACCCTGGTTCGAAAAAGTACTGGCCATTGATGCTTCAAATCAGAATGCAGAAGCTTCTTTATCAGAAATTCATAAACGGCTAAATGCTGAAAATTAGTACACAAGTACTTTAATAAATTACAAAAAGAAAGGCCACCCGAATTTTCGGGTGGCCTTTCTTTTTGTAATTATGTCTGAATCAGTAAAAAAGCTCAAGCGCCTGAAAAATGAAATAAATATGCAAACTCAAAGCCTTTGTTAATCCAACAAAATGAGTTTACATGGCAAATAGCCATTATTGTAAGCGTAATGCAGACAAAATTATAACTTAACAAACAGACTTTAATTACTCGACTCTTTGCTTTGGGTCTTTGCAATCGATTTCTTTTTGGAATTTGAAACTATACGAGTAATAATCTTTTCACTCTTCTTATCAAAATCCACTTCGATTGCATCACCTTCACTCACCGAAGCCTGAATGATAACTTCCGCCATTTCATCTTCAAGATATTTTTGAATGGCTCGTTTCAAAGGACGGGCGCCGTATTGTACGTCGTAGCCTTTGGAAGCTATAAAATTTTTCGCTTCATCACTAAGAACAAATTGATAGCCTAGTGCATTTATACGTTCATACAATCCTGTCAATTCTATATCTATAATTTTGTGAATATCATTCTCACTTAGACTATTGAAAATAATAACATCATCAATCCGGTTAAGGAATTCAGGGGCAAATGCTTTTTTCAGCGCTTTTTCAATAATTCCTCTGGAATGACTGCCCTCGTTATTATTACTTGCATGACTAAAACCAACTCCCCGTCCAAAATCTTTCAATTCGCGAGAACCGATATTTGACGTCATAATGATAATGGTATTTTTAAAATCTACTTTGCGCCCCAAACTGTCGGTTAGCCGACCTTCGTCCATCACCTGTAACATTAGATTAAAGACATCGGGATGAGCTTTCTCTATTTCGTCGAGCAATACCACAGAGTAGGGGCGACGCCGAACCTTTTCGGTTAATTGTCCGCCTTCTTCATAACCGATATATCCGGGAGGTGCTCCAACCAGACGAGAGACGCTGAATTTTTCCATATATTCGCTCATGTCTATCCGAATCAGAGCATCGGTGGTGTCAAACAAATATTTGGCTAATATTTTTGCCAGATGAGTCTTTCCAACACCTGTAGGACCCAGAAAAACAAAAGAGCCAATGGGACGGTTGGGGTCTTTTAACCCCGCACGGTTACGCTGTATGGCTTTTACAATTTTCTGAATGGCTTCTTCCTGACCAATAATTTTGCCTTTTAGTTGTTCACCCATCTGAAGCAACTTAAAGCCTTCGGCTTGTGCAACACGCTGTACCGGTATGCCAGTCATCATGGCAACCACTTCAGCCACTTTTTCTGCGTCAACAGTTTCACGGTTTTGCTGTAGTTCTTCTTCCCATTTGGCTTTTGACTGATCCAGTTCTTCAATCAAATGCTTTTCTTTGTCCCTGAAGCTGGCTGCCAATTCAAAATTCTGAGCTTTTACGGCTTTAATTTTATTCTCTTTGGTCGCTTCAATCGTTTGTTCCAGTTCCACAATTTTTTCGGGCACCACAATGTTTGAGATGTGTACTCTTGACCCAGCTTCGTCTAAAGCATCAATCGCTTTGTCAGGTAAGTGGCGGTCAGAAATATACCGCTCGGTTAGCTTAACACACGCATCAATAGCTTCGGGTGTATAATACACATTGTGATGATCTTCATATTTACTTTTGATATTATTCAAAATTTCCACTGTTTCGTCAACAGTTGTGGGTTCAATCATCACTTTTTGGAAACGACGTTCCAATGCGCCATCCTTCTCAATGTGCTGGCGGTATTCGTCGAGAGTAGTTGCACCAATACACTGTATTTCGCCTCGAGCCAGCGCCGGCTTAAGCATATTAGCTGCATCCAATGAACCGGTAGCACCACCTGCACCCACAATTGTGTGAATTTCATCTATAAAAAGAATGATATTGGTGTTTTTCGAAAGTTCATTCAAAATGGCTTTGATACGTTCTTCAAACTGTCCGCGATATTTAGTCCCGGCAACAATAGAAGCCAAATCCAGTGTAACCACCCGTTTGCTAAAAAGAACTCGCGATACTTTGCGCTCAATAATACGTAAGGCCAACCCTTCGGCGATAGCCGATTTGCCCACACCTGGTTCTCCAATTAAAACAGGATTGTTTTTTTTGCGGCGACTAAGAATCTGTGCCAGGCGTTCTATTTCACGTTCACGCCCTACAATAGGATCCAAACGTCCTTCTTCAGCTGCTTTGGTAATGTCAATACCAAAATTGTCAAGCACTGGGGTGTCGCTGGATGTTTTTCCGGATTGCGACGCCTTATTGCCTTCAGAACTGCCACCAAAAGGGCTGTCCATATCATCATCTTCAGGCATTTGAGCTCTTGCCGTTGGTGTTTTACGGGTGAGTAAATGCTTCAAAGAATCGTATTTAACATTAAATGTATCCATAATTTCTGCAATTGATCCATTTGTATCGCGCATTAAAGCCAGTAGCAAATGAACGGTCGTAACCTTGTCTGACTTAAAAGCACGTGCTTCTAAATGAACCAGTTTTAAAACCTGCTCAGACGATCTCAGTAGCGGAACCTGCGTGGTGTCAGTCACGACACCGGTGCCTCTGACTTTGTCTTCCAGCGTTTCTTTTAACTGGTCTATGTCCACCTTAAGCTTTTCCAGTAAACTGAGGGCTTTCCCTTCTTTTTGCAGGAGCAACCCAAGCATTAGGTGTTCCGGCGCTATAAACTGATTACCTAACCGAATGGCTTCTGCCTTGCTGTAAGCTAAAACATCGCGGACTCGTGACGAAAAATTTAAATCCATATAATTGCGTCTTCGTTTTCAAAAATTGATGTCATAAAAATATTATAAAAAAGGAGAATTCCTTATCATTTAACGCTGTTTAACAGCTTTTGTTAACCCTAATGTTACATTAATTTCAATTTTTGCAACTTTGAGACTGATACAAAATTAGTATAATTTGAAGAATTTTCCCAGAGTCGTCAATTGTTAATAAAAACAAGTATCATAGATTTTATTCTTACGCTAGAAATGATTAATTTAGGGCTGCCAAATTTAAAGGTCTGTATTGGGCCTTTTTTTGTGTTCCAGACTCATCTAAAGGGTATTTAAATGGTTGAAGGAGATAGAATAATTAAAATTAACATTGAAGAGGAAATGAAATCTGCCTACATCGATTATTCGATGTCGGTGATTGTTTCCCGGGCACTGCCCGATGTTCGCGACGGTTTGAAACCTGTTCATCGTCGTGTATTGTTCGGAATGAATGAATTAGGCGTTACTTCCGGCAAGCCGTATAAAAAATCAGCCCGTATTGTAGGGGAGGTGTTGGGTAAATTTCACCCGCATGGAGACACTTCCGTTTATTATGCGATGGTTCGAATGGCTCAGCCTTGGTCAATGCGGTATCAATTAGTCGACGGTCAAGGTAACTTTGGCTCAGTTGACGGTGATAGCCCTGCTGCTATGCGTTACACCGAAGCGCGCCTGAATCGATTAGCCGAAGAAGCTTTAATTGATATCGAAAAGGATACGGTTGATTTTCAACTGAATTTTGATGATTCGTTGAAAGAACCAACCGTATTACCAACGCGTATTCCGCTTTTACTGGTCAATGGCGCGTCGGGTATTGCGGTCGGTATGGCAACTAATATGCCACCTCATAATTTGTCCGATTCGGTAGATGCTATTATTGCTTATATTGATAATCCGGAGATAGATATCGAATCTTTGATCGGTATTATTAAAGCTCCTGATTTCCCCACAGGAGGAACTATTTATGGCTATCAGGGCGTTAAAGACGCTTACCTCACAGGTCGGGGCCGAATTGTTATTAGGGCTAAAAGTGATGTTGAAACAGATAAAAATGGCCGGGAGAAAATTGTTATTAACGAAATACCGTATCAGGTTAACAAAGCGGAATTAATTATCAAAATTGCCGACTTGGTTAATGAAAAGAAAATTGACGGGATTTCAAACGTTAACGATGAATCAGACCGGGATGGAATGCGCATTGTGATTGACTTGAAAAAAGAAGCCATCGCTAATGTCGTACTCAACCATTTATATAAGTATACGGCTCTGCAATCGTCTTTTGGGGTAAATAGTATTGCTCTGGTGAAAGGTCGTCCTGAATTGCTTAATCTAAAAGCTATTATAAGCAATTTTGTGGAACATCGTCACGACGTTGTCATACGTCGTACGCAATTTGAATTGCAACAGGCCGAAAAACGCGCCCATATTCTTGAAGGGTTAATAATTGCCAGTGATAATATTGACGAAGTCATCAAAATTATCAGAGCAGCCAATACGCCTGATGAAGCGCGTGAAAAATTGATTCAACGATTCGAACTGACCGATATTCAATCCCGAGCTATTGTTGAAATGCGCTTGCGCCAATTAACTGGTCTGGAGCAGGGTAAACTTCGCGAAGAATATGATAATTTAATGCAAGTTATTGCTCACTTAAAAGAGATCCTGGCAAATATTGACTTGCGTATGGATATCATAAAGAAAGAGCTGCTTGAAATAAAAACTAAATATAACGATAACCGAAGAACCGATATCGTTTATTCTTCCGAAGAATTTAATCCCGAAGATTTTTATGCCGATGAGGAAATGATTATTACCGTGTCGCATTTGGGATATATTAAACGCACGCCGCTGGCTGAATTTAGAACCCAAAACAGAGGTGGAGTTGGTTCTAAAGGTGCTGGTATGCGCGATGAAGATTTTATTGAGCATATTTATCCGGCGTCAATGCACCATACTTTGCTTTTCTTCACCAAAAATGGTCGTTGTTTCTGGCTTAAGGTATATGAAATTCCGGAAGGTAATAAGAGTACTAAAGGACGTGCTATTCAGAATCTTCTTAACATCGATTCCGATGATACCGTGAAGGCTTTTATCCGTATCAAACGTTTAGGCGAAGATGTGGAATTTGCTAATTCACATTACATTATAATGGGCACCAAAAAAGGCGTAATTAAAAAGTCGCTCTTGGCCGATTACTCACGTCCACGTCAAAATGGGGTAAATGCCATTACAATTAAAGACGGTGATGAATTAATTGAAGCCCGTTTGACCAACGGAAAAAACGAAATACTATTGGCCACTAAATCAGGCAGGGCAATTCGTTTTAACGAAAGTACCGTTCGTTGTATTGGTCGTACTGGCCAGGGTGTTAGAGGTATAACTCTTACCGCGGAGCACGATGAAGTCGTTGGCATGGTTTGTGTTAAATCCATGGATGAAGATATTTTAGTTGTTTCCGAAAAAGGATTTGGTAAACGTTCTAAAATTGAAGATTACAGGGTTACGAACCGTGGTGGTAAAGGTGTTAAAACCATGAAAATCACCGATAAAACCGGCAACCTGATATCAATTAAAAATGTGACTGACGATAATGATCTGATGATAATTAACAAGTCAGGCATTACAATAAGGTTGGCAGTTATTGACGTTAGAACAACAGGAAGAGCAACACAAGGCGTGCGTTTTATTAATCTGGAGAAAAAACATGATGAAATTGCTTCTGTAACAAAAGTCATGGCGCAACGTTTAGAAGATGAACTTATGGCAGTTGAAAATGAAGAATTGCCGGAAGAGGGTGACGTTACGTCGAAAGCAGATGATGAAAATGATTCAGAGTAATTTTTTGAATAAATACTAGTATCAAGTTAGATTAAATTACAGATTATCAACTCAAGAAAACAACAAAAAAAGATGACAATGAAAAGGTTAGTATTATTATTTGTTTCATTTCTTGCCATTTCTGCTGTTTACGCACAGCGTGGAAAGGTGGCTGCGGCATCGGCCTTTCTTGATAATGGCGATTTAGCAATGGCTAAAGAGAAAATTAATGAGGCGCTTGAACATCCTAAATCAAAAGATTGGGCTAAGACCTATATTGTGGCAGCCCGATTAGCTACAGAGGAGTACAAAGCCGATAAATCGAAATCAGATTTGATTTTAAGCGCCGTATCTAATTATTTTAAAGCCGCTGAACGCGACCAACTTGGTGATGAAAAAGGTAAAGGTGCGGGTCGTTTTGAAAAAGAAATTAAGGTCGCTTTGACTTTTTTTATGCCTGAATTGCAAAATGCTGGTATTGAAGCTTTTAATGCGGAGGATTATCCGTTGGCTTTAAATCTTTTTGAAAGCGTAATTAAATTAAATAAACTGCCTTTATATGAAGAAGATAAATTGCCTGCCGACTCTGTATTTATTTATTATTCAGGCTTAGCAGCCAGTAGAAGTGAAAAATATGATATTGCAGAAAAATATCTATCTGAAGCTTTAGATTTAGGATATGAGGGTGGTGATGCGGTTCTTCTATTGAATGAAATTTATACCGCCACAAAGGATACGGTTAAAATGGGCGAGAACCTGAAACGTGGTTTTGAAAAATATCCGCAAGATGACCGTATTTTAACCATGCTGATTAATTTCTATTTGCAAACAGAGCAAAATGCTGAAGCGCTTGAGTACTTGAATAAGGCTATTAGTACAGATCCTGAAAATGCTAGTTATTATAATGCCAGAGGCGTGCTTTACGATATGAGTAAAGATTATGAAAAGGCGTTGTTGGATTACGGAAAGGCGTTGGAACTCAAGGACGATTTCTTTGAACCTTTGTTGAATATTGGTGTGATCTATTACAATCAGGGGGCTGAAGAAATGAATGCAGCTAATGATATTCAGGATAATAAAAAATATGAAGCTGCGAAGAAAGCTGCTAATGAAACGTTTCGTAAATCGTTACCATATATGGAGCGTGCTCACAAAGTGAAACCCGAGGATACTATGGTTATGGAAACGCTGAAGAACTTGTATTACCGGTTTGACATGATGGATCAATACAATGAAATGGATAGTAAGTTGAAAGCTTTGTAAGATATTAGTTTTATCAGAGGAGGCCGGTGTGAAATCCGGCTTTCTTTATACATATCCTATTTATCATAATATCAATTATAAGACAAGAGGAGTGGATTTTAAAAAGATAATTAACGACCATGTTAGGTATTTAAATCGCATTAGTTTCAGGCGTCTACTTATTTCGCATCGTCAAATATTGACAAAACGACATACGAACAAAAAAAAATCCTGGCTGCGAGCTCATTCTTTGTTAACTTACAAATAAATAGACCACCTTCAGTCTGTTCCAGCCAAACGCCGAAATTTAGCCAACTAAATAAAGGCTCACACTTAAAATGAAATTGATGTAATTAGAAATTCATAGCGAAACTATCGAGAAAAAATTGGCTAATGAATTGACATTATACCTAAATAATTATAAGCACACCTAGATATCTGAATGCAGTCTAATCGTTAAGAATGTTCTTGAAATAGATCTGTATTCATCCAATGATCAGTTTTTCCAATAGCTCGTTTCATCATGTGTCTGATTTCTGATGATAAAGCAGGTCCTTTCCATGTGCTCGTATTAAATAATACGACGTATGAAATACCGTTGTCCTGTCGCACCATAATAGCCGAAGTTCCGGCCAATGTACCTGTTCTATACCAACTGTCAGACGTAATAGCCCGCCATCCCAATGGTTGATTACCTGGATTTGATGGTGTTGCCATTTTTTGGATTGATTCAGGTGTAAGAATATCAGCCGGGAACGACTCCCCATCAATCGAAAGCATTAGTTTCAATAAATCGGTAGAAGACGCAACCCAACCACCCGCTGCACCTAGCGTATGAATATCGTTGCCACCATACGAACCTGGTACTTTTTCACCAAAACCCAAATAATCATCTACAAGCACATGATCGGCAGGTTCATAATATTTTGATTCCAAGGGCAAACGCTCATCCGGGAAACTACCTCCCAGTTGCATGTCATATATACCGAGAGGATATAAAACCTGCGTTTTGATATACGATTCATAGTCCTGCCCTGTCACTTCTTCAATTACCTTTCCCAGAACAACATAGCCTAAATTGGAATAATAAGCCATCGTGCCGGGTTTAAAATGAAGTCGCTTACTCAACATAAATTCGATAATATCTTCATCTTTTAGGGGTAGTTCTTTGCCGGTTTGACGAGCAATACTGTATGGCATAAACATTGGATCTCCCCATCGCGTTGTCCAGCCGCCAGAATGGTTTAAAAGATGTAATACTTCAATGTCTTCCACCCCTTTGTCTTTGTAATGATCAAATGGTGAACGACTTAAAATACCCTTCGGACCAAAAACTTTATCATCTAATTTCAGCTTCCCGTCTTCTACGAGCTTCATGATGCCCGTAGCGGTAATAAGTTTGGAGATACTGGCCACCCTAAACAAATTATAGGGTTCAGCGGGAGTTTTATTTTCTTTGTCGATCCATCCATAGCCCTTTGCAAACACGAGTTTCCCGTCCCTGGCAATGGCAACTGATGCACCAGCTATATCCCATCTATTGATGAAATATTTGACCTGTTTATCAATGTTCTGATAAACAGAATCAGACGAAAGCCGCCCTGAAATATGAGCCGAAGTGGTTACAGGCAACGAAGGTATAAAATCAGTACCAAAGGTATTGATTGACGGACCAGTAAGATAATCCAAGAAAACGCCACCAACTAAACCACAAACAACTAAAGATGTTTTATATTTAAATGACATAAAATGACCCCAATTACTTTATATAAACCTCTAATAACCACCTCATTCTCTTCAAGTATCTCGCTTCTGTCGTGGTTAATCCTTGATTCACAAGATTTAATTATTGCAAAAGTAACTTAATTGAAGCAAGCGCACAAAAAAAAACGCACGATTATGGCTTCGTACGCTTTTAAATCTGCCGGAAAACTAATATTATGGCATCCTTGAAATTCCTTAACGGATGAAAAATCGTGTTTTATTGCTGACACTATTTAAATTTTATGCTACACCCGACCGATTTTGTGAGAGTCACTTTGGGAGCTTTACCCTGTAAAACAGCTTCAATGGCATCTGCAAGATAGGTTTCCTTGACTTCTTTGGCATTTTGCGGATAATCATCAATGGCGCCTATATAAGACACGACAAACTGCTTTTTATCTTTTTTCAGCAAAAACACGTGCGGAGTTCTTGTGGCGCCATATTTCCGGAACAATTGTTGGTCGTCCAAAAGATAAGGAAACGTGAACCCTTTTTTCTTTGCATTTTTTATCATATTTGAATAGCTATCCTCTTGGACAATTGTCGAATCGTTTGAGTTAATTGCTACAACAGGCACTTTTTGGGATTGGTAGCGCGCATGAATCTCCTGAATACGTGATTCATACATTTTGGCATATGGACAATGATTACAGGTAAAAATTACCACTACACCTTTTTGATTGTTGTAATCCGATAATTGAACCCAGGTTCCATCAATGTTCTTCAGTTTAAAATCAGGAGCCACATCACCCACTTTTAGCTGTGCTGTTACAGGGATGAGCATAAGCCCAAGTAAAGCAACTAGTGCAATTTTCTTTTTCATAATGTTATCGTTTTAAATTGATTTTTAATATTGGTTTATTTCAAAGTCTTTTCCATCAATGATATAATACCTGGATAATCCAGTTGTCCTTCAAAAAATGTTCTTTTTGATTGCTGGTAAACCAATAGAGTTGCTGGGATAGCCCCGCTCCATGACGAATCAATTTGGTTGATCCAGTCACCGCCCCGGGGTGTAATAAGATGCACAACCGTATGTGAGATTTTGTTTGCCTTGATAAAAGGAATAATACGTTTTTCTTTTTGCCCCTGGAAATCAAGGCTGGCTAAAATTACTTTTACAGGTCGATGATTAAATTGAGTTGGTATTTTGTTGAATTCCGGGATTTCTGCTACACACGGCGTGCACCAAGTAGCCCAAAAATTGACAACATAAAGGGTATCTGATTGGTTATTTATTTGTTGAAGAAGCTGTGATACTTCCAGCGTCTTAACCTCCACTCTTTCAGCTTGGGCAAAAGACAAAGAAAAGACAACACAAATTAAGAGACTGGATACGACTATTCTTTTCATCGGCATCTACTTTAGTTTGTGAAACAGTTGATGCCGTAATTTGGTTCAATGCGCAGCTGTTTTCTGATAATAAAACCATTGTGCCACTAACCGAATTGCCATTAACAACCATACCGGGATTAACAGCAGCGATAGATGTTGTGGCAGAACCATAATCAGGCACAGCATAATTAGATTGAAACCCGCCAGTAGTAATAGCAAATAATGAAATCGATTTTGTTTTTTTAAGAGAGCGATGATTGCCATAAAATAGAGCGGATTGGCCCACAATAGATGCCAGTTGGGGCCTGTAACTGAATGAAGTGTGAAAAACCAAAGAAAAAAAATCAGACAACCAATAATGCCAGTAATTAAAAACAGCATTACATTTATCCATTTAATAAACCGGTTGTTTTTGTATTCCCACCACGTCAAATAGCTCAACAGGAACAATAGTCCCCAAAAAACAAATGCTGGCGAAATGTTTTTATTGGCTTTCTGTGCCTGATAATTTAGCAGTTGATCAGTGCTTTCGACCAGCAAGGTCCCATCGGCTTTTGTGGCTTTAGCAAATTGATTGTGCAAATAATCGGGCAAAAATTGTATACTTAAAGGTGATAAAACGTCGTCGGTAGGCTGCCCTAAAATAATATTTAGTCCAAGCTGAGTCCATTGGCGGGTACTTAGATAATTATTAATGGCATCCCGATAAGTCATATTTATTTGCGAGTCGGTTAATACCGGGAAATAAATATCGCCATTCAGGTTGTTAACTACTACATCACGAATCCTTGTGGCACAGTTGTCATAAAAAAAATGATACAAATATTCACGGTTCTGTGGTTGGGAATTAACCATTAATGCATAAATAATATTTTCAGTCTCTTCCGGCGTGAGATTTAGTTTTTGCTCGACAACCGAACGACGATGGTAACGGTATTCTCTGATAAAAGCCCTGTAACTGGAAACAGATAATAGATAATTCAATTCGCCACGCATAAATTTAAGATAGAAATTTGGCGTATTAAAATCGAAGGTGCCGTAATTAAATACAAAATCTTTTTGCTGGGTGGTATCTTTTATTCTGATCGCGGTGTGTCCAAATAAACTATATAGCTCTTCGCCGGGCGCACAGGTTAAAATCGAAATTGAAGAATGCGACGAAAATTGTCCTTCAATTTTCTGAAAACTATTTAACAATATTAAGAGTGTGAGAAGTAGGTATTTAAGTTGAACCGCACGGTTGATGGGTAATGATAAAAATGAGTTTTCAGCACAATTTGATCTATGATTGCTATGGTCCAGATTCATTTTCTAAAATTTTGAACGAATATAGCCAATTTTGAACGATGAAGATGCCTGATTGGTTATTTCAGTTTTATTTTTTTGTAAAAGTCACATAGGTGGGCTACGTTTTACGATTTGATTACATATGTAACCCAGCTAAAAATGCAGTTATTAATAGACTTTATACAGATGTAAACAATAATAGGGTTAAGAATATCTTAATAAAAAGGCTTTGAAGTTTTATAATTAAGTTTTGTTTTATGTAAACAACCATTTTGAGTGTATGAAGTATGAAGAGATTTAGCTTTATGACATACTTTAATTTAGTCTTGTTCGTTAAGCATTATTTTTTAAAGACTTAAGTCAATTCTCCATATTCACAAGCTTAATTATATGCTTAATTGTTTGCTTAACTAAGCTTCTGTAATTACCTTTAGTACCTTCATTTAAGTTAAGCGACTATATGTCTTTATTACCATCCAGAGATCAGCTGATGCAGTCGTGGCCGTCTGTCTTCCCGGGAATCGACCGGGTTGTACTGTTATTTAACGAGCCAGACAACGCCGGCATATCGGGTCAGGAGCTCGTTAGGCAAGGTAATAGTTATCGGTTAAGGACGCTCGTGATTGATGGATTGGAGAATCTGGTAACCAAAGGAGATCTCGGTTACACATGGCTTCATCCTGATCAGTTGCCTTTTGAAAACAAAAACACTCTAAGTGATCAATTTCAATTGTTTAGCGAAGAACAACATGTGGTGTTATCGCTACGATTGGGGAATACTGGTGGTATGGTAGATTTCTTCTATCTCTTTTTTCGTGAGGATCAAAGCAATTTTGGCGTCAGCCGCTTGCAGGGGCCTCTTGATACTGCTCGTAAGGCACTCATTGGATCTGTTGTTTTTAGAATGGCAAGAATGTTTTATAAATCAGCGCAGCAATTTTTTGATTATATTGAAGAGTTTACATCTGTAACACGAGGCCTTCTGGAGAACCAATCGGTTGATTCTGAACCTGTAGTTGGTATTGAATGGATTTCGCATTGGGCGGAAGATTTTTTATCTAATTATCCCTTACAACCCTCTGGGCGATGGGTTTTGCACGAAAGTTCGTTGAAGAAATTGCAAAAAGCAGCGGATTTTAATGCGGCAAAAACGGCTCTTTCGAAGGCGGCCCAAATGACTGCGATGTTATATGGTAAAGAAGACGATTGGACTATTTTACCTGCAACCATTTTCTTTACGACGAAACAAGAGGTTCGCCCGGTGGAAAAATCGCCTATAAACAATAGCGAGAGTCGTATGAGTCGAACCAAACAATGGCTTGATAATATTGAAACAGCAGCAGCACGTCTGGTTTCAGTTGGTGAAGAGCCTACCGGAGCTGCTGTTGGACAGTCATTACAGCGCCCTGTGTCGGCTCCTGCTATTACCGATTGGCTGAGAAAAAATCAGCGACGTGTGATGCTTCTTCTTAATCAGTATCCCGAAAAATGGCCGGTTATTAGAGAGCATTTCCGTCCACTGACTAATCTGGTACAACGCGAACAAAAAATGCGTCAAACAGGCTAATAATTGCTATTTGACGCACTCAATATTCAAACCCTTTGTATTAATCTGTAATCATTCCACCTGTTAGCTCTTTAATATCGGTCAGCTGATGCTTTTCAAGATATTGTTTTATTCCATCAATGACTTTCAGAGTAATTTGTGGATCAACAAAATTGGCCGTTCCGATTTGAATGGCCGTGGCACCTGCCAGCATGAATTCGATGGCATCATCGGCACTACTGATGCCCCCCATACCTACTATGGGGATTTTTAATGCCTGTGCTACTTGCCAGACCATACGCACAGCCACCGGCTTCACGGCTGGACCTGATAGTCCACCGGTGATAGTTGACAGTTCCGGACGCCGGGTCTTTACATTTATGGACATCCCAAGAAGCGTGTTAATCAAAGACACGGAGTCGGCACCCGCACTTTCAACGCCTTTGGCAATTTCGACAATGTTGGTTACATTGGGCGATAGTTTTACCATCAGATGTTTCTTGTAAACCTCACGCACTGCCTTTGTAACTGCTATTGCTGAAGGACAACTGGTGCCAAAAGCCATTCCGCCTTCTTTAACATTCGGACAGGATATATTTAATTCGATACCTGGAATATGTTGCAGTTCATTTATCTTCTCAGCCGTCTGAACGTACTCTTCGATGGTTGATCCCGAAACGTTTACAAAAATACTGGTCTGGTATCCTTTTATCCTTGGATAAATTTCACTTATAAACTTATCAACGCCTTTATTCTGTAATCCCACTGCATTTAGCATTCCCATCGGAGTTTCGGCCATACGTGGATATGGATTCCCTTCGCGGTGGTTCAATGTAGTGCCTTTTACCACCATACCTCCCAATGCCGTTAAATCCATAAAATCAGCATATTCCTCTCCGTAGCCAAAAGTTCCGGAAGCGGTCATAACTGGGTTTTTTAACGTGATATTACCCAATTGTACTTTCAAATTTACCATAGCAAATATTTTGAGTCAAAAACAGGCCCATCGGTGCAGGTGCACTTGTGACCGTCGCGGGTGTTGGTAACACAACACAGACAAGCGCCTATACCGCAAGCCATATGATTTTCAAGCGAAACCTGACAAGTGAGTTGGTGGTTTGTGGCGTATTTGGCCAATATGCGCATCATGGCTTCCGGTCCACAGGTATAAATCCAATCAAAATCGGGCTGCTGGGTACGCATCACCGGGTGATTAATCACAAAACCTTTGGTACCGTAACTACCATCTTCTGTTGTCACCATCACATCCCCCAGTTCACGATAAGCGTCGAGTCGTACCAGGGCCGATTTGGTACGTGTGCCTATCAAGAATCGTGGCATAATACCATTTTTTTTCAGGTAACGACCTAAATATAATAAAGGAGCGACACCACAGCCGCCGCCAACCAATAAAACCCGTTTACTATCGGGTAAATCATACCCCTTGCCCAGAGGATAAATCATATTAACCCTATTGCCAATTTCCAGTTTTGTCAACGATTCGGTGCCTTTGCCCACTTCCTGTATCAGAAGTTTTATTTGTTTCTTTTCGTAATCGACATCATGAATCGATAAAGGGCGGCGTAAATAAGCTTGTGGGTGTGGCGCCAAAACCTCGGCAAATTGACCAGGCAGTATCTCTGGTAATATTTGACTGGCTTGCAACGTCAACACCACGAAATCGTGTGTTTGCCTTTCGTTGTCAACGACGGTAAAGTCGTGTTGATATTTCATAGGTAGTTGCTTATAATTTCAATTGTCAGATGGTTTACAAATGTAAACCATCTGTTTTCATTGCAAATATAGTACATTTTGCTGCGACTAAAAATTGCAATTCAAGGAAATGACAACAACTTATTGATTCACTTTGGATGGTATTCGGCAAAACTACCATCCGAGTAAAAAAAGACAATACGCTCTATGCCTGTATCCGGCTTTTCGCTTATGGGATTATCAATAGGTCTGTTTGTATCATCTGATGGCTTTTTAATGACCACTTCTTCTGTTCTTAACTGGTTTTTAATATTATAAACACCTGGCTGTTCATCCTTTATAGTTTCGTCAAACAGACTATTGAAAGTAGGCTCTTGTTTTACACTGCCTGAGGTTGTTTCCGTACTTTTAAGCATTGATCCTTCACCGGTAACCAGCCAATCACCACTAATGTTGGGGAATGCAGTTAAAATCTTACGCATCACATCCAGACTGGGATTGTTACGTCCGGATAAAAAATGGCTAATACTGGAACGTTGTACGCCTATAATTTCAGCAAACTGAATCGGTGTTAGGCCTTTGTAATTCATGAGTTTTAAGAGGCGTGTTTTCATTTGTTTACATATTTGGTCGTATGGCAGATTTAATAAGGCCATTTCTTATTATTGTACACACTTGTTTACAAAAGTAATAATTAAAAATTACAATTTGATCGTCTCTTGTAAACAATCAAATGTTTACTCTTGTAACTAATTGAAGCATTTACCACGGTCAAATTAATAGCGTTTAGAGGTTGCTCCAGTAGAGAATGAATTGGGTTGTTATAATTATTTGTAATAGAATGTATCAATCAGCTACGATTCTATGGTTTTTGATTGACGTCCTTTTTAAAACTACTTATTTTGATTGATACTACGAATACTTAATTGCCTTGTATTTAAGTATTTGAATAAATTCTCTTTTCAAAAAAAAGTAATGCTTGAAATAATTCTATTATATAACTGGTTATTAGTTACATAATAGTCTATTTAGAAGTAAACCTCCATCCTTTTGTATAATTATACATCAACAGATTAGAATATATTGAATTTAGACTTTCAGTAATCCTCACAATAGTATGATTTTATGATTGTTATATTTATATTGCATGAACTTAATCTTATCCAAAAAACAGTTTACATCTGTAATATAAGACCTCTCTCCCATTTTTTTATCAAAACTCGATCGTTTATTGTTGTTTTAGGTTGTGATCGTTTTGTTCTTCATTCGTCG
The DNA here is from genome assembly GCF_052400685.1 of Geofilum sp. OHC36d9. NCBI lineage: Bacteria > Pseudomonadati > Bacteroidota > Bacteroidia > Marinilabiliales > Marinilabiliaceae > Geofilum > Geofilum sp. OHC36d9. Next base: position 242,986 of record NZ_JBQTGJ010000003.1, read on the forward strand.
TGTCATACACTGTTTGGTTGCCATTGCCTGCAAATTGCACAAAAAACACCATTACATTTCTTTCGCCCCACAGTGAATTATTCAACCATATACGCCATTTTAAGAGCTTTAATTATGTTAGGTAGCCAGTTGCAAAAAAAAATGGATTTCTACGTTATGCTTGTCTTTAAAATGGATATTTCCTATAGTCTGATTTCAGCAAAAAAAAACCGGAAGCTTACGCCTCCGGTTTTGGGTTGAATGAATTCTCAGGTTTTACTTACGTCCAAATTCTTTATTAATTTGCGCAATCCAATTTTTGATTCGATCGCTGGTATAAGCGGACTGATTTTCGATATCAAGCGCCAAACCAACAAACTGATTTCCCCGCTGTGCTCTCGAATATTCGTACGTATAACCGTCGGTTGACGTAAATCCAACCACTGTTCCACCATGACTTTCTATAAATTCGGCCATTATTCCTACGCCATCAACAAAATTTTCCGGGTAATTTTTTTGATCGCCACCGCCAAAAATGGCAAACTTTTTATTTTTGAAAGAGAGATCTTCTATGGCAGGTAAATATTCATCCCAATAATTCGGTAACTCACCATCAAACCAGGTCGGCACCGCTAAAATATAATGGTCAAACTTTTTAAAATCGTCGCCGGTGGCCACATCGACATCCACTTCTTCGCAATTTTCTTCTCCCAGCTGCTTAATCATCTTTTTGACCTGTTGATGAGTTTTAATGGACCGGAAACTATAAAAAATTCCTATTTTTTTCATTTCTAATAATTTTATTATTCTACAACACGCCGTTTAATAGGCCAACAATTCACGGGCAGCCGACAATACTTTCTGAGTATTAGGTAAAACCGCAGCTTCAAGTATACGATTAAAACCGACGGGTGTAAAAGCTGAGCCCACACGCTTAACCGGCGCATCCAGATATTCAAACCCCAAATCGGCGATGACTGCTGCTATCTCACCGCCAAAGCCTGCAAACACTTTATCTTCATGAACAACCATGGCTCTTGATGTCTTTTTGATGGAAGCCAAAATAGTTTCTTCGTCCAAGGGCGATAAGCTACGTAAATCAACCACTTCAATATTGGCCACACCTTCTTTTGCCAGCTTTTCTGCTGCCTCCAGACAAAAATGAGTGGTATTTCCATAAGTAAACATTGTCATATCCGTTCCTTCCCGACGAATACGAGCCTTCCCAAATGGAACCTCAAAATCATCAGGCACCGGACTGGCAGCTTTGGGCGCATTGTATAACGCTTTAGGCTCTAAAAACAAGGTCATGCCTTCACTACGTATGGCTGTTCGTAATAAGCCGGCTGCATCGTCGGCAAAGGACGGATATACCACCCGAACTCCCGGAAATGTAGCCAAAGCCCCTTCAATGGTTTGCGAATGGTACAAACCTCCACCAATATAGCCACCCGAAGCCAGACGTACAGTAATATTAGGCGAAAACTGGCCTTTGGTGCGCCAGTATTCATGGGTCGTTTCTACAAATTGCTCCATGGCCGGCCAAAAATAATCTGCAAATTCGGCCCCTTCAACCACTACACGCAAGTTTTTCTTATAGCGCGACATACCATTGGCTGTGCCCATGATAAAATCTTCGGCAATTGGAGCGTTAAAGACACGTTTTTTACCAAACTCCTGTTGTAACCCTTTGGATACATTAAAGATGCCACCTTTGTCTTTATTGGCAATGTCCTGTCCCCACAGGTATGTGTCGGGATTAAGGCGAAATTCAGCTCTCAACGTTTCATTTAAAGCCTGTATAAACTTAAGAGGTTCTCCTTCATAATGATGGGTACCACCGGGATATTTATCGGCCTTATAAGGTGTTGGAATCACAAAATCGTAGATTGATTCTGCGGTAGGCTGAGGCGCTGTCAGTGCTTTTTTATGTGCTGCTTTTACTTCTTTGGTAACACGGTCTTCAATCTCTTTTAATTCCTCTTCGGTCGCACGATTATAACGAACCAGTAAACGACGGTATTTGGCCAGAGGATCGTTTTCTTTTGAATAGCTCAATTCATTCTCATCACGGTATAACTCATGACGGTCGCTGTTACTATGCGAGCCAATACGTATACAGTTCGCGTGAACCAACACAGGCTTTTGCTCTTTTTTGGTCCATGCAACTGCTTCAGTCATGGCATTCATTGAATCAAAGACGTCTTTACCATTACAATAAATAATGCGCAAATTTTTAAACCCTTCGAAGTTTTTGGCCACTTTACGATTGGCTGTCTGATCCTGTTTGGGCACTGAAATGCCATATCCATTATCCTGAAAGACAAAAATAACCGGTAATTGTTCGTTTGAAGCACCATTAATAGCCTCATAAACATACCCTTCGGAAACAGAACTTTCACCTTGACTACTAATAACCACAGCATCCTTCTCATCGTATGTTTTGAGTGCCCGGCCCAAACCCGAAGCATGTAATGTATGGTTGCCGGTACAGCTGCTCACATTATGGATATTCCAGGATGGTTTGGCAAAGTGATTGGACATATGCCGACCACCGCCGGCCACATCAGCATCCCGGGAAATGCCATTATAGATAATTTCTTCGGGAGTCATGCCCGCCGAAACACAAGTTTGCAAATCCCGGTAATATGGAAATAAATGGTCCTTATTTTTACGAAACGACTGACCAATTGCCAGCTGAATACCATCGTGCCCGGCAGCCGGTGCGTGGTACGACCAACCGATGGCCTGCTTAAGATAATTGGGGGCACGCTCATCCAGCGTACGACCCAGAAACAGAAGATAGTACCATTTTAAAAGGGTCTCTTTTTCTGTCTTTTTTATTGAATAAATGATTGGAACATTACTTTTCATGTGCTTATAATTTGTTTTGTTGGTCAAATGAAACGCTCATAAACGAAGCATCGTACTGTTCGAAAATCAAGGATAAGCGAAGCTAACTTTTTTATCATGATCGTTTCATATTTTCAGCTTTGATCTCAACTATGTCCCAAAGCCGTCACCTATTTTATAAACCGCTTTGGGCCGGCACTAATATTGAATTTGCCGATTGACCAATAAATTTAGTGAAACTTTATTATCGTTTATATTTCCATATTAATATCCCATTCTTCGAGATAATCCGCAATTTTACGAAGGAAAAATCCACCCAGTGCCCCATCAACAACACGATGGTCGTACGAAAGCGACAAAAACATTTTATGGCGAATGGCAATTACATCGCCTGTCGGGGTTTCAATTACTGCCGGTTTTTTCTCGATAGTCCCTGTTGCCAAAATGGCCACCTGGGGTTGATTTATAATCGGTGTTCCAATGGCATTTTTAAATGAACCAAAGTTAGTAATCGTGAAAGTTCCACCTTGTATATCTTCAGGCGATAACTTATTTTTCCGAGCCTGGTCGGCCAACCTGTTGATATCGCTTGCCAGTCCCACCAAATTTTTCTGATCGGCCTGTTTGATAACAGGAACAATTAAGTTTCCCGATGGCAAAGCAACCGCCATACCGACATTCACATTTTTACGAATAATAAGGCTAGAACCACTCACCGAAGCATTAACGCCCGGGTAATCGCGCAAAGCCTTCGCCGTTGCCTGAGCGAACATAGGCATAAAGGTTAATTTCTCACCATATTTTTTCTGAAACGATTCTTTGTGCTTGTTACGCCAGATAACCAAATTGGTCACATCGGCCTCAACAATGCTGGTAACGTGTGGAGATACCTGTTTCGACATCACCATGTTATCGGCAATAAGCTTACGGATTCGATCCATTTCAACCACTTCATCGCCTTCATTTATTTTAACGTCTGGCAGCTTAATGTCCGGGCGAGTAGCGGCCACTGTTTTAGCACCGCCGGTTGCCGGAGTTGCAGCCGGTTTTTCCTGTTGTGTGGTTGCATTGCCACGTTGTTTAACGTAGGCCAGAATATCTTCTTTAGTTACACGGCCATCTTTTCCGGTACCGGTGATTTTGTCCAATTCCTGAATTGAAATATTTTCTTCTTTGGCAATACTTTTAACCAAAGGAGAATAAAAACGGTCGGAGTCTTTAAAGTCGTCGGCAGACTTGTCTGCATCAGAAACTTCGGCTTCTTTTTCCACTGGTTTTGCGGCTGCAGCCGGTGTTTTAACTTCTTCAGTTTCATCACCTGCGTCTTCGCCTTCCAAAGAGATAACGGCAACAACTTCACCAACAGGAACTAATGCATCTACTTCAAATTTAACTTCTTTAACCACCCCACTAACAGGTGATGGAATCTCAGAGTCCACTTTGTCGGTGGCAATTTCAAGTAATACCTGATCTTCTTCAATGGTATCGCCGGGTTTCACAAACCATTTTGTAATGGTTGCTTCTTCAACGCTCTCGCCCATTTTGGGCATTAGAATATCGAATGTTGACATGTTATAAGAATTTGTTTAATATTTTACGCTTAATGATCTATCGATCTTGAACAAATAACGAACTTGTTCTAAAATGATGGCAAAATTATGATTTATATTTATTTTAAACAAGTCTAAATAAATACTCGCTACTGTGTTTATTTATCCTATTAACATCTCATTTACAAATTTGTTTGTGACACCTAAAATAATTTGAGAGAAGGAGAACAAAAAATTTCAAACGCCCCCGTATGAAAAATGCTATTCAATGTCGGGGGAAGGCTCTCCACTTCATCTCCAGCACCTCGGAATGAGATATTTGGCAGCTGCAAAAGTTCCTACCAAATGTTATGACTGAGAAACATACGGGAAAAATTGTGCCTTTGAAATATGAATACCGGAAGCAACATCCGGATAGAACATGGATATCCCAACAGTATGAAAAATTAGCGATTGACCGAAAACTTCGGTGGTAGATAAAAAATATTCATTTTTAAGATTTACGAAGCCCTGAAAACGTGCGCAGACTCCCGAAAACGAACATTTTGAAAGCAAGCCTAACGCAAAAGTTGTTTTTTTCTGGCAAAGACTGTAATTAAATACAAAATATCGCTGCTGAGTCGCTTTATTATCATGGTTCCAAACTTTATGAGGGTTTTCTTGTATTTTATGTGGCTAAAAAATGTTTATTTTGTGTTTTTATGACTTTAACTTTAAGCAATTTTATGCAAATGATTCTCAATTATCTGTTAACCCCGTTTTATTATGTCGCTTTTGGATTAACGCTGGCTATATTTCACCCTGTTCAGATGTGGGCACTTCATTTAGGCAATAGAGAGGCACATACCAATAGTGTTATAATGCTGAATAGGTTTCTAGTATTAAGTATGCGCATTATGGGGGTAAAAATGACGTTTGAAGGATTAGATAATCTGCCAAACGACCGGCCCTTAATTGTGGTATCGAACCATCAGAGTTTATTTGATATACAGGCTTTTGTACACGCGTTTCGCAGGTTTCATCCCAAATTTGTGGCCAAAATTGAGTTGGCACACGGTATCCCAAGCATTTCATATAATCTGCGTCATGGCGGATCGGCATTAATTGACCGTAATAATGGCAGTCAGTCCATTCGCGAAATTATCCGACTGGGGCGGCTTATCGAAGCCAAAAAATATGCTGTTTGTATCTATGCCGAAGGCACCCGTAATCCATCCGGCATTGTTCAAAAATTTCAGTCGGCGGGTGTAAAAACCTTATTAAAGGCTGCACCTTCAGCGCTTGTAGTTCCTTTTGTTATTGATGGACACAACAGACTCATGAAAAATGGCTATTTTCCGCTTCAATTTGGCACTAAACTTACTTATACGGCACTACAGCCCATTGAACCCTGCCAGCGCAACGCCGAGTCGTTGGTTGAGGAATGTGAGCAACTGATAAAACTTCATTTGGGGCAAGCATAAAAAAACAAAAGCGACCATTTTAGGTCGCTCTTGTTTTTTATCTATATTTAAAAACTATCTCATTTTTGCATCAAGATTTTCTTTGATGGCACTCATAAACGCCTCGGTGGTCAAATAATGCTCTTCTTTCAGCTCTTTACCATGAATGGTCAGCGCCAAATCTTTGGTCATATTACCACTTTCAACCGTCTCAACACAAACAGATTCCAGTTTCCGTGCAAAATCAATTAAAGGCTGATTGCCATCGAGTTTACCACGAAATGCCAACCCGCGTGTCCAGGCATAGATAGATGCGATAGGATTAGTGGATGTCGGCTTTCCCTGTTGATGCATGCGAAAGTGACGAGTTACCGTGCCATGAGCTGCTTCTGCTTCCATTGTCTGACCATCGGGAGTCACCAAAACAGACGTCATAAGTCCCAAAGAACCAAAGCCCTGAGCCAGCGTATCGGATTGTACATCGCCATCGTAATTTTTACAAGCCCAAACAAATTGTCCATTCCATTTTAAGGCCGACGCCACCATGTCATCAATCAATCGGTGTTCATAAGTGATGCCCAGCTCTTTAAATTTAGCCTCGTAATACGTTTCATAAACATTTTGAAAAATGTCTTTAAAACGGCCATCGTATTGTTTTAAAATTGTGTTTTTAGTTGAAAGGTATAAAGGCCATTTCTTGTTGATAGCCTGATTAAAACAGCTGTGTGCAAAACCAGTAATACTCTCATCGGTATTATACATTGCCATTGCCACGCCGTCACCTTCAAAATCGTACACGTTATACGACTGAATTTCGCTGCCGTCTTCGGGGGTAAAGGTGATGGTTAGTTTGCCTTTTCCCTTGACCAGAAAATCGGTGGCGCGATACTGATCGCCAAAAGCATGACGACCGATACAAATCGGATACTCCCATCCCGGTACCAAACGTGGTACATTTTTAATAATGATGGGTTCACGAAATACGGTACCACCCAATATATTACGAATGGTGCCGTTGGGTGATTTCCACATTTTTTTCAGGCCGAACTCTTCCACCCGTTTCTCGTCTGGTGTGATAGTGGCACATTTAATCCCAACATTATATTTTTGAATGGCATGTGCCGAATCAATCGTCACCTGATCATTGGTGGCATCGCGGTTTTCCATACTCAAATCATAATATTTGATATTGAGGTCGAGATAAGGCAAAATCAATTGGTCTTTAATCATTTTCCAAATGATACGTGTCATCTCATCGCCGTCGAGCTCCACAACGGGATTGGCTACTTTAATTTTACTCATGTTCGGTGAATTTTTAAGATATGGTAATACGCTTTTAATTTTCCTATTTTTCTTCTGAAGAAACAGAATGTTAACGGTTTGGGTATGGTTTCGTTGGCAATTTCATAGCTCTTACTTATCAAGTTGCAGAATATTAAAATTTGAAATACAAACGCTAGCAAACCTCCTATCCGCCAATGAACTATACCCGTTGTTGTGCTTATGTGGCTTATGCAGCAACTTCAATTCCAGTCTTTTTTATCTCAACAACAAAAGGATTTCCGGAATTAAAGTCATCATGAGATATTGGGTGTGGTTCAATCCTTGAATCAATCTGCGCTGCTAATAACATTAATTGAACCTGAATATCAAATCGTCTTGAATCATCCAAACTTGTAAAAATCAATGCTACGTCAATATCACTATCATCTGTTGATTTTCCTTTAGCGTATGAACCAAACAGATAGACACTCTCAATATCAGAGAATTTTGCCTTAATTAAATCCAAATATTTACCTATTGTGATATCAATGTTTTTATCCATGGTCTTAGGTCTTTTAGTTTTATAATCCACTCAGAAGTAAATTCAGGAGTGCATTGATTCTTAAAACTCATCTTATAATCATCGTATCTAGCATTGATGTTAAATGCCGTAATAGTCACAAGTTGCTCTTTTTTATCATTGGTTAATTTCAAATCCGCTTTTTCAGCAAGCCGCAATAGATTATGAATAAAGGGTGGATAATCTGATTTAACCTTGACATAATAGGCTTTTAACAATTTCTCAATCATTAAATGACCAATGAACAAAGACCAACTAAATCGTTTTGAATCGAACATTGCAATCATTGTCTCAAAATCGTCATCTGAGCCATCAATCCAGTATTTAATTAATTTATCCGTATTTATATCCTTATTTTCCATTATCCCAAAAGTACGAAAATATCATTAATCCAAGTTATGAGCTTAATACGAAATGCTTTTTTGCCATTAAACACAACAACTGGTTAACGCAAATTGTTTAATCTAATTGATATCAAGATTAAACTTTTCTTTTAATGTTTTTAACGCCGGATTTTTTAACATCATCGCATTCAGTTTATCTGCCGCCGTAAATACTTTCGTGGAAGTGCCTTTTTCTTCCTTTTTTACAATAATATTTAAGTCGATGCGACTATTATTTAAATCCTTCCGCAAAAATAACAACAAATTGGTTTTATCCTTCAACAATTCATTTTCCTGAATTCGGGTATTCACCTCTATTTTGATGGTTTCCTGTCCTTCCAATGTGGGAAAATGGTTGCTGACAATACTGAAAAGTCGCGGGTTACTTTGCTCGATTATATTCGCATATTTCTTCCATGAAGACTTTAGATGACTTGCGTCAATAGATTTATTTTCTGTTATTAATGGTGTAGCACCATTATTTTCTTCAGAACTATTTTTTTGAGGGGATGAAGCCGAAGGCGTCCGGTTTATTAAATTTTTGATCGAAACAGAAGCAATACCCGGTTTAGGAGTCGCACTGCTTCCGCCGACAGCCGGCGAAGCAGGAATAACTGTTCGTGAAGCCGTGATTGCAGGAGTCTTATTCTGAGCTGCTTTCTTTTTTGCTAACTCAATAGCTTTTTTTTTTCAGTAAAGATGCGCGACAGACTCAGCAACGCAAATTCAATGTGCAGACGCTTATTTCGTGCCATGCGGTATTGCAAGTCACATTTGGTAGCAATGTCGAGTGCCGTATACAAAAAATCAGTATCGCACTGTTTTGCCTGAGCTGCATATCGTTCCTTAATTGAAGTTCCTACTTCAAGTAATTGTACAGTTTTAGGATCTTTACACATCATTAAATCACGCAAATGGCTGCTTAATCCATTAATAAAATGACTACCCTCAAAACCGTGTTGCAAAATATCGTTATAAATAAGAAGTGCACTGGTACTGTCTTCTTTCAGAAACGCTTCTACCAGGCGAAAATAATAGTCGTAATCCAACACATTCAGGTTATCGATGACCTGCTGATAGGAGATATTTTTTCCTGAAAAAGCAACAATCTGGTCGAAAATGGACAACGCATCCCGCATGGCCCCATCGGCCTTTGTTGCAATGACGTTTAGGGCATCATCTTCGGCTGTTATACCTTCTTTTGATGCTACATATTTAAGATATTGAACAGCCGTTTCAACCGAAATGCGGTTAAAATCAAACGTCTGACACCGGGATAAAATCGTTGGTAATATTTTATGTTTTTCGGTGGTTGCTAAAATAAAAATGGCATGATGTGGCGGTTCTTCCAATGTTTTAAGAAAAGCATTAAAAGCAGCCTGCGACAGCATATGTACCTCGTCGATAATATATACACTGTACTTGCCCATTTGCGGTGGAATACGTACTTTGTCGGTCAACAGTCTGATGTCCTCCACCGAGTTGTTACTGGCAGCATCTAATTCATGAATATTGTATGAACGGTTTTCGTTAAACGCTTTGCACGATTCACATTCGTTACACGGTTCAAAATCGTCGGTGATGTTTTGACAATTAATGGTTTTTGCAAAAATACGTGCACACGTTGTCTTTCCCACACCTCGTGGCCCACAAAACAGGTAGGCGTGAGCCAGCTGCTTATTTTTTATGGCATTTTTAAGTGTTGCCGTTATATTTCCCTGTCCTTCAACAGAACTAAAGGTCGATGGACGATATTTCCGGGCTGAGACAATGTATTCCATAGTTTCAATGACTGCTATTTTTTTAAGCAGCTTCACAAAGATAAAAAAATTCTGCTATTCGTATTCCTCCGACATGAAAACCATGCGACCGAAATTTGTGGCACGGCTGTTAACGATGCGCAATAAATTAATGAGCTCCATGTGTACCTTGCTCGATTCCAGCGATTGCGTCTGTGGTTTAAACAGACGTTTATAATGTTCGCGTTCGAGCTCAAAAGCCCTGGTTGCATATTTGCGATATTTCATTTTCATTTTAAGCGCATCCGACGGATTCCAGTCGTGCATCAAAATCAGCGCCCGCTCCAATTGCTTCAGGCTTCGTTGATGATATTCAATCAATTCTTTCTGACCCTGTTCCGAAAATTTAATATTCCTGTTGAGCCATGTTTCGGCCTGCCGGGAAATATTTACGGATACCACGTCGGCAATCTGCTCCAATTCATTTATCACATGCAGCATTCTAAAAATCTCTTCTCCCCATTGCTCCATTGGGTGTCCGTCGTTCAGACGAACCATAAACTGGTTAATTTCATCGCGGTAAAAATCGGTTTTTTCTTCCCACGCTTTGATTTTATCCAGCGACTTTTCGTCTCGTTGAATAAACGGACGCAGACAAACTTTTACCATGCTGTAAACCACCTCACCCATATCCTGCACCTCTTTTTGAAGAAAAGGCATTGATAGCTCCGGCGATTTTAACAAATCGTTATTTAGGTACTGCAACGAAAAACGATGTTGTTTTTTGGGCAAAGGGACTATTTTTGCAGCAATTTTTCCAATGAAGGAGGTAAAAGGCAACATTGTGAAAGCCATTACCACATTAAAAATGGTGTGTGCATTGGCCAACAACCTAGCACTGGCAGCCGAATTTCCGGTTATAAAGGTGGTGAATTCACCCCACGGATGAATGAACCAGATAAACAGCATAGCGCCAAAAACACGAAATAAGGCATTGGCTACGGCTAATTTTCGTCCTTGATGACTGGCCGTCAGTGCAGCCAATAAGGCCGTTACGGTGGTTCCTATATTGGTCCCCAATATTAAAGGTAAAGATGCTTCAAAACTTATTAAACCACTATTTACCAGCGTTATAAGGATACCAATAAAAGCAGCACTGCTTTGTATGGCCGCCGTTAATAGCATCCCTACAAGGAGTCCGGCCCATGGTCGCTCAAGGTGCGTTAACAGTTCTACAAATTGGGGCATATCGCGTAATGGTGACATGCCATCCGACATCAAACGCATCCCGAAAAATAGAACCCCGAATCCAAGTATTAGTTGACCTAAATGACTCCAACGTCCTTTGGTAAAGGATTTTATGAAAAAACCAAAACCCACAAACATCAACGCATACTGCCCCACGTTGAAAGAAATGAGCTGCGTTGTAATGGTTGTCCCGATGCCGGTTCCCAAAACCACCGGCAAAGTCTGAGTGAATGTAATGAGTGAGGCATCAATGAAACCGATAAGGACCACCGATGCAGCACTACTACTTTGAAACAGAAGGGTTAACAGTATTCCAAACCCCACTCCACCGGTTTTTGTTTTTAAAAAGCCATCCAACAGATGACGCAATCGATGCCCGGCCATCTTTTTTGTTCCGGAACTCAATAGTTCCATCCCTAATAAAAAGAGCCCTAATCCACCAATGACGTTTATAATGATAAATAAAATATCCACAATCAACCTTTTTTGAAATAACAAGCGACAAATTTAACAGGAAGTTGCATATTTGGCATGTTCTTTTCTGGGAATTGAGCGAAAAAGTAAAAAATAATGAACTGTTTCGTGGTTCATATTCATTGATGATTAAATTCTAAATAAAACTGAATTTATGAATTTTAATCAGCGCAATGACCATTAACGAAAATAGAGGATGAAACGGAACTCAAGGCTCCAGATAACCAAAAAATATTGTTTTGCTCAAAAGGGACAAGCAAAAATTTCAAAATTTCAATAATTTCAAATTCGGCCGTTATGAAACGAATTATTCAATTAACAGCTATTATCAGCATATTGGTAACCGCCTGTGTTACAACTCAAAAAATAAGTTTACAGCCCGATACGCTCAAGGGAAACTGGGAAATGGCTAAATGGCAGGATTTTAATGATCTGTCACAAATTTTTCCTTCAGGAGTGCCCACTTTGACTTTTAGCGATTCAACGGTAGCCGGATACAATGGTTGTAACCGTATGCAAGGATCATATATTGTCAACCGTTACAACAGCCGCCTTCAAATTATCCGTATGGTATCCACAAAAATGTTTTGCCGTGGGGTTGCAGAAGCTGAGTTTGTAAATGCCCTGTCGCGGGTTAACACCTATCGTATTTCAGAACCCTTTTTATATTTGCTGAATAGCAACACCCAAATTGCTGTTTTTCAGCGTACATCACCAATCGGCCAATAAATCGTAGTCCTCAGCCCCATTAATGGTAACCTCGTAAAATTGACCTATCTGCATTGGTTTATCGGTGCTTATCAATACTTCTGGATCTACTTCAGGGCTATCAAACTGAGTACGCCCCACATAAAAGTCAGCTTCCTTGCGATCGATAATTACTTTTTGTGTTGAACCAATTTTATTTTCATTCAGTTCACGACTAATGTTACTTTGAAGCTCCATAATAATGTTGGCCCGATCTTGCTTAACTTCATCCGGGACATTGTCGTCATACATTTTATAAGCATAGGTATCTTCTTCATGAGAATATGGAAAAACGCCCAGCCGGTCAAATTTTTGTGAAATAACAAAATCTTTCAATGCTTCAAAATCAGCTTCTGTTTCATTGGGATGTCCTGTAATAAGTGTGGTGCGCAAATGAATACCCGGCACTTTCGCCCTAAACTGGCGAATAAGATCTAACGTTTCAGCTTTGGTAACATTACGACGCATACTTTTCAGCATCGGATCGGAAATGTGCTGAAAGGCAATATCCAAATAATTACAAACTTTAGGATTATTGGCCATTACATCCAAAACATCCGACGGGAATCCGGCCGGATAGGCATAATGTAACCTAATCCATTCAATTCCCTCCACTTTTGAAAGTTCCTGAATCAACGGTGCCAGCATTCGTTTTTTGTAGATATCCAGACCATAGTAAGTAAGCTCCTGTGCAATCACCTGTAATTCCTTCACACCTTTGGATGCCAGCAACTTAGTTTCTTCCACCAAACTTTCAATGGTTCGGGACTTATGTTTGCCGGTAATGAGAGGAATGGCGCAATATGAACAAGTGCGGTCACATCCTTCTGATATTTTCAAATAAGCGTAATGGTCCGGCGTAGTAAGAGAACGCTCGTTTCGTAAATCGGCTCGGTAAACCAGACCCAAATCAGCGATCAAATCCTTCCAGTTAAATTTGCCATAAAACTGATCTACTTCTGGAATTTCAGTTCCAAGTTGCTCGAAATAGCGTTGCGACAGACAGCCCATCACCAACAATTTTTCTATATCGCCCTGTTTGCGGGCTTCGGCAAAACGAAGAATCATATCGATGGACTCTTCCTTGGCATCACCAATAAACCCACAGGTATTAATCACGACAATGTCGCCCGTTGGATTGGGAGAATCATGTTCCACTCTGAAACCACTTGCCTCAAATTGCTTGATTAACAATTCCGAATCGACCAGGTTTTTTGAACAACCCAGAGTGATAACATCAACCTTTTTTTGCCCCATTGTTTAAATTAATTATTTACCGAATAGTGAATTTACAAAAGCTTCACGGTCGAAGGGCTGCAAATCGTCAATGCCTTCACCAATACCAATATATTTTACCGGCACCTTAAACTGATCTGAAACACCAATCACAACACCTCCTTTAGCAGTCCCGTCGAGCTTGGTGATGGCCAAAGCGTTAACCTCTGTAGCCAGGGTAAATTGTTTGGCTTGCTCAAAAGCATTCTGACCTGTGGAGCCATCCAAAACCAGTATTATTTCGTGAGGGGCATCGGGCACGACCTTCTGCATTACTTTTTTGATTTTCGAGAGCTCATTCATCAAATTCACTTTATTGTGCAAACGGCCGGCAGTATCAATAATCACCACATCGGCATTGTTTGCCTTGGCCGACGTCAGCGTATCAAATGCCACTGAAGCCGGATCAGACCCCATCTTCTGCTTAATCAAAGGGACCTCTACCCGCTGAGCCCAGATCTCTAACTGCTCGATGGCCGCAGCCCGGAAAGTATCCGCAGCGCCCAAAACAACACTCTTTCCCGCTGCTTTAAACTTGTGAGCCAACTTTCCAATGGTCGTCGTCTTACCAACGCCATTGACCCCCACCACCATGATAACATAAGGAGATTTCCCGCTTGGTATATCAAAATCAGACACATCATTGACTTTATTCTCAGCCAAAAGTGCAGAGATCTCCTCTTTCAAAATTTTATCCAGTTCCTGGGCATTCACAAATTTATCCCTTGCCACTCTGGCTTCAATACGATCAATGATTTTAATGGTCGTATCAACCCCAACATCCGAACTGATAAGAACACCCTCCAGTTCGTCAAGAATATCATCATCAACTTTTGATTTGCCAACAACCACGCGAGTAATTTTTTGCAAAACACTCTCTTTGGTTTTCGACAAGCCTTCATCCAGCCGTTCCTTTTTCGAACGGTTTAAACTTCCGAACAAACCCATAATATAATAAATTGATAAATTGGTGGTAAATATAGTGATAAATAAGCAAAGACTACCCACAGGTGCTATGAACAGTAGCAAAAAAAGCTCCCTGAAACAGAGAGCTTTTTATTCATTAAAAGAATCCGGGAATCCGGTTATTTTTTATTAAAGAAATCTTTAACAGCATCGTTGGTAACCATTTCCGTACGGAAAGTGTAGGCACCGGTCTTGGGAGATTTCACCATTTTAATAACACGGGTGTGACCTTTACCCGAACCTTTTTGCAGTGTTGCAACTACTTTCTTAGCCATGACTTAAAATTTACTTGATTTCACGATGTATAGTCATACGCTTCAAAATTGGGTTGTATTTTTTCAACTCCATTCTATCGGGCGTATTCTTTCTGTTTTTAACGGTAATATACCTGGAAGTACCGGGTAGTCCGCTTTCTTTGTGCTCAGTACACTCCAGAATTACCTGGATGCGGTTGCCTTTTCCTTTTTTTGCCATTTTTTCTACCCTCCGTTATTATTGTTTTACACTTAAAAAACCTTTGTCCTGTGCCGATTTTATGGCAGCTTCCACACCAATTTTATTGATTAGTCGTAATCCGGAAGCCGATACTCTCAGCTTAACCCAACGACCCTCTTCAGGCAAATAGAAGTTTTTGTAAAATAAATTTACATCGAAGCTTCTTTTGGTGCGTCTTTTTGAGTGGGAAACATTGTTTCCTACCATGGCCCTTTTGCCAGTTATTTCACAAACTTTTGACATTGCTCAACCGTTTTTTAATATCTACGTTTTTCAAACAGAGCGCAAAATACGTTATTTTATTCCAAAAAAACAAATAACTCACTTTTTTATTTACCTGTTTTATACATTTTTATTCCAAAAAATGATTTTTGTTTAGGTAATCTTTCACACTTATCAGAAGAAAGACTTTAAATAAGTTGATTAAAAATCGATAAAACAATTAATTAAGATTTATTAATCATTGTTATTAAAGCAAAAATAACACATTTAGCCTTATTTTTCAAGTTGAAACGTCTAAAAATCCCTGTCCATCAAATCCAACTTATAATCTGATAACAGTGTAATATTTTGTTTATAAATCGTTATTTTCGATTAACTTTTTTAACCGTATTAAGCCGGTATCAGCAGTTCGCATGATAACCCGGTCACGCATCTGTCCCAATTGAAAACAGTCGCTAACCACCTTATGAGCCGAAGCCCATGCTATCCAGACTGTTCCCACCGGTTTATCCTTGCTGCCACCCGACGGACCGGCAATTCCTGACGTAGCCACCGCAAAATCAGTTTTAAACACATCTACAGCTCCTTTGGCCATTTGTTCAACAACTTGCCTGCTAACGGCGCCATACTGGTCTAAATCGGCTTTGTTTACACCTAAAACGCGATTTTTTATTTCGTTGGAATAAGCAACCAAACTTCCTTTAAATACTTCAGATGCACCAGGAACAGCCGTTATTAAATGAGCCATTAAACCACCGGAACAACTTTCAGCCAAAGAAACCGTTTTATGTTGTTGCTTTAGCAGATTAATAATTACTTCGCCGATTGCCTGATCTTCTTCTGCATAGATATTATCGCCAATGATAGGTTTAAGCGCTTCAACCGAGTTTTGAATGGCCGATTTAAGCAATTGTTGGTCGTTTCCCCTTGCAGATAAACGAAGACGAATTTTACCTGGCGATGGCAGATATGCCACTTTTATGAACTTCGGCACCGCATCTTCCCACCCCGACAACATCTCGGCTAATACGGCTTCCGGGATATTATGAATCAAAATTGTTTTATGCTCAACAAATCCTGTGTCAAAAGACTTTCGTAACCGCGGTAATATTTCATGATGCATTGCGTGTTGCATCTCCGTAGGCACACCGGGCATGCTGACCACCACCCCGCCATTGTATGAAAACCAAAGAATGGGTGCTGTGCCGACCGGATTTCGAATCACCGTTGCCGATTCCGGCACCAGCGCCTGATCCTGATTCAGCTGGTTTAGATTTTTAACCCGTCCTGATAAAAAGGTCTTTACATCGGCTAACACTTGTTCATTGTGCACCAATTTTGTATTGAAGAATTCACACAAAGTATTTTTGGTGATATCATCACGGGTCGGCCCCAGACCGCCTGTTATGAGAACTATCTTTGATCGTTCGGTTGTTTCACGCAACACCGAAAGAATTTCTTCATGGTCGTCGCTAACCGAAGTTATACGGTTAACATAAAACCCTTCCTTATTAAGTTCCTGGCCCATCCAGGCTGAGTTTGTATCAATGACCTGCCCAATTAGTAGTTCATCGCCAATTGTAATAATATCAACTTGCATAATTTATTGAGATTAAAGACTATAGAATTTAATCCATATCTATAATTTGATAATAAAAACCGCTATTTTTCTTTTAACAAAATTTATCCAAAGCACTGAGGCGCTCCAGCAATGGCGGATGTGAATAATGAAAAAAGACGTACCAGGGATGTGGTGTGGGATTACTCAACGCTGATGCGGATATTTTTTTTAATGCCGACTGAAGTGCTTCAGCCTTACAATATCTGGCCGCAAAGGCGTCGGCCTGATATTCCTGTCGGCGTGAAAGCAGTGTCATGGCCAACCCTATAACGCCGCTCACGGGTGTATACAATAAGCCAAAACCCAGTAATCCAATGTGAAAAGTCGGTTCGTCGACCCCTAAAGCCTGCGAAACAGCCGGATAATTAATAAACCAACCCAGCAGAAACAGTGTCAGCCCACTCTGTAAAATTCCCAGAATTGTGCCTCTAATTGTATGTTTTAATTTATTATGGCCTATTTCATGGGCCAGTACAGCCACTATTTCGTCGTTGGTTAATTCATCAATTAAAGTATCAAACAAGACAATTTTTTTATTTTTTCCAAAACCACTAAAAAAGGCATTTGATTTGGTAGATCGTTTAGATCCATCCATCACAAAAATATTTTCGAGTGTAAATCCAGTATTACGACTCATTGTTTCAATAGCCTTTCTTAATTCACCATCATCCAATGGTTTAAGTTTGTTAAAAAGCGGCAAAATAACAGAGGAATAAAATTTACCAAAAAAGAGCATAAATAACGCTGTCACCGCCCATGCGTAAAGCCAAAAACGGGTGCCTGCCCAGCCATAAAACCAGATAAATAAACCCAGTAATAAACCGCCAATAATTCCACCCAAAAGCAATGATTTTAAGATGTCGCTAAAAAACAGAACCGGTGTCGTTTTATTGAAATCAAATTTTTGTTCTATCACAAATGTTTCATACACCGAAAAAGGCAAGGAGACTATCGTCGTTCCCAATCCGATGAGACCGAAAAATAACAGGGGCAGCCATAACCAGCTTTCAGTATAACCTTTCAGCCATTCATGAATAAAAGCAAATCCGTTAAACCAAAGCAATGCCAACAAAACCAACAATGAAAATAACGAAGATAATATCCCAAACTGATAGTTCACCTTTCGGTAAGCTTTTTGTTTTTTGAATTGTTCCTCTGAAAATACATCTTTAAGACGATCAGGCACTTCTTGTGCCCAGTTTTTACTATTCAGCGCATCTAAAAAGAAACCCCAGACAGAATCCAACAAGATAATTGCCAGTATAACATAAAATAAAGCTGTGTGTTGCATCATATATTCATAAAAAACAGAAAAGCCAGACACCATACTAATGCCTGACTCTTCTATGGTTTAAAATCTCTTCATTGATTATTTTCTTTTACCTGCCGCTGTTTCAACCGGCGGGCGTCGAAAAGCCCGGTATATTAAATATCCTCCCAAAATAACAAAAGGAATACTAAGTATTTGTCCCATATTAAAAGTCATGGCATTCTCAAATGCTTCCTGATTTTCCTTCACAAATTCAATTAAAAAACGTGCCAGAAAAATCCCAATAAGAAATACGCCAAAAATAAGTCCCGGACGTTTATGAGCGTCCTTTTTCCAATACATGTACATCAGCAACACAAAGGTGGCCAAATAAGCCAAGGCCTCATATATTTGCGATGGATGTCGGGGTATTTCCGGATTGGCAACATGGGCTCTCAAAAACTGAAAGCCCCATGGTAAAGTGGTTTCAGCACCTACTATTTCCGAATTCATCAGGTTCCCCATTCGAATAAAAGCCCCGGCCAAAGCCACCGGTATTACCATCCGGTCGAGCGTCCACAACATAGATCGTTTGGTCACCTTTTTCGAGAACAACCAAATGGCAATTAAAATACCAATTGCCCCTCCATGGCTGGCCAGTCCACCTTCCCAGACTTTCAATATATCTTCGGGATGCACGGAGTAATAATCCCAGCCGTAAAAAAAGACATG
Source organism: Geofilum sp. OHC36d9 (assembly GCF_052400685.1). Lineage (NCBI taxonomy): Bacteria > Pseudomonadati > Bacteroidota > Bacteroidia > Marinilabiliales > Marinilabiliaceae > Geofilum > Geofilum sp. OHC36d9. The sequence goes on from NZ_JBQTGJ010000003.1 coordinate 261,804, forward strand.
TCCCAGACGAGCTCCAACAACCGTAGCCACCATGACGTAAATAAACAACTTGTCGAGCCACTCTTCCGGTGCATTTTCGCGCCGAAACATGCGCTCCACAATATAATAACCCAATAAAAAGGCCACAGCAAAAAAGACCCCGTAGTATCGAACCGTAAGCGGTCCCAACGAAAATATTTCGGGGGCCGGTGCCCATGTGATAAAATTAAAAAACATAAACTTATTATTTTGAAGTGACTTAATAAATTTTGATGCCACCTGTATTATAAAATTAACTGTTCTAATGAAAGATGAACCACCAGCATTAGTTCTATTTAGAGTCTGTCTATAAAGTCCAACTTCTGCGTTATGCTTGCTCTCAAAATGGTCATTTACGGGAGTAAACTCACATTTTTCGAGCTGCGCAAGCCTTGAATTTGAACTTTATAGCTCAAGCTCCCGACTTTATGGACAGGCACTATTTAGTGTTTGTCTATAAAGTCAATTTCTGCGTTACGCTTGTCATAAAAACAGTCATTTACGAAAAGGAAACTGTCTCCGTCTTCTTCCTCCTTGTAAAGCATAATCAAAGCAATAGCTTTGCTTATGCCTTTACTTCGTTCGTCAGTTCCTTGATTTTTATGACTTCGCAACCCTTAAAATAACGTTTACCTGTGACTGTTGTTGTTTCACTATAATTAGCTCATCCAGTACATTAAAACATCGTCTTAAAGTTACAAACAAAAGCCGGATTTTTATCTTAACCGGATCATCTTATGCTAACAACTATAAACCTTTACCGTGGCACTGTTTGTATTTTTTACCACTGCCACAGGGACAAGGATCATTACGGCCTACTTTTTTCTCCACCCTTACCGGTTCCAAATGTTGCGGTTGCTTAGGATCTGCGCCTTTACGGTTCATCGGAGAACCGGCACCCGGCTCATCTTTTTGGGTTCGTAAATGGCTTAAATCGACCTTGCGACGTTTATCTCCTTCACGCACCTGACTGGCATCGCGAATGGGAATGTGAGCTTTAGAAAGCGAAGCAACCACTGACCTGTTGTTTTTTTCAACCATTAATTTAAACAGATCAAACGATTCAAATTTATAAATCAATAAGGGGTCCTTCTGTTCATATGAAGCATTTTGAACCGCCTGCTTCAGGTCATCCAGTTCACGCAAGTGTTCTTTCCAGGCCTCATCGATGGTAATAAGCATCATAGCCTTCTCAAATGAGCGGGCCAATTCCCGGCCTTCAGTCTCATAGGCTTTTCTCAAATTCGTGGTAATCTGAAATACACGCTGACCATCAGAAATGGGAACAACAATATTTTCATAGGTCTCAGCCTTGGTTTCAAACACATTTTTTATAACAGGATAAGCCTGTTTAGCCATGGCTTCAATTTTGCGTTGATAGCTTTTCCAGACCACTTCGTGCAACTTATCAATCAACTCATTGTCACGTGCTTTAAGAAACTCATCTTCAGTAAAAGGCGAATCAATGGAAAAAATCCGTATCAGCTCCATTTTAAAACCTTCGTAATCGGCTAACTCATGATACTCACTCAAAATAGCTTCGGCACTATCATACATCATATTTGATATTTCCACCTGCATCCGCTCGCCAAACAACGCATGTCGACGTTTTTTATAAATGACCTCACGTTGTGAATTCATCACGTCATCGTACTCCAGCAATCGTTTACGAATACCAAAGTTGTTTTCTTCAACTTTTTTCTGAGCCCTTTCGATGGATTTTGTAATCATACTGTGCTGAATCATCTCCCCATCTTCAACGCCTAACCGGTCCATATACCGAACCAATCGATCGGAACCAAACAGACGCATTAAATCGTCCTCCAAAGAGACAAAAAACTGAGATGAACCCGGATCACCCTGACGACCTGCACGACCACGTAGCTGACGGTCGACACGTCGTGATTCATGGCGCTCGGTACCAACAATGGCCAAACCACCAGCCTTTTTCACCTCCGGCGATAACTTTATATCGGTACCACGACCTGCCATATTGGTTGCAATGGTAACAACCCCTTTCTTACCGGCATCGGCCACAATATCGGCCTCTCGTTGGTGTAATTTGGCATTCAATACGTTGTGCTGAATTCCCCGCAGCTTCAACATACGGCTTAGTAATTCAGAAACTTCAACCGAAGTTGTACCAACCAGAACCGGTCGGTTATTTTTAACCAGTTCAACAATTTCTTCAATAACAGCATTGTATTTTTCACGCTTGGTCTTGTAAACCTTATCTTCCATATCCTTGCGCTGGATTGGCCGGTTGGTTGGTATTACCACCACGTCCAGTTTGTAGATATCCCAAAGCTCGCCTGCTTCCGTCTCTGCCGTACCTGTCATACCCGACAGCTTGCTATACATCCGGAAATAATTTTGTAACGTAATGGTTGCATACGTTTGCGTGGCTGCTTCGACCTTAACGCGCTCCTTGGCTTCAATGGCCTGGTGTAAACCGTCAGAATAACGACGACCTTCCATAACACGGCCTGTCTGTTCATCCACAATTTTCACCTTATTATCCATCAAAACATACTCCACATCTTTCTCGAACATCACATAGGCCTTCAAAAGCTGGTTGATGGTATGAACCCGTTCCGACTTAACGGCATAATTCTGCATCAGTTCATCCTTCTTAAGAACCTTATCTTCATCCGACAAACCGGCATTTTCAAGTTCCGATAATTGTGAAGCAATATCCGGGAGTACAAAGAATTCTTTATCTTCCGAATCATCAGTAATCAAATCAATACCCTTATCGGTCATTTCGACCGAGTTGGTTTTTTCATCGATAACAAACAACAACGGATCGGTGACTACATACATTTTTTTATTATTCTCCTGCATGTAGAAATTTTCCGTTTTTATCATAGCCGCTTTCATGCCCGGTTCGCTCAAAAACTTAATCAACGGTTTATTTTTGGGCATTCCTTTAAAAGCTCTCAGCAACATCAACGCGCCTTCTTCCTGTTCTTTATTATCCGAAGAATTCATCTTTTGTTTGGCTTCGGCCAAATAGCGGGAAACCATATTTCGCTGAATATCGACGATTTTTTCAACCTTTGGACGCAATTCCACAAATAATTGGTCATCTCCTTTCGGCACCGGACCAGAAATAATCAATGGCGTCCGTGCATCGTCAATCAACACTGAGTCGACCTCGTCGACAATGGCATAGTTGTGCTTGCGTTGAACCAGGTCGTCGGGTGAAATGGCCATATTATCGCGGAGGTAATCGAACCCAAATTCGTTATTGGTACCATAAGTAATATCAGCCTTATAGGCATTACGGCGTTCCTCAGAATTGGGCCGGTGCTTATCAATACAATCCACGCTTAACCCGTGAAACATAAATAACGGTCCCATCCATTCCGAGTCACGTTTGGCCAAATAATCGTTAACAGTAACCAAGTGAACCCCTCGTCCGGTCAATGCATTCAAAAATACAGGTAAAGTGGCAACCAGTGTTTTACCTTCACCGGTAGCCATTTCTGCAATTTTACCCTGATGCAAAACGACACCCCCTATCAACTGCACATCGTAATGCACCATATCCCAGGTGATTTCATTTCCCCCAGCCAACCACTTATTATGATAAATGGCCTTATCGTCCTCAATTTCAACAAAATCATGCAAAGCAGCTAAATCCCTGTCAAACTGAGTTGCCGTTACAACAACCGTCTCATTTTCGGAAAAACGACGAGCGGTCTCTTTTACTACCGAAAAAGCTTCCGGCAAAATAGCGCTTAAAGCATCTTCGAATTTTTCTGTAATCGACTTTTCAAGACGGTCGACTTCATCATACATTGCTTCGCGTTCAGTGATATCTGGATTTTCATCATCGATACGTTTTTTGATGGCATCAATTTGCGCCTGTTCCTCTTTCACGTGATCACGCAACTGCTGTTTCAGTATTTCGGTTCGATTTCTGAGTTCGTCGTTTCCAAGCGCTTGTATGGCAGGATAAGCAGCTTTAATTTGCTCAAGAATAGGGGCAATTTCTTTCATGTCGCGATCCGACTTATTACCCAAAAACGTGGATAATATACTATCAATAAAACCCATAATGGTTCAATTCTAAAATTTATAATATAAAAACAGAGAAATGTCTTAAAAAGACTAATTGTGGTAGAAAATACGATATTCAGGCCACTAAAGGACCTGCTCGCACTTGTATAGAAGCGTCAAAACCCGAATAGGTTTTAGATAAACTCTTTATAAAAACAAAAGGAGTTGTATTGAAGTCATAAAAAAGAACGGCTGAACCTGACCAGTAACAGCAACCATTGGAAATTAAGCTATTTTCGGAGTCGTTGAGCAACGAACCGTTTGATATGACAGGCCAGCCAGCAAACGCAGATAAATCAATATCAAAAGTATGGGGAGTGCCGGCGGCATAAATTACTAAAAATTGGTCGTCGAAAACAAAAACGCCTTCCGGATTTGTTTGTTCCAACAGCCAACCGGGCAGATTTACATTTTGAAGTTGATAAATCTGATGTCGCAACCCGTCCTGTGTAACGGCTATCTGCTGTGTGGAATACTCACGACAAACCGTCATCACTACGGTGAGCGATAATCCCAATAGCGTTAAATAACTTATTTCAGCACGACTTCTCATCAATAATTCATCCGTAAATAATCAGTTTGTACAGAATGATTAAACACCTTGTATACTATCTTTTAGCACTATTTGTATTGCTTAGCAGTCACTGTTGTTTTATCATAAAATACAGGAGTGTAAAGATGTTAAAAGATTTTGGATTAGCATTAGTCTGATTGTTAAAAAATAGGATACTTGAAGAAAAGTGCTAAAAAATCAGCATTTTTACTTTTATAAAAAAATGGCGTGTTCCAAAAAAGCCGAAACAATCAGCCATGACCACGGCGGCAACTGGAACACGCCATCTTCTTTTATTTAAATAGTGTTTGTCTATTAAGTCAACTTCTGCGTTACGCTTGTCATAAAAACAGTCATTTACGAAAAGTAAACTGTCTCCGTCTTCTTCCTCCTTGTAAAGCATAATCAAAGCAATAGCTTTGATTATGCCTTTACTTCGTTCGTCAGTTCCTTGATTTTTATGACTTCACAAGCCTTGTATTTGAACTTTATATTTCAAACACTTAGTTTATGGACAGGCTCTAAATATATTTTAAGTGCATGCGATAAAAACATTAAGCTTATCCTCAAAAGGTTAAGCTACAATATAAACTCACATTTAATAATATTAAGAAAGCCTCAAAAATGAAGTTTTCTTAATACTATGGAAAAAACAGAATTCTTTTTTTGTGTTATCCTATTCATTTTGTAAACAAGTCTGACCAACGATAGGTTCAAAAGACTATTGTTTCAAATACCTAATAACATCAACTTCAGAAGGTATTTTAGTGGCCGGATTAAGCAGCCAGTTAGCCAAAACATTGGACCAATAAGGTGCTTGTGCCACACCTTTTGAGCCCATACCATTAAAAATAACCAATTCCGGATGATTGGGATGAGCCCCCAATACAGGCTTCCGATCAAGCGCAGCTGGTCGAAGTCCGGCTTTGTGACTCAGCACCTTGTAGGAGGCATTGATGATACCTTCGAACTTTGCTTTCAGTTCTCCAATTGCTTCCTGAGTTGGAAGTATATTCTTAAAATGATGACAATATGTAGCTCCAACTCTAAACTTGTGGTTGCCCAGAGGTAAAATAAAAATTTTGTCTCTGATAATAAACTTTTCTTCCAAATCGGGTGCTTCAATTTCAATAAACTCGCCTTTATTGGGCACAATTCCAGCATCTTTAAACCATGGATTACTCTTCACCCCTGCTCCTTCGCAAAAAACAACACGGTTGGTTGTTATGATATTACTGATATGTACCTTATGATTCTCAATTTTTAGTTGTCGATAATCTAAGTTATCTGATAACAACTGATTTTTCTTTAGCAATATCGATTTTATAGTCTGCAAAAAAACGACGACATCCAAATAACCACCGCCCGAAAAATACCCCAACCCTGCCGTTTTATTCAACCCTTTAATTGATTGTTGGCGCGTAATCTTACTAATATATTCTTTCAACTTATCAGCACTGCTGGTCATCCATTCCAAATATTCATCTTCTGATAAAATTTTTAAGCTTTTCGTCGGATTAAAAAAGTTGACCCCATACATCGCCTCTATTTTGGTATATGTGCTAAACATCGACGGCCAATAATCTTCACTTTTACCTGCCAGTTTGAGCTTTCGAAACATTAAAGGATTAAACAACCCGGCAGCTATTTCTGACGATTTGTGCTGGTGAGGGCTATCAATCAACAAAAAATCGATGTTTCGCTGCCACAGTTGCCAGGCCAATAGCGACCCTGCCAACCCCTGACCAACAATAAGTATTGAGACATTTTTCACAATCTTAAATAATTAGTACTCATACAACGTTTAACCAAGTAGCCTTAATTCGTACCTCATAAAACTCTGGCTCCTCTTTTTTGTTTAATCAGTGTTTGTCTATAAAGTCAACTACTTCGTTATGTTTGCCATAAAAACAGTCATTTACGAAAAGTAAACTGACTTCGTCTTCTTCCTCCTCCTTGTATAGCATAATAAAAGCATTTATGAGATAAATCCACAACAAAAGCTTTGCTTCTGCCTTTACTTCGTTCGTCAGTCCCTTGATTTTTATGACTTCGCAAGCCTTGAATTTGAACTTTATATTTCAAACCCTTAGTTTATGGACAGACAGACTCTAATTAGTGTTTGTCTAATAAAGTACAACAACTTCATTATGCTTGTTCTCAAATGGTCATTAACACCTAACACTTGAAACGCTCATTTTTCAAACTTCAAACGATTCTAAAATGACGTTTCCCTTTCTGCTACTCGCGTTTCAGGGTAAGGCTTCATTTAAATATAATTAATTAGGATAAAATTATCCCAATTAATTATATTTGCAAAAAAAAGTTTGCAACCATGTCACTTTATAATAAATTAAATACAGAACAACTGATCGAGAAATTAAAAAGCGAAACATTTAAGCGGCGTACGCTCTCATTTTATCGCTATGTTCAGATTGATGAACCTAATATTTTCAGAGATGAATTGTATAAAGGTCTGGATGAATTACAGTGTAATGGGCGTATTTACGTAGCAAAAGAAGGAATTAACGCACAAATGAATGTGCCGGAACCTCATATTAACGCTTTGTTAAATTATCTTGAATCGATTCCCCAACTGCGTGGAATGCAAATAAAATGGGCCATAGAAGAAAGTATGCCCTCTTTTATTAAACTCATCGTACGGGTTCGGCCAAAGATTGTGGCTGACGGATTGAACGATAATATGGTGGACCTCAACAATGTAGGGAATCGTCTTTCACCAATAGAATTTCATGAATTGTCTGACAAACAAGATGTTATTGTTGTAGATATGCGTAATAACTACGAAAGCGAAGTGGGCCGGTTTGTAAACGCTTATTGCCCGGACGCATCAACATTTCGTGAAGAAGTTGAATTGGTGGTTAATGAATTGGAAGATAAAAAGGACAAAAAAATATTGCTTTACTGTACCGGTGGCGTACGTTGTGAAAAGGCAAGTGCCTGGCTCAAACAACGTGGTTTTAAAGATGTAAATCAGTTGCATGGCGGGGTTATAGCTTATGTAGCTGAAATTAAACAAAAGGGACTGTCCTCACGTTTTATCGGGAAAAATTTTGTATTTGATGAACGTTTGGGCGAAAGAGTCACTCCTCATATTCTTGGCAAATGCCACAATTGTGGCAAACCTTGCGATATTCACATTAATTGCGCTTATGACCCGTGTCACGATCTGGTGATTCAGTGCAATGAATGTTCACAAAAATATAATGATTGTTGCAGCGTAGCCTGCCACGAAAATCTGAAGGCCCATCCGGATCAAAAGAGCCGTGAAATAAATAAACGGCAACTATTAAATTCCTGTAGCACATAATACTTACAAAAAAAATAACTTCCGCGATTATGCTTGTCTAAAAATCGTTATTTACCACAGTAAACTCACATTTTATATCAAGCATCTGATTTTTCTTGCTGACGTTATAAATAAGCAGGAGCATAATAATTTAATAACAGCAATAATTGCCAACCAAAAAGTAACAGACGTGAGCCCCAAAAATTTCTGGAATACTTCCACTCAGGCATTGATGATGCTGGCCCCCATGGAAGATGTGACCGACACTGCCTTTCGGGAGCTGGTTCTTCACAAGGCAGTAACCGGACATCTGCAGGTTTTATTTACTGAGTTTACCTCCACCGATGGACTGTTTCATCCCGTTGGTCGAAAAAAAGTAGACTATCGATTGAAGGTGTCCCATAGCGAACGACAGCTGTTACAACAAAAAGAAGTCAAAATTGTAGCACAAATATGGGGCAACGACCCAGAAAAATTTAGCCATGCAGCCCGAATACTCACCGAAGAATATCATTTTGACGGCATTGATATCAACATGGGGTGTCCGGTTAAAAATGTGGTAGCACATGGCAGTTGTTCGGCCTTAATAGATCAGGAAACATTGGCCGGAGAGATTATCCAGGCCACGAAAGAAGCATCTCCATTGCCGTTAAGTGTCAAAACCCGTCTGGGCGTAAAAAAATTAGATACCGAACGATGGATTTCATTTTTGCTACAACAGCCTTTGGATGCCATCATCATTCATGGTCGCATTCAGAAGCAAATGTCGGAAGGATCAGCCAATTGGGAAGAAATTGGTAAGGCAGCAAGACTTCGCGATCATCTGGCGCCACACATAAAAATTATTGGTAATGGTGATGTTGAATCGCTTGCTGAAGCCCGCGTTAAAGTTAACAAATATGAATTGGATGGGATTATGATTGGGCGTGGTATATTTAAAGACCCATGGTTATTTAACCCTCACCAAAACAAAATAACTGTTGAAGAAAGAATCAACACATTAAAACTTCATCTTGATCTTTTTGAAAAAAGCTGGGGCATGAATCGCCATTTTCCAATTTTACGACGTTTTTTCAAAATTTATCTTTCTGATTTTCGCGACGCCTCCGAATTTAGAAATCAAATGATGCAGGTTACCACCTTTGCTGAAGCCCGGGAAGTAATTAGTGAATGGGAACAGATTTGGCATCAAACCTCCAATTCTCAGGAGATATTTACCTTCCAATAGGCATCGGCATCATTATCATCCTCGTCAGACTCGTCGGGTGGCGATTCTGGCTTTTGTGGTCCCTCTTTGCGATAAACTATCGCGGCTGACAAACCAGCCATAAAGCCCCATAAATGGCCTTCCCACGAATGCGGCAAATTGGGCGCCAAAGGAAACATCCCCCAAACGAGACTGCCATATATAAAGACAACAAACAGCGCGACTGCCATAAGGGGAATGTAACGACGTATAACCCCACTGATAAATAAAAATGCGGTGAGACCATATACAAGGCCGCTGGCCCCCACATGCCAGGCCTCACGACCGCCAAACCAAAGCCAGGCGCCCGCCAGCACCCATATCACGCCCATTACCCGCCAGGCTATGCTACGGTAGAAAAAAAACAATGCCACCGTGAGTATAAAATACGACACCACATTATTAAATAAATGTTGCCAGCTGGAATGCACAAATGGCATTAGTATAATACCCGGTAATCCCTCTAAAGATAGTGGTCGGACGCCTAAAAAAAATAAATTCCAGCCTTGCAGATCTTCAATTAAGCGCACAGAAATCATCAATAAAACTGAAACAAACGGAAACAGTAGACTGTGAATAAATCGGCGTTTTTCCGGCGTTTGATTTTTATTGATGATCTGAAACATAATCGTAAAAATTAGTGTATTTAGAGTCTGTCTATAAAGTCCAAATTTAGCATTACGTTCGCACTCAAAAGGATCATTTACACCAGTAAATTCAAATTTTCCGGGCTATGCAAGCCTCAAAAATAAGCATTCTTATGTGCCACCTGAATTTACGAACCAGCACTGTTTATCTCGTCATCGACTTCAGATGATTCACAAAAGCGTTTACATCCTCCTCTGTCGTATCGAATGCGGTCATCCATCTTACTTCCGATCTGTTTTCATCCCACACATAGAAAAAAGAAGTCGTCTGTAGTGGTTCAATCCAATCTTTAGGAATAATGGCAAAAACCCCGTTAGCCTGCACTTCCTGAGTTATTCTTACGCCCTGAACCTTAGCGGCTTCCAAAGCCAGCAACCGGGCCATTCTATTGGCATGCAAAGCATACTTGCGCCACTTTTCATCCATAAGGTAAGCTGTAAACTGAGCCGAGACAAAACGCATTTTGCTAAATAGCTGAGCCGACTGCTTACGAATAAACTTAACAGCCTGCGTCAGCTCTGGATTAAAAACCAATACCGCCTCTCCCATCAACATTCCATTTTTGGTTCCGCCAAACGACAATATATCGACACCGGCGTTAACCGAGACATCGGCCAATGAGCAGTTTAAAGCGGCAGCTGCATTGGCTATACGTGCCCCATCCATGTGTACCAGCAAATTATTTTTATGGGCAAAGCCGCAAATGGTCTTTATTTCATCCAAAGAGTAAAGTGTCCCCATTTCGGTACATTGCGTAATCGAAATAACCTTTGGCTGCACATGGTGTTGATCATCAAAGCCGTGTAAAAACGGCGCAATCAATTCCGGCTTTAATTTACCATCAGGTGTCGGAATATCCAACAGTTTACATCCTGTGAATTTTTCAGGTGCGCCACATTCATCGACATTTATATGGGCCGTTTGGGCACATATAACCGCTTCAAAAGGCCGCATCATAGACTGAAGCGAGACCACATTCGCCCCCGTGCCGTTAAAAACAAAAAAAACTTTAGTGGCTGCTCCAAATTCATTTTTAAATAGCCCGATTGCTTTTCGGGTATAATCATCATCACCATAACCTCTGGTATGGTCCTTGTTGGCCTGCACTAACGCATCCATTATTTCAGGTAACACGCCAGCGTTATTATCACTCGCAAATCCTCTATTTGCCATAATTAAATTTTTTAATCATCAAATATAGCTAACATGCGCAAAAAAATATCCGGCAAATGTCACCATTTCCGGATATTAAAAATTCAGCTAATACTAACTGGTGGTAAAACCCTTGAAACCCCATGACTTAAGCATGAAATACCAACATAGGCGTATTGGTATGAAACAACATTTTTTTACCCAGAGACGGGTTTATTAACCTGCCCAATAAATTACGGCGTTTGCTGGTAAAACTTATTATATCTATTTTTTGCCGTTGAATAAAACCTTCCAATCCTACCCAAAAATCTTCGTTATCAATCAAATCACAAGCCACGTTTAATTTCGGGAATTGCTTCTCCATAAACTTTTTTAACCCATCCAGTTTTAATCGATCCCATTTTTCGCTATCTCCCAACCCGACATGAACAAAGAAAATTTTCACATCCAGAGGTCTTACAATTTTTTCTAACTTTTCGAGCGCTACAAAATCTGATTCTTCGAAAGCAGTGGCATACATCAGGTTTTTAATATTATCAATTCCGTTGTATTCAAAATCTTCCGGAACAGCTAACACCGGAACGCGGGCCTTTTCCATCACCTCAGCCGTAACACTGCCAATTAAATCGGCTGCCTTACGATCTTTTCCACGGGTACCCATTATAATCACCGTTGGCTGATAATCATCACTAAAATGAATAATTTCATCCTCGGCCACGCCCCTAATCAACTTCTTCCTGATTTTAAGCGTTTCACCACCCAATTGTTCTTTTTTCTTCCGGAAACGATGCATAAAATCACTCATATTCGTAATAGCCTGTTGTTCCATGTCAACCACCATCTCTTCCATACTTGAGTCATATATATAAGCATCTGAAAATGGCAGGGTATTGACTATTGGATTAAAGTATACATTTAACACCATGATTTCGGCATCAAGTCGCATTGCCCAGTCCAGCGCAATATTAGCGGCTTTCTCAGAATAATCACTAAAATCAACAGGAAGTAAAATACGGGATTTACCCGTTTTCCCTGTTTTTTGAGCGACCATTTTTTCAATTCCGGGCTCTTCAATCGATTCCATCAATTTCATTGCCCGTTCCAAATCAGATTCTTTGATACGAATTTTGACACTGGCATTAACTGCGCCTTCAATTACATTAGTATTTTGAAGAACACATTCAATACCCTCAGCTTCAAGTAAACTTTGAAGAATGCTCACATGCTGAAAAGTATTGGTTGTTAGAGTTATAATTTTATCTTTCATATGATTATAATTTGTTTTTCAGTTGCCATATGGAACTCGCCGGGATAATCATACTTCTGTGTGTGAAATAATTCCCATGGCTCGTTTCATCGCTATAAAAAATTTTAATTATCGTAGTCGTATTAAAAATAGATATTTATATCAAATATATGAACAAGACAATTATCTTTATACCCTTACCACGATTAAATTACATTAATCATTTGAAAATATCAAGAAATTTTATACTTTCAATTTAGGCTTGGTATTTGTGGTGAAATTTCATATTACTAATTTGACAAAAAAATAAAAGAGTGTCATTTTTAATTTGAAAAGAGTTCTGTTTAGCAGAAAATGAGTAACATTAAGAACGTCATTTATTTTAAAGTTTTAAATATGAAAAAAGTATTGACCCTTATTATAGCAACACTATTTTTAGGAAATTTACCTGTTAATGCCCAATTGGAGAAATATCATAAAATATTCATCCTGAACTTTATCAGGTACATAGAATGGCCAGGTCTCGAAAATCAATTAAGTTTTAAGATTGGTATTTTAAGTGAAAACCACCCACTCACCAATGAATTAAAAGCTGCTGCAAAAGATTACAAATTGGCAGGAAAACCCATTGAAGTTGTTGAATTTAAGTCAACAGATGATTTAACAGCCTGTCATATTTTATTTGTACCCAACAGCCGTCTGTCTCAATTGCGAAAAGCCGCCAAAATTTTGGCTGGCGTATCAGTCCTAATTATCACCGAGTCCAATGATTTTACGCCAAGTGATGCCGTTATTAACATTCTGGTTCAAAATGAAAAAATGACTTACACCGTAAATGAAGAAAATGCGAAAGAACGACAATTGAAAATCAGCAGTCACTTAATTGAAAAAGCGAAAAAATAAATCTTGTATTTATTATATAATAGCGTCAATTCGGGAAACAGATAATACACCTCTAACACTTTTTACTTTTTTTATCAAAGTGTTCAGTATCTGATTATTATTAACAAACACTGAAATAGTCCCTTCAAAGAGACCTTCGGTGCTGTTAACATTAATCGATCTTATTTTAAGGTGAAATTCCTTGGATATGACTTGCGAAATATTACTTACAATACCAATATCATCCTCACCAACCACCTTTATGGCTGTCAGATAATTGCCTCCGGCTTCTCCGGTCCATTTGGCCTTCACAATGCGGTAGCTAAATTTATTGTGCATGTCAGGGGCATTGGGACAATTAACGCGATGAATACGAATCCCTCCAGAAACTGATACAAATCCAAACACATCATCCCCAAAAATAGGATTACAGCATTTCGCCAAAGAGTAATCCACATTGGTCAAATTCCGGTCAATCAGCAGCACATCATCGCTCAGTTGATCTTCCTCATCCGGCTGCGGGGCCACAAAATTCTCTGCACTTCTCACACCTGCAGACACCTCATTTATCTCCTGCTCCTTACGAGCCTGATGTTGAACAAAGTCTTTAATGGCCATCACGTCCAGTTTTTCGATGGCAATATCACGAAAAAAGTCGTGAACACTTTTGTATTTATAGTGCTTAACTAATTGTCCTGTTAACTGGTCAGTAAGCTCTAATTTCCAATTCTTTAGGCGACGAACAAGTGTTTCACGACCAAATTCGGCTTCTTTGTACTGAATTTCACGCAGGGCTTGTTTTAATTTGGATTTAGCTTTTGATGTCACCACAATATTTAGCCAGTCTTGTTTTGGCTCCTGATTGGAAGCCGTTATAACTTCCACCTGATCGCCATTTTGCAGGACATGACGTATGGAAACATTCTTCAAATTGACCTTTGCCCCCACACATTTTTTCCCCACTTGCGAATGAATGTCAAATGCAAAATCAAGAACTGTTGCTCCTTTTGGTAATCGTATCAAATCCCCTTTGGGCGTAAATACAAAAACTTCTTCGTCGTATAAATTTAGTTTAAAGTCATCTATAAAATCAACGGCATTAAGTTCCGGATTTTCAAGAATCTCGCGAACATTAGCCAGCCAGTTATCCAGGCCCTGATCACCTTTAATACCTTTGTATTTCCAGTGTGCTGCCAACCCTTTTTCTGCCACTTCATCCATCCGATGGGTACGAATTTGTACCTCAACCCACTTATTTTCGGGCCCCAGTACCGTTGTGTGCAACGATTCATAGCCATTACTTTTGGGAATAGAAAGCCAATCCCGCATCCTGCTTGGATTGGGTTGATACTTGTCGGCCACTATTGAATAAACCTTCCAGCAATCTGCTTTTTCATTTTTTAAATCGCTGTCAAGAATCACTCTAATGGCAAATAAATCATATACCTGCTCAAACTCCACCTTTTGTTTTTTCATCTTGTTAAAGATGGAGTGAATGGTTTTGGTGCGTCCTTTAATATCGAATTTCAGGTTGTGATTTTTCAGCTCCAACTCGATCGGTTCAATAAACTCTTTGATGTATTTATCGCGGGCACGTTTGGTTTCATTTAGTTTCCTGGCAATAAACTTATACATGTCGCGATTGGTAAATTTCATTACCAGATCTTCCATCTCCGATTTAATGGAATACAACCCCAGGCGGTGGGCCATTGGCGCATACAGATAAGACACTTCTGATGAGATAGACAACTGTTGTTCTTCACTATAGAGTTGTAACGTACGCATGGTTTGCAAACGGTCGGCAATTATTATAAGAATCACTCTCACATCCTGTGCAAAAGTGAACAGCAGTTTTCTGAAATTTTCACTTTGTATGGACGTGTTCCGCTGATACAATTCAGAAACTTTGATTAATCCGTCCATAATACCTGCCACATTGCCGCCAAATTGCTTTTTAATCTCCTCAACAGACATCCCCGACCGACAAACCGTATCGTATAACAGGGCGCTGATAAGCGACGTACGGCCCAACCCCATTTCTTCAAATACAATACGACTGACCGCCAACGAATGAAGAATAGATAATCGGCCAGACAACCGCCTGCTAAATCCGTTTTTTTTCAGAATGCTGTCAATAGACTGACGAACCTGACGAATATCAGACGTATCGAGAATTCCTGTTGTAACGCGTAATAGTTTCCTGTACGAATTAATAATTTCAGTACGTTCATCGGGCGATATAATTGAAGTGGAATCTTCCATATTAAGACACTTTTACAACTGTAAAGATAAAAACATTCGGAATAATATCAGATAGGTAGTTTGGCAATTAGTCTCTTAATTGAACTAAAACACGAATACCGCAATCCATTCGATTTAAAATCCGGCATTTAGTGCTTGCAAGAAAAACCAAACTTCTGCGCTATAACTTGTCCGAAAGATCAGCTTTTGCTTCGGCAAACTCAAATTTTGGGCGCTTTGCAAGTCTATAATTTGAACTTTCAAACTGGGGCTCCGGACTTTAAAGTCAACCACGACTTACTGTTTTTCAATTTCGAATTTAATATACAAAATAATTAACTATCAACATATTACGTTAAACTCAACCAACATTTTTTTTGCAAACGTTGTATACTAATAGCAATGATTCAAATTTTATTGATCTTAAATTCTTTTTTGATCCATATCAAACGATATTATCACATTATCACGTATCATTAAAAATTCGCATATCACTCGTTTTTCAGGACTGAATTAAACTTATTTTTATAGAAGAAATATTTTTAGATAATCTGATTGATAAATTGACTTCATCAAATCTTTTGATTAAATTTAAAATATTCATCTCGTATGAATAGATTATTAAAATTATTGTTAAACCCTAAATAGATCAATTATGAAATCGACAGGCGCATTTTTGACCGGATTATTGACCGGAGCTGCTGTTGGCGCAGCTCTGGCTTTATTATATGCCCCCGAAAAAGGGGATATTACAAGAGCCGAAATTAAAAAGAAAATGGCTGAAATGGAAAAAGAGCTTTCTCGTTTGCGTGACAAGCTGAAAGAAAAAGGTGGCGAGTTAAAGGATGATATAAAAAAGCGTATTCAAGAAGTAGAAGCTCGTCTTGAGGAATTGATGCAACAGTACAAAAAAGTATCTGAGAAAACCAAATAACATTATTGATTATCAGTCGATACTGCCTCCGTAAATTCAATTCGGGGGCAGTACTTTTTTAGTCCAATAAAAATAGAAACTGAAATCAAGCCATTTAAAACTCTACCAATCATGATTCAGGATGAATTAAAAGAAAACTTCGACGAAGTAAAATCAGAATTTGAGAACTATGTAGATAAGCGAATCGACCTGTTAAAACTTCATATTGTAAATGAGTTATCGCGTTTTACAGCAGGATTTGCCGTTAAGATGGGTATTTTATACCTGTTTTTTTTCGTGCTATTGTTTCTTTCGTTGGCTTTGGCCTTTTTTTTGGGCGCGATGCTTCACTCAACCGGTTGGGGATTCATCATTGTTGCCGGTATCTACCTTTTACTGTCTGTTATTTTTTTCCTAATGCGTGGCATTATTGTACATCGGCCAGTTATCCGTTCCTTTATCAATTTATTTTTTCCAAAATTCGATACCAATGAAGAGGCCTAAGAATGCATACGACCATATAAATTCCTTCAACGACCTTAAAAATGAGCAGTTTCGTTTATTATATGAAACCCGTTTGGCGCGTCGTAAACTTGAAATGTCGGTATTGGAGCTTCAGTCAACGCTGAGTCCTATACGTCTGCTAGGAACACTTTTCTCGGAGTGGGTAAAGCCAGTTAAAGCTGGTATAAAACAATGGCTTGTGGATTTTATCCGGGGGAATTCGAAACAGGATCGTGAAGAGGTAAAATAAATGGCTACGAAATGTTTTTGTCCTATAAAATTGTATTTTTGCTAGGTCAACAGGGAAAAATAGATTTATGGAACAAAACGACAGTGTCCTTCGATTAAAGCAGTTACGCGAAGAGCTTCATCATCATAACTACCGTTACTACATACTCAATGAACCCTTAATTTCGGACTATGAGTACGATAAAAAAATGGCCGAACTTATTGATTTGGAGCATAAACATCCGGAGCTGACTGATGCCAATAGCCCATCGGTTAGAGTCGGCAGTGACCTGAGTTCCGATTTTCGGTCGGTGCCACATAAATATCCGATGCTTTCGCTGGGAAACACTTACTCAGAAGAAGAATTACGCGATTTTGTGAATCGCGTTGAAAAAAATATTGGGCATCCTGTTACTTTTGTCTGTGAGTTAAAATACGATGGAACGGCCATTTCACTGACGTATGAAAAAGGCATGCTGGTATTGGGCGTTACCCGTGGCGATGGCGTCATGGGCGACGATGTAACAGCCAATGTGCGTACCATAAAAAGCATTCCCTTAAAATTACATGGCAATTATCCCGAATTATTTGAAATTCGTGGCGAAATATTCATGCCACATGTCGGTTTCGACCAGATTAATGCGGAACGCGAAGCCGCCGGAGAGTTAGCTTTTGCCAATCCTCGTAATGCGGCGGCCGGCTCACTGAAACTTCAAAACAGTTCACAAGTGGCTAAACGACCACTGGAATGTTTTCTTTACCACCTGATAACCGATACCCCGCCTGCCAACAGTCATTATGAAACGCTGAAAACGGTTCAATCGTGGGGATTACGCATCTCTCCGCACATGCAACTGTGCCGCTCCTTCGATGAAGTCTTTAACTTCATACGCTATTGGGATAATGCCCGCAAAGACCTTCCTTATGACATTGATGGCGTAGTGATAAAAGTGGACGATCTGCAGTTACGCGATGAATTGGGATTCACAGCCAAATCTCCGCGTTGGGCCATCGCCTATAAATTTAAAGCAGAATCGGTTTTTACACAACTCCTTTCTGTTGATTTTCAGGTTGGGCGCACAGGTGCCATCACACCGGTGGCTAACCTGAATCCAGTGCAATTAGCCGGAACAACAGTGAAACGAGCCTCGTTGCACAATGCCGATATTATTGCGGCTCTTGATTTACATCTTAACGACGTGGTCTCGGTAGAAAAAGGTGGCGAAATTATTCCAAAAATTACCGGCGTCGACGCAGGGTTGCGTCAGCCAGGCTCACCCAAAGTCGCTTTTATAACCAACTGTCCCGAATGTGGCACCCCTTTAATACGTATCGAAGGCGAAGCGGCTCACTATTGTCCCAATGCCGTTGCTTGTCCGCCACAAATAAAGGGTAAAATTGAACATTTCATCAGTCGAAAAGCAATGAATATTGATGGTTTGGGCAGCGAGACCGTTGCATTACTTTATCAACAAGGGTTGGTGCACACAGTGTCTGATTTATACCGCTTAAAACCATCACATCTGTCGGGTCTGGAACGATTGGGAAGTAAATCGGCCGCTAATATTGTGACCGGCATCAACGAATCGCGTAAGGTTCCTTTTGCCAGAGTCTTATTTGCACTGGGCATCCGTTTTGTTGGCGAAACAGTGGCCAAAACATTGACACAGGCTATGCCTTCAATAAATCAAATAATGAATGCCACCTACGATGAGCTGATAGCCATTGACGAGATAGGCGATAAAATTGCAGGCAGCATTATAGCCTGGTTTGCCGACAGCGAAAATCGACGTCTGATAGAAGACCTGCAATCGTTTGGCTTGCAGATGGAGGCCATTAACAACAAACAGGAAGCGGCTTCCGATAATCTAAAAGGAATGTCAATTGTTATTAGTGGCGTTTTCAGTCGGCCACGTGATGAGTTCAAATCTATGATAGAGGCTCATGGTGGCAAAAATGTTTCAGCCATATCATCCAAAACCGACCTTGTTTTGGCCGGTGAAAATATGGGGCCGGCTAAACTGGCACAAGCCCAAAAACTGGGGATAAAGATCATCAGCGAAAATGAATTTATGCAACTAATTGAATCGTAATATTGTGAGCTTCTTAAAAAAAACGAAACTTCGTCTGGGTGAATACCTCCTAAAAAAGCAATCGCGGGGTATCAGCCGGGAATTAAAGGCTATAAACCTAAAACAGGCCAAATCAGTTGGCGTTATCTTTGATGCAGGCCAAAAAGAGGACCGTAAAATTATTAGCGATTTTTTACGACCTTTGGCCGATAGAGGTGCAAAATATAGTATATTGGGATTTATCCCCGACATAAAAGATCAAAATGATTATATCAGCGATAAAACCTATACTTTTTTCAGCATCAAGGAATGCGACTGGTTATACCGGCCAACAACTAAAGAGGTAGATCATTTTATCAATCAAAAATTTGACATCCTTCTCTTTTTTGCGGTAAAAGACTATTTTCCATTAAAATGGGTGCTTCGCTTATCAAAAGCAAAATTTAAAGCAGGTGCTGAAGGTTATTATCATGAAGACCTTGACTTTATGATCAATACAGATATAACATCGACCGCTCAATTACTTAAAGAAATTGAGCACTATTTGGGTAATTTGCAGGTCGCAGAAAATCAGATGGCATAAATATTGATATCATAATAAAAACACTAATTCAACACTATCAACTATGAAAATTTATTCTTTAGTCACCGTATTGTTCCTGGGACTTATGCTTCAAGGCTGTTTTTCACATAAAGTGGAAAGAGTGGGAACAGAAGAAAATATTGATTTAAGCGGACGTTGGAATGATTCAGACTCCCGCATGACGGCCGAAGCCATGGTAGACCAGATTCTGGGAGGTACCTGGATTTCTAATCATTCAGGCGATACCGGTAAAAAGCCGGTGGTTATTGTAGGTCTGGTTTACAATAAATCGCACGAACATATCGATGCCGAAACCTTCATTAAAGATGTAGAACGGGCCTTCATCAACAGCGGACGAGTCCGTTTGGTTCAAGCCGGCGATAAGCGCGAAGAGCTGCGTCGTGAAAGAGCTGCCCAACAGGAATTTGCGTCCAAAGAAACAGCCAAAAAATGGGGACAGGAACTGGGTGCCGATTATATGCTAAACGGAGACATCAACTCTATTGTAGACTCCTACAAAAAAGAAAA
This sequence comes from Geofilum sp. OHC36d9, assembly GCF_052400685.1. Taxonomy (NCBI): domain Bacteria; kingdom Pseudomonadati; phylum Bacteroidota; class Bacteroidia; order Marinilabiliales; family Marinilabiliaceae; genus Geofilum; species Geofilum sp. OHC36d9. The sequence continues at coordinate 281,993 of NZ_JBQTGJ010000003.1, forward strand.
AGTCAACTACTATCAGGTTAATCTGGAACTAACAGATCTCGAGACCAGCGAAGTAGTTTGGATTGGAGACAAAAAAATCCGCAAATATATTCGCAACTAAATATTTGCTGTTAATAAAAACCGTAAGTTGAGGCCATGCTTCAGCTTACGGCTGTTTTGTACTGTTCTATCAGCAAAGAAATTCCGGACCTTCTCTTATGTCACATTCGCATAATAAACTATTCTCGCGCATGAAATATGCGTTGCCCTCTATGGCCATACTATCATTATTGGTCTGGGGCTGTGCCACTTTTTATCAAACTACTGCTGTTATTCAGAATAATATACAGCAAGGAAATTTTGAGGCAGCCAATAAACAACTGGAAAAAGAAAAAAAGTGGGCCACGAACCAAAATCGCGTTCTTTATTTTATGAATCGCGGTGTAGTAGATTTTATGTTGGGATTGCATGACGAAAGTAACCAGTATTTTAATAAAGCTGACTACTACATTGAGGATTTCAGCAAAAATATGGGTAGTGAAGCATTGGCTCTTATTTCCAACCCGATGGTAAAACCTTATCAGCCGGAAGATTTTGAGGCCATAATGGTTAATTATTATAAAGCGCTGAATTATATAGCCCTTGCCGACTACGAAGGTGCACTGGTTGAGTGCCGGCGGGTGAACATACGATTACAACAACTAAACGACCGGTATAAAAAACATAAAAATAAATACGCCAACGATGCCTTCGCTCATAACCTGATGGGCTTAATTTATGATGCAATGGGCGATTATAACAATGCATTTATTGCTTATAGAAATGCGTTTGAAGTTTATGACGACGAATACACCACCCTATTTGGAGTAACCCCTCCACTCCAACTTAAAAAAGACCTGTTGCTCTCGGCTAAAAAATCAGGTTTTCCCAAAGAAGTTCAGTACTATGAAGATAAATTTGGAATGACTTGCCCTACCGAAAATCAAAATGATGGCAAATTGGTGTATATATGGATGACCGGCTTTGGCCCGGTTAAATCAGAATGGAGTCTGAATTTGACAAATATGGGTGTTAATAATGGCAATATGATATTTGGAAGCGATGAGTTAGGTATGACCTTCCCTGTATTTATTGGAAATCAAAGCAGGGAACAACAATCGGCCTTTAAAAATTTATCGATTGTACGTATGGCCTTCCCCAAATATATTGAGCGCCCGCCAAAATTTGTTACCGCCGAACTGGCGTCGGAATCAAAAAAATATCCTTTGGAACTGGCACAAGATATCAACAAAATAGCCTATCAGTCGCTACAGGACAGACTGTTGCGCGAATTGGGAAACAGCTTGTTAAGACTGGCAACCAAACAAATGATGGAACAGGCAGGTCGCAATCAGAATGAAAATCTGGGAACCATTATCAGCATTGTAAATGCCATGACCGAGAAAGCTGACACGCGCAACTGGCAATCGTTACCCTATGCAATATCATACACCAAAATACCATTATCAGAAGGCATCCATCAACTTCAGTTGAACCAGTACGGACAAAACACCAAGACAACAGAGAAGGTGACCGTTGATATAAAGGCGGGAAAAACCACATTTAAAGTATTCCATCAATTGGGAGGCGCCTCAGTTCTAAACAACTATTAGTTAGAGTCTGTCTAGAAAATCCAACTTCTGCGTTATGCTCATAAAATGGGCTATCACCAGTCATGCACTTTTAGTGGCAACCTATTGTCATAACGGTTCGATACGTACCGACTCTATTTTACCAAGCCTCTGAATAAGTGCCGGGGCATTTGACTGACGAATGGAAAGACGAAGAGAACAACTCAGATTAAAATTTTGTTGAAGAACATTGGGATTTTCGTCTTTCACCACACGCATAACATCATTCATGGCCCCATAATCAAAAAACAGATCGAAGACAGAATCCACTGTTTTAGCAACGATGGCTGCATTGTCCAATGCATCGGCCGAAGCTTCTTTGTATGCTCTTATCAAACCACTGGTACCCAGTTTTGTGCCACCAAAATAACGCACTACCACAATCAGAATATTGGTAAGCTCATGCGATAAAATTTGTCCATGAATAGGCTTGCCAGCTGTGCCCGACGGTTCACCGTCATCGTAAGCCCTGTAGTTCATCCCATCGAGGCCCAATTGCCAGGCGTAGCAATGATGCCGTGCATCATAGTACAATTGCTTTAACCCATCAATGTGCGTCTTTATTTCATCTTCGGTCATTACCGGGTAAGCATAAGCCAAAAACTTACTACCCTTTTCTTTGTAAATGCCTTCAGAAGCCGATTCAATGGTATGATATAAGTCTGAAACAGTCATCAATAACCCCTAAATTTGTCCAAAAGTACAAAATCTGAGTCGTGATAAAAAAAGACAAGACTAAAAAAGACGGCTGGCCTGAACGGGCTGATAAGCATCTAAAGCCATTTCGATGAAATGATTGCGTCGACTTTCATCGGCTACCGTAATTTGTGGATAAAACAAATGATCAATCACCGCCATTCCGCAGTAACCAAAAACTTCGTCACCCTGACTGCTTCGAAAGGCCTCAATAAGGCCTTTTGCTTCGTACTCTTCCACTGTATTACCCATGGTGGTGTGCAATATTACCTGCTTATCCTTTAATAGGGGCTCCGGTCCGTTTTGCGTATACCGGAAGGCAAAACCATTGGCTAAAACACGGTCGATATAACCTTTTAGTATCGCCGGAAAGCTGGCCCACCAAAGCGGGTATATAACAGTAATCAAATCAGCTTCGGCCAGATATTTTTGTTCACGCTGAATATCTAAAGGTGTTTGTCTTAATTTCAACATCTTTAAATCATTGGGAGACAATATGGGGTTAAAATTGATTTTATAAAGATCCCTCACTGTTACCGTCCACGCTTTATTGTTATAAAATTCATAAATGCTTTTGGACAAATAATTACTAAAACTATTTTCTGAGGGATGAGCGGTTATTATTAAATGATTCATACCAATCGGTTCGTTAAAATTATTGATTCGTGCGACTTCCAATAAAACTAAAAAACCGAGCATTTGTTCGCCCCAATAACACCAAATAAATCGGAGCACAATGGTTACAAACCACTCTCCAGACAATTCTGTTGATTCTTAATCTATTGATACAATGAGATATAGGTTTTGACAAAAAATATTGTGTCAATTAAAAAGCTTCATTTTTAAGGGTTTAGAAGCTTAAAAAATGAGAGTTTAATCCTGTAAATCACTATTTTAAAAACAAGCGTAACGAAAAAAACAGAGTTTCTCGCTGACATTATATATCTGCTTATTATTCAGAAATAGCCACGAGGCTATAAACTACCTACTTTACAGACATTAAGAATTACTCACATAGATGTAACTTTAATAAAGTGATTAGAAACCCATTGTTTTCGGTTACAAATTGGCTTCAAGAATATCGACTTTCACTATATTTGTTGGTTTGAACCACCAAATAATACCATCAATGGAACAATTTATTGTCGTTTTCACAAAAAAAAGAAACATAGGATTAACCGCCATTCCCTACCACGCCAGTTACAGTGAAAACAACCCTATTTCATTGATTGAACACGTCACGCCAACGCATATCAGCAAAAATGAGGACAGGTATAACGATGCCGAAAAAGAAATTGTCATAATTCTATCGCGCATCAGTGAACACGCCTTATTTAAAAAATTTGGCGGGAAACAAATCGCAACATTAAAAGAGTTTTTTGATGTATTACCGACACTACCACGCTTCGAATCGACGATAAAACCATTTATTGAAAAAATCGTTTATGATCTTATTCGTGCTATTGCCGGCACCTCCGTTCCATGTTATTACAAAGACGATACCTTCAGCAATTTGTATGAATCCGACCGACTTACGATACCCTCTGAGCCGGCACAACCGGATTTTAATTTTGAAATAAAAGAGGAAAATCTTCATTATAGTTTTAAAATACGACAAAAATCAAATACTGGTGGTGATGACAAACTATTCTCACCAACCGGACAACCAATCGAATTTATCTGCACCAGTCCCGCTGTTTTAAAAATTCGGCACACACTCTATTATTTTGAAAATATTGACCAAAAGAAGCTCAATCCGTTCCTTACTAAGACAACCATTATAGTTCCCCGGCAGCAGGTGAGAACCTATATGAAAACCTTTGTTTCAAACTGTATCAGGAATTATAACATAACGGCCAAAGGCTTTACCATCAACAACAGTGAACAAACCCCGAAAGTACAATTGATTATGAGTTACGACCTTAATCATATGCCTGCTTTGGCTCTTCATTTTAAGTACGAAGAGGCCAGCTTTCTGGCTGACAGAGGGGCTTCGGTATTTGTCAAACTGGAAGAGTCGGCTTCTCTGTTTCATTTCAAGAAAATAAAACGTCGTTACGACGATGAAAAAAAAGTAATGGCACAACTTCAGACCTGGGGATTGGAACAAATAGGTGAAGCTCTTTTCAGACCAAAAGAAGCCCACGATATGACCGATGAAGCAATGGTAACCTCTACCATTGTGCAATGGCTGAGTCAACATGAGTCAAAGCTAAATAGTATTGATTATTCATTTGAGGCCAATAATCAAAATGAAAAATTGTATGTGGGCCGGCATTCTCTGGAAATTGATACCTCCGAAACCAACGACTGGTTTGAAATACGGGCAAGAGTTCAAATAGGTGATTTTACCATTCCATTTGTGAAGTTTCGACGTAACTTGCTTGATAACGACCCGGAATTTATTCTGCCAAACGGACAAATTTTTATGTTACCGCCCGAATGGTTCACACGGTTCAGCGAATTATTTAACTACGCCAAAGCAGAGCAGAATGCACTAAGACTACCCCGCTCCCATTTTCAGATCATTGAGCAAGTTAAATACGGCGTTTCAAACATTAAAAACAAAGAAACCGGCATTCATTTTCCGGAGACCACGTTACCCGAAGGCCTAAATGCCACTTTGCGGCCGTATCAAAAGGAAGGATATGCCTGGATGAATTTTTTGCTGAAAAACCATCTTGGAGGTATCCTGGCCGACGATATGGGTTTGGGTAAAACACTACAAACCATCACGTTGCTTCTAAACATTTATGCCAAATCGGAAACGGCGCGCGACAGCGAGCCGGCACCGGTTGAGCAACTATCATTATTTGAAGCGCCTTCGCCAGCTAAATTTAACAAAACGAATCAGCCGGCATCCATTATAGTCATGCCAACATCACTCATACACAACTGGCAAAATGAAATTCAAAAATTTGCGCCTTCCATTAAAACATACCTCTACACCGGAAGTAATCGTCTTAAAACCAAAGATATTGGCAAAATATTACGTCATTATCATGTAGTGCTAACTTCCTACGGCGTTTTACGCAATGATATTGAATACCTGAAAAATTATCATTTTCACCACGTTATTTTAGATGAAAGTCAGTATATAAAAAATCCGGGCTCAAAAATCTATACAGCCGTAAATTCGTTGGAATCCAGTCATCGTTTGGTACTAACAGGAACACCCATTGAAAATTCGCTGACCGATTTATGGGCACAACTAAATTTTGTCAACAAAGGATTGCTTGGTACACTGGCATTTTTTAAACGCTATTTTATCCAGCCAATCACCCGACAACAAGATGAGACCAAGGAAGAAAAACTTCAGAAGCTCATTCAACCATTTATTCTGCGGCGCACCAAAGAACACGTTGCCAAAGACTTACCGCCAATAATGGAACAGGTGATACATTGCGATATGACCGATGAACAAAATCAATTTTACGAAAAAGAAAAATCAGGGGTACGTAACAGCTTGGCGCACATATTTGAATCCAAAAGTCCGAAGCAAAGTTCCATTATTGCGCTTCAGGCCTTGTCAACACTGCGACAAATAGCCAATCATCCGGCCATGGTCGATCCCAATTACACGGGTTCGTCGGGCAAATTCGAACAGATGCTTGACGCCTTGCAAAGCATCGTGGCCGAAAATCACAGTGTATTAATTTTCTCATCATTTGTGAAAGATCTGGATTTGATAGAGAAAGAACTTATTCAAAAAAAACTTCCGTATGCCAAACTCACCGGCGCCACACGCGAGCGACAAAAAGTGATAGAAGAATTTAACCAAAATGCGGCCATATTTTTAATTTCACTAAAAGCAGGCGGTGTAGGACTAAATTTAACCAAAGCCGATTATGTGTTTATGCTGAATCCCTGGTGGAACCCGGCTGCTGAGGCACAGGCCATCAACCGTGCCCACCGTATTGGTCAGGATAAAAATGTGTTTGTGTACCGCTTTATATCCACCGGCACTATAGAAGAAAAGATAGCCCGTCTGCAACAAAACAAATCCCGCTTGGCCGACACGTTTGTCCACACCAATAATCCCCTGAACGATCTGTCGAAAGATGAAATTATGGCACTTCTTGGCTAATTAAAATGATAGTATATTTGTAACTTAAGACTATCGAAAAACAATTGGTCATGTTCGAGCCTGTCCACAATCTTTAAAATCTGAAAACATGGAGACTTTTGAAAACTACAAACAAAAATTGCAAGCCCGTATTGAAGGCTGGGAAGCAGAAATGGCTGGTATGAAAGCCAGACTCAAAGAGGCCACTGCCGATAAAAAAATCGAGTATCAAAAAGAAATTGATAGACTGGAAGAAGAGATGGAGAAAGGAAAAACCCGTTTAAAAGAACTTCAAAAAACAGGCGGGGAAGCTTGGCTTGTATTAAAAAAAGGCGTTGATGAAGCCTGGGATATATTTGCCAAAAGCATTAAAGATGCCAGTTCAAAATTTTAGCTTCAGCCAATAAGATAAGTACGGGATAAGAAAATATAGTTTACCGGATAATGATGGATTCATTCTTATGCCTACGAAAAAAACTATGCTTATGAAATCTGGATTCTGTGCTCACGAAAAAGATACACGTAACAAGCTTTAAATCATCGGCATCTGTTTAAAATTAAAAAATTTGATTAGCAGCCAAATTTCAGGAGGATGCCAGGGCTTTTAAGTTACGTTGTGCTTGTTTCCCACCTCAAGGCAATAAAGTTAATTTTCTGAAAATTACTTACAAAAGCGGCATTTCTTCTTGTGCTGGAGTAAGTCGGATCACGAATACTTTTGAAATTAAACTTCAAATACGAAGCTTGCGAAGTCATAAAAATAAAGGGACTGACGACCGAAGTATAGGCAGAAGCAATGCTATTGCTGTGGATTAATCTTATAAATGCTTTGATTATGCTTTTCAAGGAGTAAGAAGACGAAGTCAGTTTACTTTTCATAAATGACGGTTTTTATGACAAGCGTAACACAGAAGTTAACTTTATAAACCAACACTAAATAAACAAACGACTTAAAAACGGGATAACCAAATAGTGGCTTTATTTTTGATGGTAAACCCACAAATAATATTTAATACAAACAAGAAAAAACGCATTTTAAACAAAAACATAATTTTATGATAAAAGCATCTTTCATTAGTCTGCTAACGCTCATCTCCTATTTTAATTGCTATGGTCAGCAGAACGTTCAGGACGCCGATTCGGCCGTAGTAATTGAAACCCGTGCATTAAATAATTTCGACAAAATTATCGTATCAAGAGGTATTAATGTAACATTGGAAGAAGGTTTATCACCCCAGGCTGAAATACGAATTAAAAATGCGACCCCTGACGATGTCATCCTTGTACAAGAAGGCATGACAGTTACCATTAAGATGCGACCAAAGATATATAAAGAGATGGCTGTAAATGTGTTTATTACCCTGGGAACCAATCCCATTCGGGAAATTAATGCCGGAACAGGTGGCAGTGTTTATTCAGAAATAGAACTGGAAGGTGATCAGCTTAAGCTGGAGGCCGGAGCCGACGCATCAATTCAGCTGCAAGTCGCAATGAAAAAAGTGGTTGTAAATACATCAGCTGCCACCATCCATTTAACAGGCACCTCTGATTTTCTGGACATAACAGCATCTGCTGCGGGGAGATTTGACGGTCTTAACCTCGAAACCGGTCAGGCAGCAGCGAAGGCAAACATGGGCTCTAAAATCTATTTATGGGTCACTCAAAAACTTGAAGCAAAATCTGCTACCGGTGGCAAAATCGGTTACACAGGCAACCCCGAAAAAGTGGAAATAAAAACCAGTTTGGGTGGTACTGTTGAAGAAATTGAATAATAATGTAAGGGGACCATACTTTCATCGTATTGTCCCCCATTTTTTACCGATGAAAAATGCGCTCCAGACTTTTATTTTTGGTCAGACGGAAATGAACATATATCAACACAAAAGCAACCGGCACAACACATGCCAAAACGATTACGCTCCATTTTAAAGCAACAACGCCGGTTTTATAAATTGAAAAAATAGCTTCAAGTCCCAACATATAAATACCAATTGCCAGCAAAGCATAAGCAACCAGATTTACACCTTTTCGTTTCACCTTCTTAAAAATCATCATTAATACTGCCGCAATGGCGTTTCCGGTAAATAATACGGGTATTGCAATGGGAAAAGCCCATTGCAGGCCATTGGTCAATAGATCTATCAAAACTACAAAACCGGAGGCTCCCAATAAGCCAGTGGCTATTTTAATAACAGTAGTGGTTCTCAAAAATGCAAACGACGAAACATACGAAAAAACCATTAAGCTAACAGCCACCGGATATTCAGACCACGAAATACGGTGACTCATCAAAAAATCGATGGAAAATGTTGCAATGACAGCCGATATTATGGTAATGGAAACAATTTCCCAAATCACCCGCTTCTGCGGTGGAGTCATTTCTTTTCCGGCATTCAGATCAACTTCATTTTCGCTATTTTCGATCATGGGGTGTGTCTCGTTAATTGAAGTACCACACAACGGGCATTTTGTCATGTCCGGCTCCAATTCAACACCACATTTTTTACAATATATCATAACCTACGATTTTAATATTTTTACCGATATCCCCTGTTGAATCATAACAGAGAAAAAAAGACGTTCTAACTCTTTCGAAGCAGTAATGCTTCCAAAATTAATTATCAAATTCCCCTTAAATCCAACCATCCCAGCACTGACTTTGATATGCTTATTGGGCGGCGGCGGAATAAAATAAAACCGTTCGATACGATGCTCCATTGCTGTCGGCAATTTTAGCGATCCATAATTGGTTATCACACCGCTATACTGATTGGCACCAGCGGCATAAAACAACGAAATGACAAACGATTTTAAAAATAAAGGCATACTCCGTACAAAAAAGTTCTTTTCACCGGCAACATTACGCGACATTGTTTTATGAATTAACTTCTGATCTGTTTCGAGCCGCATCTGATAATGCACCATTTTTACAATCTCCTCAAAAGTGTATGCCCCCAGCCGCAAATCAATACCGGGCATAACAAAAAGCGAAAAATTGCGCATTGTTTTGGAAGGAAAAATATTACGGAGGTTGATTGGTACCTGAATACGCAGTATACGATGCCGCTTAAACCCTGGGGTTTTATTATACAGATTTTGCAAAGCAAATAAGTAAACAGCCGTCAGATATTCCGTTACAGATACTTCAAAACCTTTGGCCGTTGCAATTAACTGCCGCAGAGGAATGGTTGCCGTGAGCACATTAAAAGAAACAGGATTCTTAAACGGCAGGTGAAATGCTTTTGGTTGTTTTACCGGCGATACATTAACCCGCTTAAAATATCGGTTGTAAGCATCCTCATACTCTTCTTTATCAGGCTTTAGCTCAAATTCTTTCGTCACAATATTTTCAACACCACAAATTCTGAAATAGTGGTTCAATACATATTTTAGAAACGAAAAAGCCCCCGAACCATCTGTGAGTATGTGAGAAAACTCGACACTAATTCGATTGCCTTTTACCAAAATTCTGAATAATAACTCATCTTTAGCAAAAGCCCGGCAAGGTGTATCAAAATCAGGTAATACCTTAAACTTCAAATCTGAAGATTCCAGATAATACCAGAAAGCACCGGTTTTAAGTGTCACTCTGAAATATGGAAAACGGCTCTCTGCCAACGAAACAGCCGATATTAAAGGTTTAATTTTGACCCGATCGGTCAACACTGCCGTAATTCGAAATACCGCAGTCAATTCAGCATTTTGTATGGCCGGATAAAGTTTGGCTGCGTTATCGAGTTTTAGCCAAAAATTTTTTGATTTTAAGTTTGACATACTCTATTTGATTGGGTTGAAAAGTTAATAAATTTCAATCAATCAGCCAATGAAATTAATAAAATGGCGGTTTTCCTTTCTTCTGCTTTGAGTTTTTACAGATTTTCGTCAAAATCAAAATTATCTACTCGTGGACTATTGAACCCTTGTTGAATTGTTTGGGACAATGGCTTTATTTTCTTCATTTTCCAAAAACCGAAGGTCAGCAGGTATCAACTCACTTACATTGGTATATCAACCTGCAGATCCTGGCGATTGTACAAATTGGTAAAATAAGTAGTTCCTGATAATATTAGGAGTGCTTTCCATTGCTAAACGATTTTATCCAAAGTACCCTATTATTGGTAAAACCGTCAAATACAACTTATCGCCCATTAATTACAACGATGGCCGGCAGTATGACATCGTGATTATCATTCGGCTATTTTAATGAGATTCAGCAAAAATCTGCGTATGGATTTTTTACGACTGCGGCATGCTTACCTTCAAAATGGGCATTTACACAAGTAAACGTACACTTCGCATAAGCCTTACATGTTATTTTTCAAGCTCAAATTGCTGATTTTAAGCATATACATGATTGAGTACCAGCTATGAAATGGCACTTCAAAACGTACCTGTCTGCAGATTATCTTTTTGCAGCAGCCTTCAGGGTATTCAGCAGCAACGACACAATAGTCATAGGTCCTACACCACCTGGTACCGGTGTAATAAAACTGCATTTGGGCGATACTTCGGCAAAGTCTACATCCCCTTTCAGGCGGAAGCCACTCTTTGTTTCAGTAGATGGAACACGGGTGGTACCCACATCAATAACAACAGCACCTTCTTTTACCATGTCGGCCTTCAAAAATTCAGGAATACCAATGGCAGCTACGATTATATCAGCCTGCAAACAAATTTCTTTGAGATTTTTTGTCCGGCTATGGCAAACTGTAACAGTGGCGTCGCCTGGGTTTCCTTTAAGTGACAAGAGAATACTCATAGGGCGTCCCACGATGTTGCTGCGTCCTAATATAACCACATGCTTGCCTTTTGTTTCGATATCATACCGCTTCAGAAGCTCCATTATACCTTGGGGTGTGGCCGAAATAAAAGCATCGCCACCGGTAATCATACGCCCCAGGTTTTGTGGATGAAAACCATCCACATCCTTGGAAGGGTCAATGGCTTCGGTAATTTTTTCTTCAGAAATATGTTTGGGTAAAGGCAGCTGAACGATGAATCCATCCACGTCAGGATCATTATTCAGCTTATTGACCGCTGCCAGCAATTCATTTTCAGTAACATCGGCCGTAAAACGAACCAAAGACGAGACAAACCCCACTGCTTCGCAGGCTTTAATTTTAGCTGCCACATAGGTTTCACTGCCGCCATCGTTACCCACCAAAACAGCAGCCAGATGTGGTTTCTTTTTACCTGAAGCAATCATTTTCTTAACAGCCTCTGCAATTTCAAGTTTTACGGCCTGTGAGGTCTTTTTCCCGTCAATAAGTTGCATATTATACTGGTTTATGGTTATAATAAAGTGATTGGCAAAAAATTAACGTCGCCCCATTGGCATATTGGCCATTAATTTGGACAAATTCTTGCCTTGACTCATCATCTTCATCACCTTACGCGTATCTTCAAACTGTTTTATAAGTCGGTTTACCTCCTGAATGGTAGTTCCACTGCCATCAGCAATACGTTTACGACGGCTTCCGTTAAGTATCTCAGGCCTTTCTCGCTCGTCGGGCGTCATCGAATGTATGATGGCTTCCACCTCTTTGAATGCGTCATCATCAAAATCCATGTTTTTAATGGCCTTACCCATACCAGGAATCATGCCCGCCAAATCCTTTAGGCTACCCATTTTTTTGATTTGCTGAATTTGACTCAGAAAATCATTAAAGCTAAATTGATTTTTGGCGATTTTCTTTTGCAGCTTTTGAGCTTCTTCGGCATCGAACTGCTCTTGTGCCCGTTCTACCAAAGAAACGATATCACCCATACCCAAAATACGGTCGGCCATACGGCTGGGGTGAAACACATCCAGCGCATCCATTTTTTCGCCGGTACCCACAAATTTTATTGGCTTGCTAACCACGCTTCGGATAGAAAGAGCGGCACCACCCCGGGTGTCACCATCCAGTTTGGTTAATACAACACCATCAAAATCCAATCGGTCATTAAATTCTTTGGCGGTATTCACGGCATCCTGCCCCGTCATGGCATCAACCACAAACAATATTTCGTCGGGTTTTACAGCCGATTTAATGGCAGCAATCTCTTTCATCATTGCCTCATCAACAGCCAAACGACCGGCGGTATCAATAATTACCAAATCATAGCCTTTTTGTTTGGCTTCTTTAATGGCATCTTTGGCAATTCTTACCGGATCGGTACTGCCTTCCTGCGTATAAACAGGTACTCCTATTTGCTCACCCAGCACCTGCAACTGGTTGATGGCAGCAGGACGGTAAACGTCACCGGCAACCAACAAAGGATTTTTGGATCTCTTGCTTTTCAGATAATTTGCCAGTTTACCGGTAAATGTTGTTTTACCGGATCCCTGCAAACCTGCAATTAAGATAACTGCAGGTTCCCCTTTTAAATTGATATCGGTGGTTTCCCCACCCATCAACTGAGTCAGCTCGTCATGAACAATTTTGACCATCATCTGCTCGGGCTTAACAGCCGTCAGCACATTCTGACCCAAGGCCGTTTCTTTTACCGTTTCGGTAAAAGTTTTGGCCGTTTTAAAATTGACGTCGGCATCCAATAAGGCGCGACGAATATCTTTAAGCGTTTCCGCTACGTTAATTTCAGTGATTTTGCCCTGCCCTTTAAGCATTTTAAAAGAGCGATCGAGTCTTTCCGATAGATTCTCAAACATCTTTGGTCACATTAAATTTTGCGCAAAATTAGCAAAAAATAGGATTAAAGAAAAGATAGAATGAATATTCGGAAAAAATTGAATATTAATTAGAGTCTGTCCATAAACTAAGTATTTGAAATATAAAGTTCAAATACGAGGCTCACGAAGTCATAAAAATCAAGGAACTGACGAACGAAGTAAAGGCAGAAGCAAAGCTATTGCTTTGATTATGCTTTACAAGGAGAAAGAAGACGGAGACAGTTTACTTTTAGTAAATGACTGTTTTTATGACAAGCATAACGAAATAGTTGACTTTATAGATAGACACTAGTCATCATACTCTTGCACACATAATAGTCATCCGGGTGTCAAAACGGCACATCCGTATTCATCATGATTTATATATGCGACCATTAAACCAGCCCGTTCAGCTTCATCGCGAATCTCTTCCTTTGAAAAATATTTTGCCCAATAGCCATACCTAAAACACTCACCCATTTCGACTTTTCTCTTAGAAAGTCTGTTACTTAATTTAAACACCAAATCCAAATGCTTCCTGCTATCCCCAATTCGCCAATAAGAAATAACAATAATACCGTCATCATTTAACAGATTAGCACGAACTTCCTTTAAAAATTGAACCCGGTTATCGCGCCCATATAAATGCGTATAAAGACCCCAGCCAAGCCACCAAACATTACCTTTAACTTTTGGGACTGTATTTATCGGTTGCAAATTATAGATGACTGGTAAGCCTTCATTTTTGAAAAAATTATTGGCATAGGCCACCATTTCAGGCACTGCTTCAAAAGACTTAACGCTATAACCCGATTTCAATAACGAATAGGTTTCCCGACCGCCGCCAGCCCCAATGATTATAATTAATTCGTTTTTAGGAATATATTGATCCAAAATAACCTGTTCCCAATTAAACAAACCTTTTCTGGTGTTTTCGTCTTTTGTATATACTTTATCGCCCCGGTATTTGGCAAAAGTAAGAGCATCCATCCTTTTTTGAGACAGAAAAGCCAACCAAAAAGCCTCGTTAAAAGTATCCAGCTTATAAATAATTCTCCAAAAAAATCGGACACTTTTATACCCAATATTTATGATACGTTGAATTGTCAACAACATATAGTACAACATGGTATCAATATTTCATAAAAAAATGTAGCTAAAGGTGTATTAAATGAAATAAGCCCAAAAATACGGATAACATTTGTGCTTTGGGAGTATCAAAGTTGACAGGAAATACCGCAAAAAGCCACTGATATCAGGGTTTCGATGCCAGATAAAACAATCGGCTTATAACAATATAAATTAATCCTTAACCACTTGTTCCATCACCCAATTCGTTTGTGCTGCAGTTTCACCTGTACTGACGCACTGACACTTACCGTTAATAGCCTCAACTACTTGTTCAATTAAATTATATTGAATATTCTCAGGGTTGAGACACGGAAATTCAAGAACTCCTTTAGGAGTGATTAACCGCACCGGCGAATGTCCAAAGCCCGAAAACTGAATCTTACCTTCCGTACCAATAATTTCCATAACATCTTCCTGTGCCGCTTCACCCGTAACGAACGACCAGGCCCCAACGCCCAGAACCCCCGATTTAAACCGGAAATTGGCAACCACCGTGTCTTCTGCTCTATATAACCCACCCATGCAATCTGTTAAGCCGCTTACCTCAACAATATCATCAAACACAAACATCAAAAAATCAAGTTGATGGGATGCCAGATCGTAAAAGATTCCTCCACCAGCTGTTTTCGGGTCTACCCGCCACGATTGATTATTAACATTGGCTTCCACTTCGAGGGCCGGACGCGTAAGACGAATATTAACCATCAAAGGTTTTCCGATGCGACCATCTTGTACCAACTCCTTTACCTTCAAAAATCCAGGTAAAGTGCGTCGATAGTAAGCTACAAACAAAGGACTACCCGTTTCGCGGGATACTTTCAGCATTTCCTGGCATTCGGCATACGAAGCCGCCATTGGCTTTTCAACATACACCGGTTTTCCGGCTTGCATGGCTTCAATGGCATAACGCGCATGCGTAGAAGGTGGCGTTGCCACATAAACCGCATTAACATTTGTATCGTTTATTAAGTCAGATGCACTATCGTACCATGTACTAACACCATGGCGACTCGCATAATCTTTCGCTAATTGGCCATTTCGGCGCATCACAGCCACCACCTTCGAACCTGTGACCTTATTAAAGGCCGGACCACTTTTCTTTTCAGTAACATCACCGCATCCAATAAAACCCCAACGTACTTCCATAATTTTATGTTATAAATAGTGCTTGTCAGAATTGAATATTTTTTATCAAGCACTTAAATTTCCATGTTGATACTATAATTAATAAGTCGTGTCAATAATAAGATACTTTTTTTTTCGTTACTCTCGCGTCTAAATTGATCATTTACAACCGTCAACTCAAATTTTCCCAACTGCACAAAACTTGTATTTGAGCTTCGCAGCAAACGCCTCCCTTTACAGACAGCTACACGATGTAATCAAGATATTGCTTCGATGACAAACCAAACAAAAATAATCGATAAAAAATGAAGTTAAAAGATTATAAGTTCTGGAAAAAATCACCATTTTAGAGTGCCTAAAATTGATATAAAAATAAAAAAATCAGCACGTGATTTCAAAGATACAGAGTTTTATCAAATGCCGAAGGGAAAAAATAGTCATTTCAAGATATGAAAAGCTGGATATCATTGGGGATATTCACGGATACCACAAGGAATTAGTGGCATTGCTTGAGAAAATGGACTATACAAAAATAAACGGTGTTTGGCAGCACCCCACTCGAAAGGCCATCTTTGTTGGGGATATGGTTAGTCGCGGACCCGCAACCAGTGACGTTTTAAAACTGATCCGGCAAATGGTTGACAATCAATCGGCAATGGCCGTTTTAGGTAATCATGAACTAAATATGATCGGTCATTTCACAACCAAGAAAAACGGACGTTCGTACCTGATTCTGGCGCCAAGCAACAAAAATCAGATGGAAACCATACGGAAACAATTTGGCAATGATGAGGAATTGTACGACTATGTAAAGTGGCTACGAACTTTGCCTTTTATGATTGATTTTGGTCGCATACGAGTGGCACATGCCTATTGGAGCCCTGAAAATCAAAAAATATTATCTTCAAGTATAACTGGAGGTAAAATATCAAGATCACAATTAAAAGAGATCTTTAAGCACGAAACGCCATTTGCCGAAGCGGTATGGCAAACCACGCGAGGCATTGAAATAAATCTTCCCAATGACATGATAATAAAAGACGCCCAAAACTTGCGTCGTGCCAATTTCCGTATAAAATGGTGGGAAAAACCAGAAGGACAAACTTTTCGCACCATCAGTTATGGAAATCGGTTTGTGTTACCGGAATACACTATTCCACCGGAAATAATTAAGCCATTTGAGGTGTATCAGAACAACAATCCAATCATGATATTTGGGCACTATTGTGCGGCCAAAGAACCAATGGTAGTATCAGATAATCTGTGTTGCATAGATAGTTGCGTAGCCAGCTCCAAAGGAAAACTTAGTGCTTATCGCTGGAATGGTGAAAAAAAAATAAATTCCGATCATATTATTCAGGTTGACCGGTTTTAAAGATAGCAATGCGCCTTAATTAGTTTTTGTTTATAAAGTCAACTACGTTATGCTTGTCATAAAAACAGTCGTTTACGAAAAGTAAACGCCTTGATTTTTATGACTTCACAAGCCTTGTATTTGAACTTTATATTTCAAACACTTAGTTTATGGACAGGCTTTAATTAGAGTCTGCCTATAAAGTCTATCTTATGCATTATGCTTGCTCTCAAAATGGTCATTTACAGGAGTAAACTCACATTTTCGAGCTGCTCAAGTTTCAAAAAAGGAGCCTTTTTATCGGCCAAAGGCGTTTTTGGGCAAACACAAATTACCTGATAATAATCATACCTCAAACCCTGCGTAAACACTAATTTTGGTAATAAAAAATATGGTATGCAGACAAGGATAGAAAGTGATTTGCTGGGCGAGATGGAAGTCCCCGCTGACGCCTATTACGGCGTTCAAACATGCCGGGCCATTGAAAATTTCAACATCTCAACGGCCAAATTAAAACACTACCGGAGCTTTATCTGGGCATTGGGAGCTGTTAAGATGGCAGCCGCCAAAGCTAATAACGAATTGGGGCTTTTAAACGACTCACTGACTGACGCTATTGTTACGGCATGTAAAGAAGTGATGGAAGGAAAGTTGGACGAACAGTTTCCCATCGATATGATACAGGGCGGAGCCGGCACTTCCACCAACATGAACGCCAATGAAGTCATTGCCAATCGTGCATTGGAGCTAATGGGTTACAAACGCGGCGATTACGACCATTGTTCACCCAATGATCATGTGAATATGTCGCAATCGACAAACGATGCCTATCCTACCTCTATTCAACTTTCATTGATGCGGTTAAATTATATTCTGATCGATCATCTCAAACTTTTGGTTGAAGCATTCAAACAAAAGGGTACTGAATTTAAAGATGTTATAAAAATGGGGCGAACGCAACTGCAGGATGCAGTCCCCATGACTCTGGGTCAGGAATTTAATGCTTTTGCCAACACGCTGGCCGAAGAAATTGACCGTCTGACACAAAATGCCAATCTTTTCAACGAAGTTAACATGGGAGCCACAGCCATCGGTACAGGGCTAAATGCAGCTCCAGGATACTCACAGGCTTGTGTCAGCTATTTATGCGAAATCACCGGCTATCCCATCGTGCTGGCCAGCGACCTGGTTGAAGCCACTCCCGATACCGGTGCATATGTCATCTATTCATCTGCATTAAAACGGATGGCGGTGAAAATCTCCAAAATATGTAATGATTTAAGATTGCTATCATCGGGTCCGCGCGCCGGACTCAATGAAATCAACCTGCCGCCTATGCAACCGGGTTCATCCATCATGCCGGGGAAAGTTAACCCGGTTATTCCTGAAGTGATGAATCAAATCTGTTTTAAGGTTATAGGAAACGACATTACCGTAACGTTCGCAGCAGAAGCCGGACAGCTACAGCTCAACGTTATGGAGCCGATATTGGCCTATAGTATTATGGAATCGATTCAATTTTTGAGACGCGGCATGGATACATTGCGACTTCGCTGTGTGGATGGCATTACCGCCAATCGTGAAGTCTGCGAAAAAATGGTTATGAACAGTATCGGAATTGTTACCGCCTTGAATCCTTACATCGGCTATAAAAACAGCACGCGCATAGCAAAAATGGCACAAAAAACAGGACGCGGCGTTTATGAGCTGGTTCTGGCCGAAGGCTTGTTGTCAAAAGAGCAACTGACGGAAATTCTGAGTCCCCAAAACATGATCGGGCCTCATTGATAGCGTCACGCATGCGATCTCAGCCTGATATTCCTTTTCCGGATGTAACATTTTATATACTTTTGGCCGGCTGATTGGCTTTTTTAAGCATAAAATATTATTTGTGGTGACTAAAAATCATTACTACAATAGGTACTGACAACAATAATGGCAAATTAATTGTTAGATAATGCTGGCAAGAAAAATCTATTTATCTCGTTCTTATTGCTTTCAGAATGGTCAACGACACAAATAAAATCACTCTTTTAAGCTTCGGAACGAAAAGGCCTGGATAAAAATATGAATATCTTTAGATATTAGGCATATAAGTTCCATACGGCCTATAAAAATTGGCACGTACAAAAGCCCAAAAATGGAGCTTTCTTATCTGCTACAAAGTTTTAGGGCAAGCACCATCTAAATAAAATATTTCAGGGGAAACTTAAAAATTTAATAATTATGATGATGAAAAAAGCCGCGGTATTTGCGGGCCTGTTAATGTTGATGACAAGCGGGATGACTAAAACAAGTGCCTGCACCAATATATTAGTAACCAAAGGGGCTTCGGTTGATGGATCCACCTTTATTTCGTATGCCGCCGACTCACATGATTTGTATGGCGAGTTGTATTACTGGCCCGCACAAACATGGGACAAAGACGCAATGCTGAAGGTGTATGAATGGGATACCGGAAAATATTTGGGCGAAATACCCCAGGCAGAACAAACCTATCAGGTTATTGGTAATATGAACGAACACCAGGTATCCATTGGAGAAACCACCTATGGCGGACGTCCCGAGTTGGTTGACACCACTGGTCTAATTGACTATGGAAGTTTAATGTACATTGCGCTGCAACGATCAAAAACAGCTCGTGAAGCCATCGAAATAATGACCGATTTGGTGGATAAATACGGTTATTACAGTTCCGGAGAATCGTTTTCGATTGCCGATCCCAATGAAGTCTGGATAATGGAGATGATTGGCAAAGGCAACCGTGACAAAGGAGCCGTATGGGTGGCTGTGCGTATTCCCGATGGCTACATATCGGCTCATGCCAACCAGTCGCGTATCACCACCTTCGATTTATCAGATAAAGACAATGTCATCTATTCTAAAGATGTTATTTCCTTTGCACGGGAAATGGGCTATTTCAATGGTAAAAACAAAGACTTCAGTTTTGCCGATGCCTACGCACCATTAGATTTTGAAGCCGTTCGTTTTTGTGAAGCGCGTGTGTGGAGCGCATTTAGACATGTCAACAAAGAGATGGATAAATACACCGACTTTGTAGAAGGCAAATCAACTGATAGAATGCCACTGTACATCAAGCCGGATAAAAAAGTTTCGGTACGCGACGTACAGAATATCATGCGCGATCATTTCGAAGGCACCCCTCTTGATATGACCAAAGATGCCGGCGCCGGCGCATATAGCTTGCCATACCGATGGCGTCCGCTAACCTGGGAAGTGGATGGCAAAGAATATTTTAACGAACGGGCCATCGCCACCCAACAAACGGGATTTTCGTTTGTAGCTCAAATGAGAAGCGGGTATCACGATGCCATTGGGGGAATTCTTTGGTTTGGTGTCGACGATGCCAACACAACGGTATACGTCCCAATGTACATGGGAATGAACAGCGTGCCCTACAATTATAAAGTGGGTAACGGTAGTATGATTGACTTTACCTGGAACAGTGCTTTTTGGGTGTTTACCTGGGTTTCTAATCAATCTTATACCCGTTACGATTTGATGATTAACGATGTTCGTAAAACACAAAAACGTTTGGAAGACCAGTTTGAGGCTTATGGTGCTGTAATTGATCAGACAGCCGAAGCGTTGTATGACAAAGATCCGGCACTCGCACGGCAATTCCTTACTGAATACAGCCACACACAAGCCCGGACAACAGTTGAGGAATGGAAAAAATTGGGCGCATTTTTAATGGTAAAATATCAGGACGGAAACTTGCATCCCGAAAAAGATGGTGTATTTCTGCGTAACGAATATGGCAGACCGGCACATGCTCAGTTTCCTGGATACAGCGAAAATTTCTATCGTAAAATAGTGGAAGAAACGGGTGATAAATTTGAAATGAAAAAATTGCCAAACGAAGAATAACGACAGAGAACCTTTAAGCGTTCTTATTTGTCGCCAAATATTTCGGGCAAGCAATACTTACAAGAGGGATGATAACATCCCTCTTGTTTTTTGCCGTCAGATAAAAACTCTCTGAATCGTCTTCCCAGATATTTGACAAAAGAATTCTGCGTTTTAATATCCGGATAACCCGAAACGAAACATAAAAACATCGCGCCACTCATAATCATCCAACCATATTAACGCCCCCGTACAGTTTTTTGCAGTCTTTTCAACCTGCTTAAGCACTTTAACAGGGCCTTTTACGACAGGAAACATTCGCTTTTTGGGACTTTAAAATTTAAATATGTTTACTATGGTAAATAACCATTTATGGGACAAACATACCGCAGAGTTTAAATTTTTCTTGCAAGCACAACTTAATGCCTGTCCATAAATTTAACTGATTGAAATAGAACGTTCAAATACAAGGCTTGCGAAGTCATCAAAATTAAGGCGTTTGCTTTTCGTTAATGACTGTTTTATGGCAATCATAACGAAGTAGTTGACTTTATAAACAAGCACAACTTAGCTATTTCAATCTTTAATCAGTTTCGTTTGACCTGCAATTTTACAACACATAGTTACCTCACAACCTTTTCAAACCACTATCTTTAAAGCCGAAAACGTGTACAAAAACCATTTAAACATTGTTTTTCAAATGCATAAAAGAATGTTTAAATAAAACTTATAAGAAATTGATTTTAATACATCACTCACAATCAAACGAATGGAGAATGTTTTTACCCTTAATACTCAACTTCGCGATCAACAAAACGGTCTAAAAAGAGGTAGAATTAATAGGCTCAAGGATTTAAGCACGGTCAAAAAAATTGATTTACCCAAAGGCGTAACAACCATCAAAAAGACAACGCGAATTTCCATCTGAAGACAATAAAACGATATACGGAGATGAAACTATCAGAGATAGGTGAATTTGGCTTTATAGAGCGTTTCACGCCACATTTCAATAATTTGTTAACGCCGGGCACTAAAGGAATAGGCGATGATTGTGCCATATTGCCCATGAATGAATCCGAAGAAATGATTATTACAACCGACATGTTGGTTGAAGATATTCATTTTCTACGCAATAAAATTTCAGCACAGGATTTAGGTCATAAATCGTTGGCCGTTAATTTAAGCGATATTGCAGCCATGGGTGGTCGTCCGGTTGGCTCATTCCTGTCGATAGCCATTCCCAAAAACATTGAAGTAGAATATCTCGACGCGCTGATGAACGGGTATTACCAACTGAGTCAAATATTTCGCGTTCCACTGTTAGGTGGCGATACCACCCGTTCCATTGATAAATTAACGCTTAATATTACCGTCATTGGACAGGTAAAAAAAGGCCATGCACGATTACGAAGCATGGCTCAGACCAACGATATTATAGCGGTAAGCGGACCTCTGGGCGATTCGGCGGCTGGTCTCCATGCTATCTTAAATAATTATCCTGACGATAAACTGACATCTTCTTTAATTAAAAGTCACAATCATCCAATGCCCCATGTTAACGAAGGCCTGTGGCTGGCACAGCAAGCGGGGGTCAACGCAATGATGGATGTATCGGACGGTATAGCTTCCGACCTCAAACATATTCTTAATGCATCCGATAAAGGGGCCGTTATAGAGTTATCTGATTTACCGGTTTCACCTCAGATGAAACAATTTTCTCAAAAATATGGTCACAACACCTACGAATTGGCCACTTCAGGTGGAGAAGACTATTGCTTACTCCTGACGATTGACAATAAAATGGCTGAAAAAATAATACAGGAATTTCAACAACAATTTGGTCATGAACTAAAATCTATTGGTCAAATTAACCGGGAAAAAGGGCTTCGCTATGAATTGAACGGAAAATCGATTGAAAATTTAAAAAATGGATTTAACCATTTCATTTAACCGTCGCTTTCGCCTCGATAAATTCTTTTACTTTAAACGTATACCATTGAGCGATGTATGCGTTGTAAAATCGACTATAATCCTTTATAAAAAAGTAACTCCTACACATAAATCCGCATTTTTATCAGCTCTGTATTGTTACTGTCACTAAAATAACAATGCGTCTATCAAAATTAGGAAACTCGCTTCAGTTCGTAGTCTCTTTGCTGAATTTTTCACGGCAATACCAGAACAAATAATATCGGGATAAGATAATTCATATTATATTTGAATGTCACAATTGATTGATAAGTTTATCCAATACCTATTATCAACAACGATAGATAGTGCCTGTCCATAAACTAAGTGTTTGAAAAATAAAGTTTAAATACAAGGGTTGCGAAGTCAGAAAAATCAAGGCGTTTACTTTTGTAAATGGCTGTTTTTATAACAAGCATAACGAAGTAGTTGACTTTAGAGACAAACAACAGATAGAGGTTTGGGTTTTCTTGCTGAGACTAATTAAAATGAAGATATGAAACGACCATGATAAAGGATTTTTCACACAGGGGGATGATTATTTTCATGGGAGTTCCATCTGGCAAAAACAAACAAAATATAAACATGAAACGAGCCATGAGAGGGAACTCTCACACAGAAGTATGATTATTCTGGCGAGTTCCATATGACCTTAAAAAACAAATTATAAACATATGAAAATAGAACATTTTGCTCTTAATGTAGAAGCCCCCGTTGCAATGGCTCAATGGTATAAAAAACATCTCGAACTCAAAATTTTAAAACAACAGGAGAAGCCTCCTTTTACAACTTTTCTGACAGATGACAGTGGTAGAGTTATGGTCGAAATTTATAAAAATCCCGCAGATGAGATACCCTCATACCGAAAAATGAATCCGTTAATTTTACATCTTGCTTTTGTTTCAGAATCGCCGGAGTCAGATAAAAACAAATTGCTTGAAGCCGGAGCGACGCTCGAATCCGAAGATTATCTGGATGATGGTTCTCACTTAGTAATGATGCGTGACCCCTGGGGTCTGGCTATACAACTGTGTAAAAGAGGTATTCCCATGCTTTAAAAAACTAAATATTAAGACACAAACATAATGAATCATTTAAACCGATACAGTGATGCGCTAATCATTATTTAAAAAGTCATTTAATCTTATACCCACCCATTTCTTAACTCCCCAATTTTAATGGTAGGAAAGATCTGTTTTATTGCATAATAAAATGCCGAAAACTGACCATCTCCTTTTTTCCTATCTTTAGGGCTGTGTATGCCAGCTGGGATGCTCAAAAAAATCGATCAATTACATTTGAAAAATTTTAAATACGCAATAAATGACACTGAAAGATACCATTATTGAAATACTGGATCAGTCGCTGTTCAGATGGCTCGTAAAATTTATATATCCAAAGTATCAAAGACCCCGAAAGGGCTATATGAGACATTATAAAGTTCTGTGGCAATATTTTTTTATGCAAAAAATTATGGGTTTTAATCGTCCGGTGCCCTGGCCGGTTGATTTCCGTAGTAAAATAAAAGGATGGCAATTTATTGAAAAAGGAATTATGTGCGACCCAGGTGATAACCCGGGTTTATATATCAATGCCTATGGTGGTTTAAAAATGGGCGACAACGTCAGTATAGGGGCCAACACGATTATAGTAACCACCAATCACAACAAATACGATCACAGAAAGCAAAGTTTAAAAAAGGGAATCACCATTGGAAATAATGTATGGATTGGTGCCAACTGCGTAATACTTGCCGGGACCATTATTGGTAATGAAGTAACCATAGGAGCGGGCTGTGTTATTTCCGGCAAAATACCTTCTAAATCGACTGTGGTAAGAGGCAATAATCACATTCAAATTATACCCAAGGAAAAAGACTATGAATGGGATATCTACCAGGAGACATTAACCTGAGCATTTAAACTTCGTCCAGAGTTTTTCCCCGTTGCCTGCCTAGTATTATATGTTTGGGGTTTCCAATAATCTGACTGCCATAAATACCCGTGTGACCCGAAAAAAGATAAGCCAGCACCACGGCGATGGCAATAAACACACCACTCTCCATACCAAACAACTCTAGTCCCATGAAGATACAGGCCAATGGGGTATTGGTAGCGCCTGCAAATACTGCCACAAAACCCATTCCGGCCAATACTGCCATTGGCAACGGCATAAACCAGGCCAGCAGATTGCCCAATGTGGCACCAATGAAAAACAATGGCGTGACCTCTCCCCCTTTAAATCCGGCACCTAACGTAAAAGTGGTCAGCAGTATTTTAATGGCAAAATCATAAAACGGGACGCCTTGCGAAAAGGCTTCTTCAATCACCGGAACGCCCAAACCAATATAGCGGGTCGTGCCCATGAGCCAAACAACCAACGCAATAATGACGCCCCCTACCACAGGCCTTAACGGCGGCCAGCTTATTAATTTTTTAAACCAGGAAGCCCAAAAACGGGCAAAATATGAAAAAGAACGTGCCCCAAAGCCGAAAACAATGCCGGCAATTATAGCTAGAATTACATTTTGCAGGCTAACCTCCGGCACAACAGGGATATGATACAAGGTATGATGAATACCCCATAAACGGCACGTTTGATTGGCAATAACTGCCGAAAGAAACGCCGCCAGAATACCTTCGTAACGTACCCGTCCCACAACAAACACTTCCAGCGCAAAAACGGCTCCCGCAAGTGGGGTTCCAAAAACCGAAGCAAAACCGGCACTCACCCCCGCCGAGAGTAATATCTTACGATCGCGGGGCCGCAATTTAAAAATGCGGGTAAACTGGTCGGCAATGGCACCGCCCATCTGTATGGCAGTACCTTCACGCCCGGCAGAACCACCAAAAAAATGTGTGGCCACAGTGCCAAACAATACCAGTGGCACCATCCGCAATGGAATAACTTTTTTGGGGGAATGAAACTCTTCCAATAACTGATTATTACCTTTCACCACACTTTCACCCCAATAATAATATGACAAACCGATGATCAATCCCCCCAAAGGCAGCAAGGCTATGATCCACACATGACTTTCGCGCCAGTCGGTCGCCCAATGAAGTGACCAAAGAAAAAACGCCGAAGCTGAACCTGCTAACAAGCCGATTAATAAACTTATCAATAACCATTTCAGCATATGCCAAAAAAGCGTCGTTACCGAAGCCGGAATCCACTGTTTTTCTTTTTTTGGTTGATTCATATCACCCTGCTTATTCAAAAATAACTGCAAAAGTAAGGATTTGCACCAAACTGGCAGCATTAAAAATTAATAAACATACCAAACCAACAGTCAGTGTTGCGTTACATCAGTCCCAGACTAATTCCCCGCCGGCCCTCTGTTTTAACAAATAGTTTTCACAATTCTTTAAATACGAATAATGGTTGACCGGCAAAAACTACCAAACTTCATCATTTTTTGATACTTTTACGCTTTCGTAAAAACAGTAGTTATTTCGTTCAATTAATTGTAATACGTGCAAAAAAATGGCGCATAACACCGACCAGCAATTTGAACATGTGATCAAAGTATGTCGTGAAGTATTTGAAAAAAAAATGACCGACTATGGTACCGCATGGCGTATCCTGCGCCCGGAGTCCGTTACCGATCAAATATTTATAAAAGCACAGCGTATCCGCAGCCTGCAAGTCAAAGGCATCTCAAAAGTGGATGAAGGTATCCGCCCCGAATTTATAGGCATTGTAAACTATGCTGCCATGGCACTTATCCAGTTGGATCTGGGCGTTAGCGACAACCCGGTTATGCCACACGACGAGGCCCTCGATCGCTACCTGAAAGCCATTGATGAGTCCAAATCACTCATGGAAAATAAAAATCACGATTACGACGAGGCATGGCGCAGCATGCGCATCAGTTCGCTTAGCGATCTCATACTAATGAAATTGTTCCGTATTAAAGAAATTGAAGACCACAAAGGAAAGACAATTGTTTCAGAAGGCGTTGAGGCCAATTATATGGACATCATTAACTATGCTGTCTTTGCGCTGATTAAAATCGATTTCTCTGAATAAACAACATAATAAAACAGGACTTATTACTACATAACGGTAAATGAAAATGTATTAATTAAAAAAATAAAATGAACACAGTATTAAAATTTATCTTTCGGATAATTCCTGGTCTGACATTTATTTTTTCCGGTTTTGTAAAAGCTGTAGATCCCGTTGGCGGGGCCATTAAAATTGATGACTATTTCACCGCCTTTCACATCACCTGGTTAATACCAATGGCAATACCATTCGCCATTATTCAGGCCATACTCGAATTTGGTATTGGTTTTTATCTTTTAGTGAATCTTCATACCCGGGTAATGGCAAAAATTACCCTTTGGCTAATGGCATTCTTCACGCTTTTAACACTTGTGTTGGCCGTTTTTAATCCTGTTAGTGATTGCGGTTGCTTTGGCGACGCCATAAAATTAACCAACTGGGAAACCTTCTGGAAAAACGTAGTGGTTATCATTTTCACCATTGGGTTGTATATTTTCAGAAAGGATTATGCTTCAAATACAAACAAAATATACAACAGTGCAATGTCGGCCTTACCCCTGGTCTATGTATTATGGCTGGCGCTATACAGTTACAATCATCTGCCCATTCTGGATTTCCGCCCCTATAAGGTCGGCGTCAACGTCCCATCGCAAATGATTATTCCCGAAGGGGCCGTTATGCCTGAATATGAAACCACCTTTGTACTGGAAAAAAACGGAAAACAACAAACCTTTACCGTTGACAATTATCCGTATGAAGATTCCACCTGGGTTTTTGTCAGCCGCGAAAGTAAAGTTATAACAGAAGGCTACCAACCTCCACTGCGCGACCTATCGCTGATGGATGACGCTCAAAACGATGTCACTTCTGATATCGTAAACCACAAAGGCCCGCTGTTCCTGCTTATCAGCCCAAAAGTAGAAACCATGAACGCTGATAATATCATGACATTGTCGGAGCTGGCTCGTGGCGCCGAAGAAAAACAAATTCCCTTCTATCTGGTAACATCCTCTAACCTTGACAAGATTGATCAATTCCTGGTTAAAAACAAAACCATTTTTGATGTTTTGCAGGCCGACGACGTTACGCTGAAAACCATCATCCGTTCCAATCCGGGACTGGTATTGTTATACGATGGTACCATTGTCGGAAAATGGCACTTTAAGGATATCCCGGCCAAAAAGATTCTGGATCAACCACTGGCAACGGCGATTGAAAATCAAACCCGTCAATCTTCACAAAAAACAGTTTGGTTACATATATTTGCACTGTTTTTTGTCACCATACTAGTTGCAAATACATTTAATACTATAAAAATTCAAAAATGAGACAAAACATTGTAGCAGGAAACTGGAAAATGAACAAAACTGTTCAGGAAGGCGTCGAGCTGGCAAAAGATATAAACAGCCGTGTTGAAGCCATTGATCCCAAATGCCAAATTATTTTAGGAACACCATTTGTTCACATCACCGAAGTGGTAAAAACGGTAAAATCTGATAAAATTGCCGTAGCCGCTCAAAATTGTGCCGACAAAGTCTCTGGTGCCTACACAGGTGAAGTTTCAGCCGCCATGGTTAAATCAACCGGTGCAAAATATGTTATCCTGGGTCACTCAGAACGCCGTGCTTATTATGGCGAGAACAATGCTATCCTGAAAGAAAAAACAGATTTAGCACTGGCCAATGACTTGCTTCCTATCTTCTGCGTAGGTGAAGTATTGAGCGAACGCGAATCAAACAAGCATTTTGATGTGGTTAAAAGCCAGATTGAAGAAGCTTTATTTCATCTTTCGGCTGAAGCCTTCGGTAAAATTGTATTGGCATACGAACCTGTTTGGGCCATTGGTACCGGTAAAACGGCTTCGCCAGCACAGGCTCAGGAAATTCATGCCTTTATCCGTGGTTTGGTAGCTGGTAAATACGGTAAAGAGGTCGCCAACAACGTATCTATTCTTTATGGTGGTAGCTGCAACGCCAAAAATGCCAAAGAATTATTTTCAAATCCCGATGTAGATGGCGGATTAATTGGTGGCGCTTCATTAAAAGCCGAAGACTTTTTATCAATCATCACCGCTTTCTAAAAAAGCATCCTGTTTTTAACTGAATTATTTCATTAAAAACCATACTTTTAAGAGGCTGCCCCAACGGTGCAGTCTCTTTTCTTTCTTACAAATACCCATATACAAAGCCATGAAATACATACAAACCATTGTTACCATAACCCCATACCAACAAGAAGCCGCTGACATTTTAAGTGCCTTGATGGGTGGCCTGGGTTACGAAAGCTTTGTGGATACCGATAACGGTATTGAAGCTTATATTCCGGTTGCGATGTTTGACGAAACGACTTTGCAAACCCTTCAAATTCCTTTTGGCGAATTTAACCTCTCATTCTCCAATACTACCATAGCCGATAAAAACTGGAATGAAGAGTGGGAAAAAAATTATTTTCACCCCATAGCTGTTGCCAACCAGGTGTTGGTTCGCAGCCCCTTTCACAAAGACTACCCTTCACTTCCAACCGAAATAATTATAGCGCCAAAAATGGCGTTTGGTACAGGCCATCATGCTACAACCACCATGATGATCGAGCATATTCTGGAGGTTGATGTGACCGGGAAACGTGTGCTTGATATGGGATGCGGCACTGGTATCCTGGGCATTCTGGCATCGATGCGCGGCGCCAAAGAAGTGGTTGGCATCGACATAGACCAGTGGTGCGTTGACAACAGTGAAGAAAACTGTACACTTAACAACATTCAAAACATGAGCATACTGCAGGGAACTGCATCCACGCTCGCCACCATGGATAATTTCGACCTCATTCTGGCCAACATCAACCGTAATATATTGCTGGAAGACCTGCCTACATACTACAATCGGCTGAAAACCGGCGGATTGATTATTCTGAGCGGCTTTTATGATATCGACAAACCGATTATCGATGCTTGCGCCAATAAACATTTATTAACATCTGTATCGGTAAAAGAAAATAACCAATGGACAGCTGTTGCGTATGAAAAAGTGAATTGATTGAAAATAGGACTGCAGATGAGAAAGACAGGGGGCGCTATTATTGCATTTATTTTTTTGTTCACCATAAATAGCTCTTCACAAAACGGCTATTTCAGCACCGATGGAGAAGCCGGTTTTATTAAGCAGCTGGAAAATCTTTATAATACCACAGGTGATCGTAAGAAGGCCAAAGAATTCCTCGACACCTTTAATGATTTCTGGGAATCGTCCAACACGTCACCTGAAATAAAAGCAGATATCATTACGATATGTGATATTTTTTATCAACAAAAAGCATTTCCCTTCCCTGATTATTCTGAATATCTGCAAACAGTAATGGCTTTTCAATCAAGTGGCCATCCACAAGCCAGCTATCAAACCTGGCATAATGCCCTGCTCAAATTATTTGATTCGCCACGTTTCAGAATACGTCATGCCGTCGCACTATGCCGATTGACTAACAATGCGTTGTTAAATAATATTATCTACTCCACCCCCGCCATTCAGTGGCAAAGTTCATCGCCGGATTTTCAGTTTCGGTTTACCGATTCGTTATACCTTGTTACCGATAATATGGCACTGACCTGCCGTGCCAGTTACGACAGTCTTCAAATATTCGACACCAAAGGTCGTGTCAATCTCCAATCGGGGCAATGGCAGGGTCAAAAAGGAACGGTAACCTGGGAGCGATTTGGTTTTAAGGCCAATGAAGTAAATGCGCATTTTGGTGCTTATAAAATCAATATGAAACGTAATGAAGTTAAGGTTGATAGCGTTACGTTTATTAATAGTCATTATTTTAATCAACCGTTAAAAGGTCATCTTCATCACAAACTCGTTAACAGCCGCACGTCAAATTATCCCAAATTTGAATCCTACGAACAGTTTTATCAAATTCCTGACATACAGCCCGACTTTAATTACGAAGGAGGATTCGCCCAGTATGGAGAAAAGTTTTTGGGCTCCGGAACCTCAAAAAAACCGGCAAAAATTGAAATATTCCGCAACGACACACTTTTTATCACCGCCCGATCGCTCTATTTCTCGCTTCGCGACGACCAGATTTTAAGTAACAGTGCCGAAATCACTCTATTTCTGGACTCCGGCACCATCTATCATCCCGGTGTTTATTTCAAATATATGGCGGGCATCAAAGAGCTGGATCTTATAAGGGATGGTGAAGGCATTGCTCTGAGTCCGTTTTTCAATACTTACCACAATATAAGTATGGATACCGAGCTGATTAAATGGCGACTAAACGAAAACCAGATCGAATTCAGAATGCTAACCGGTGCTGACCAGAACCATGCCTTCTTTGAATCGATAAGCTATTTCAGAGAATCGTTTTTTCATAAATTACAAGGCATGGACGCCGTCCATCCGTTGCAGGGACTTTTAAACTGCTCTAAATATTGGAATGGACGTCCTTTTACCGCCAAAGATTATGCACAATACCTTGGAATGCCCGAAAACCAGGTGCGGCAACAGGTCATTGGCCTGTCATTCCATGGCTTTATAAAATATAATGTAAATACCGATTTCATTGAGATTGAAGATCGGTTAACCGATTTTCTGCTTTTCCGTGCCGGACGAAAAGATTATGATGTCATACAATTCAGGTCCACCACTCCGGGAGCAATACCCAATGCCATCCTCGACCTGAAAAATTACGATATGCAAATCAATGGTGTACCAACTGTTTCCATCAGCGATCGCCAGAATGTTATTTTCTATCCCAGAGACCAAAAAATACTATTGAAAAAAAATCGTTTTTTTCAGTTCGATGGCTCCATCACTTCAGGTATGATTGATCTCTTCGGGCAGGGATTCACCTTTAATTATGATAAATTCCGTATTGACCTCAATGCCATCGACTCAATGGTTCTGCACATGGTAGTTAACCAATACGATTTTGTGGGGCAACGACAACAACAAAAAATTAATAATACCATTTCAAATCTCTCGGGCTTTTTGGAGATAGACAGACCCAATAATAAATCAGGCGTGGAAGAGTATCCCGAGTACCCGCGTTTGACCAGTAATACCAACTCGTTTGTGTATTACGATCAGTCGTCAACACAAGGAGGCGCTTATAAACGCGACCAGTTTTTCTTTACGCTCGACCCGTTTGTTATTGACAGCATCAACTATCTGACACGCGAAAACATTGCGTTTACAGGTGAACTACAATCAAATATTTTTCCCGTCATTGAAGAGACATTGGTGGTTCAACCCGATTTTTCTCTTGGATTTACACGCCAGTCACCCCCCGATGGTTACCCTGTATACGACCAGCGGGCATTGTTTACCAATACCATAAACCTTAGCAATGCGGGTTTAAAAGGCGATGGAACACTAAACTATCTGACTTCAACCAGCCAATCAAAAGAGTTCACCTTCCTGCCGCAACAAACAGTGGGTAATGCGTACTCCTTTAAGGTGGATGAACGTGCCAACGGCGTTGAATATCCCGATGTAAATGGTTTAAATGCCGACATCAATTACCAGCCTTATGATGAAAAACTGATTGCAACGGTTACCAGCGATCCCTTTACGATGTATAAGGAAGAAACCTCACTTGTGGGATCGCTTACTGTGTCGCCAAACGGATTGGAAGGCAGCGGGCAATTCAATATGCCCAATGCCTATCTGACAGCCAACCGCTTTGATTTTTCCCATCATATTGCCGTAGCCGACTCATCAGATTTCAACTTAATTAACGACGCAGGAACCACCGAAGTGAATTTCCGGACCAACAATCTGCTGTCGACAATAGACTTTGAAAGCCGCCGGGGTAACTTCCAGTCACACAATGCCGGCAACAAAGTCGAATTCACCGACAACCTGTACATCGCTTATATCACCGCCTTTTCGTGGGATATGGATAACAATGACATCTATCTGGGCGCCAGCGGTTCCACAGGTAACCGTTTTGTTTCAACTCACAAACGTCAGGATTCGCTTGATTTTATTGCGCCACTGGCCCTGTATGATGTGGAAAATAAAATCATTAAAGCACAAGAAGTTAAACAGATTAATGTTGGCGACAGCCGTATGCAACTGTCCGATGGCAACGTAACCATTAATAAGGAGGCGGTACTCGACTCGCTTGTTAATGTTAAGATTGTGCTGAACGATTCGATTCACACATTTTATGATGCGCTGGTTCATATCAATGGGAAATACGATTATAAAGCAAGTGGAAAATTCGATTTCATCAACGGGGCCAACGCTGTTAAAACCATTGTATTTGATGATATAACGCTTAACAAAGAGGGCAAGACCATTGCCGATGGAACAATTGACGACAAAGACCTCTTCACGTTTAATCCCTATTTTGCCTTTAAAGGGGAAACGCATCTCACGGCCGGTAAGCCCTTACTCAATTTTAAAGGGGGCGTACAGATGCTTCACGCCTGCTCGGTATTAGGACCACAAGACTATATTCGTTTTGAATCGGAAATAGACCCGCAGGATGTTCGCATTCCTCTTCCTGAGAAAAAACAAAATTCCGATCTCGAGAATGTCTATAGTAACTTTTTCCTGAACAGGGATTCCAATATTATTTACAGTGCATTTCTGGAAAAACAACTGTTTCATAGTGACGTGCCGGTCATGTCGGCCGACGGAATACTCTGGTTTAACAAATCCCGTAACAGTTTTGAAATTTCCGACGAAATAAAAATAAATCACCCCGACACAACGGGTAATGTAATGCGTTTTCTCAACGATGGCTGTATGGTTACCGGACAGGGAACGCTAAATATGGGACTCGATTTGGGACAGGTTAAAACAGCTGCTTCGGGGGAAATCATACAATCACGCTCCGACAACGACACCATCAGACTCTATACGCTGTTTGGACTTGATTTCATGCTTGACCAGCCAGCCATTGATATGATGTATGCGGATCTGCGAAATGCCAATTCCTCCAACACAGGCAAACCCGAATCGTCCACAACAATTTGGCGGATGGCTGAATGGATGGGGCACGAAAATGCCATCAACGTATCACGTGAGGTGCAAGGTGTCGATGCCTTGCAGTCTCTGCCCCAGCCCTATCAACAACTATTTGTCTTTGATAACCTCGACTGGGTATGGGATTCTTCATCACGAAGCTACATTTGCGATACCGAATCCACAATTCTTTGGAT
This sequence comes from Geofilum sp. OHC36d9, assembly GCF_052400685.1. NCBI lineage: Bacteria > Pseudomonadati > Bacteroidota > Bacteroidia > Marinilabiliales > Marinilabiliaceae > Geofilum > Geofilum sp. OHC36d9. Next base: position 315,683 of record NZ_JBQTGJ010000003.1, read on the forward strand.
GCAGGACAAACCCATGAACCGAAGGGTATCCATCAAGGCAAATATTACATTCAGTCGCGCAGGTAATTCAATGAATTTTTACATTGATGCCGGAGATGATCTCTTTTACTTTTTTAATTACCGCAGTGGCGTCATGAACGTGCTCTCCTCCAACGAGGCTTTTAATACACATGTTCAGACGGTTGATGAAAAAATTCGCCGTATGAAAGTTGGTCTGGGCGATCCTTCTTATACCTTTGTATTGTCGCCCGCCAGTCGGATGAAAAAATTCCTTAAAATATTTGCCCCCTCAAACGACGATCTTTCGGAAGAGGAGGTCACTGATGAGGAAGATACAGATGCCAATGAAGTAACTCAGTAATCGTTAAAACAGAAACCATAAACAAACACCCAATGAAGTCAATCCCCAATACATCTCCGGACCGGCTAAATGTGGTTGATGCGCTGCGAGGTTTTGCCATTATTTCAATAATGCTTCTCCACAACATTGAGCATTTCGATTTTTATTTTATACCTGAACATCTGCCGGCATGGCTTTCATCCCTCGATAAGATTATATGGGACAGTTTATTCTTCCTGTTTGGCGGAAAATCGTATGCTATTTTTGCATTGCTGTTTGGCGTCACCTTTTTTATTCAGTACAACAACCGGCAAAAACGAGGCGAAGATTTTTGCGGACGTTTTCTGTGGCGTCTTCTGTTATTGCTGGGATTTGGTATTATCAATTCCATTTTTTTCGAAGGTGATATACTGGCAATTTATGCAGTTATTGGTGTTATTATGGTTCCATTCCGAAAGCTCAGCAACGCCATCGTGTTATCTGCCGCCATCTTTTTAATGCTTCAGCCGTTGGAGTGGTTCTATTTCATTAAAATAGTATTGAACCCCGACTACACAGGCCCGGTGGCAAAAGCAGGCACATACTTTCATAAAATTGGCGAATATCTTTCCAACGGTTCTTTTTTTGAGGCCGCATGGGGTAATCTCACCAATGGACGCACAGCCGTTTTGTATTGGTCGCTCGAAAACGGACGTTACTTTCAGACGGCCGCCTTATTTTTGTCAGGCATGTTGTTGGGGCGTCAAAATCGTTTCGCCATGACGTCGTCCAATCATAAATTCTGGAACAGAACATTATTGCTGGCTGTCATCGCTTTTATCCCTTTGTTTTATCTAAAATCGTCCGTATCCGGATGGCCGTTTGCTGAGGCGTTACGACTTCGGCTGGGCGTCATCATCACTTCGTGGTCTAACTTTGCCTTTATGAGCATTTTGGTCGCCCTGTTTGTCATTCTTTTCAGGTTTAAAAGATCGGCTGCATGGTTAACCAAACTGTCGCCTGTTGGCCGAATGAGTCTAAGCAACTACATGATTCAAAGCATACTCGGTTCTTTTATCTATTATGGCTTCGGACTGGGGCTGTATCAATACACCAGTGCCACCCATTGCCTGCTCATCGGTATGACTCTGGCAATTGTGCAAACCCTGTTTTCAAAATGGTGGATGAATGGCCACAAACGCGGGCCTCTTGAAGGTTGGTGGCACAAAGCAACGTGGATGGGTATCAAAAAATGAAAAATCGCAGTATATTATAGATTGTGCTTTGGATTGAGTTGAGAGTACAGTCTCTCAAAGAGAGACTCCTTGTTTTTCATGTTTTTCTTTTTGTGTCATTTACGTTGACTTTGTTTTTGTTCTTTATTGGAGATTGCGGATCAGGGTCCGCAATGACAGCGTTGCGGGCTTCATCCTATACGTCATTGTGGACTTGATCCGCAATCTCAATTTTCAGAGGACTCTGACTCTCCTCCGAATGACGTTGCAAAGACAAAAGCAAACCTTGCATCAAGCCCTTTTTATGCTGTTTTAATTGTTCTATTTTTTGGGTTTGTGCGGTAATTTAGTCATCTAAAGAAAGACTAGTCTGATTGTCTTTAATAACACCGCCTCAAAAATTGACACAGCCTTCCGGATATTTTTTAAACAACAATCTAAATTACTGAAAATTAATAATTGTCAAAACGGATGTGTAAAAGGAGAAAGTTTTGTAACTAAAACTGGATTTCACCATGGCAATAACATGCCGTGACTATAAAATAGTATAGCGCCACCCATTGCTTCCTGGCCGTCTGTTGGCACGCCGTAGCTTTATCCTATGGAGATATTTAAATGTTTCCCTAATCCAATTTCAATCAATTTGTAGTATGTTGAAATTTGGATGTCACTTTGTCCACGTTCAATTCTCGATATATAACTTTTTTTTGTTCCTGTCCTTTCTGCCAGTTCCTCCTGAGTAATTTGAGCCTCTTTTCTGGCTTCCTTGAGCATAACTCCAAGTCTAAAAGATAATGAATCAGCATCATACTTATCTCTAGATGGAGTGCCTTTTACACCAAAATTGTCAATTAATAAGTCTTCAAAATCAGTTATATTTTTCATATGTTTATAATTTGTTTTTCAGTTGCCATATGGAACTCGCCGGGATAATCATACTTCTGTGTGTGAATCAATTCCCATGGCTCGTTTCATATGTTTAAATTTATCTTTCAATGGTCATATGGAACTCTCGATGAATTTTAATCATTCTCCTGTGTGTATTTTAGAATGCTAAAATTCATGTTCGTTTCATATGTTTATAATTTGTCTTTCAGTTGCCATATGGAACTCGCCGGAATTAATCATACTTCTGTGTGTGAAATTACACTCATGGCTCGTTTCATTTTATTGTCCTCCATATTTTTCTTTCAAATACTCTTTTTTTAATTTTTCAGCCATCTTTATCTCTTTTTGCGGAGTTTTACGGGTTTTCTTAAGAAAGCAATTGGTTAGCACAACAAGGGATCCTTTGTCTTGAAAGCATAAAATCCGAATACTTTTAAAAGTTGTGATTACCCGAACTTCCCAAATTCCATCTGTATTTTCAAGTAATTTGTAAAATTTCGTTGGTACTTGGCTTTCAAATCTTATTAAATCAAGAACATATCCAATTTTCTCTTTAATTTTGGAATCCTGATTTTTGTAAAAGTTTACAAAGTGATCCTTATATACAATTACTTTTCTAATCATTGCGTAAAGTTAACTAATCGGTTTACTTTACCAAATTCAAATCAGGACTTTTTGTAGTATATCTCTCTTGCCTGAGTCACAGCATCCTATTAAAATTGTTATGATTTACAGCGAATAAGCCTAATTTGTGTTTGTCTATAAAGTCAACTTCTGCGTTATGCTTGTCATAAAAACAGTCATTTACGAAAAGTAAACGCCTTGATTTTTATGACCTCACAAGCCTTGTATTTTAACTTTATACTTTAAAAACTTAGTTTATGGACAGACACTAATTAGCTAGATGTCTTAAAAAATAAGCTAAAAGCCCCCCTTCCCACAATACCGCCCAGAATGAACACACCCTTCCGGAATTTTTAAAGACAACCATCAAAATTGCTGAAAATTTACGCCCACGTTATTTCACGTTTTTTTATGGTTGGGTGCGCAAAATCAGTTATCTTTGCGCCGCTAATGAATACAGACAGTTCGAAACCATCCTGTCTTTAAATAAAACTATGGGCCATGGCGTTCATGCGCAAAAATGCCGATGAAAGGGTTGAATGTCTATTCACCTCCTTCCATTCTGCTTTTGCAGATGTTTTTCAATACATCTCAATACTACTCCACGTTGCCTTTAGCTGTTTATTTAAGACGAGGTTCTGTTTGCATTCATCCTGCTGATTGTTTAAAAAACTAATTATTGTTTATAAGTCGGATGAAACCTGTTGCTTGCTATTTAGTGTCTGTTCAGAAAGTCGGGAATTTGAGCTGAAAAATTCAAATTCAAGGCTTACGCCGCTCAAGAAATGTGAATTTACATTGGTAAAAAATCATATTGAAAGCGAGCGAAACGAAAGAATTGACACTATTTACTTTGATGATTATCATTTTGCCGGCAGGCGCGGTTTGTCTATAAATATCATAAAAAATGAGCAAAAAGGCTGTTATATTATTATCGGGCGGGTTAGACTCGGCCGTAGCGCTTTGGCTGGCCAGGAGCGAAGGTTTTGAACCCCACACCCTGAGTTTTAACTACGGTCAACGGCACGACAAAGAGATTAAAGGAGCGGCCATTCTGGCCCAAAAAGCAGGCGTTCAAAATCACCGGCTGGTCTCCATTAACATTGGACAATGGGGCGGCTCGTCCCTCACCGACAAAAATATGAATGTGGAAGATGGCGACATCAGCCGTACCGATATTCCTGTGACCTACGTCCCGGCCCGCAATATGGTATTTCTTTCTGTGGCCGCCTCCTACGCCGAAGCCATTGGTGCTCAGGACATATTTATCGGCGTAAGCGAAGTCGACTACAGCGGTTATGTGGATTGCCGGGCTTCTTTCATCAACGCCATGCAAACGGCGATTAACCAGGGCACCGTGATGGGCGCCGAAAAAGGACTACCCATTACCATTCACGCCCCGTTCATACATAAAACGAAAACGGAAGAAATTCTTTTAGGGCAAAAACTGGGAGTCCCCTTCGAAAATACCTGGAGCTGCTATCGCGGGGGTGATGAACCATGCGGCACTTGCGACAGTTGTTTGCTACGCGCAGAAGCATTTAGAAAAGCCGGGATGGCAGACCCCGCCATCAAATCAAAGAAAATTTAATATGAAGATGGATAACAGTCAACTGGTGCTGGCCAACGAAGGCGTTTTTCCCATCACCAAAGACGCGCAAGGAAATCGGTTGAACGACCGCCCGGCGACGGGCCTTTCTGTGTCGGGAACCATTCAGGGCGAAGGAATTATGGCTGGTGTGCCCTCGCTTTTTGTGCGGCTGGCGTCATGTAATCTTCGTTGCATCTGGGAGTTACCCGACGGCACCTTAAGCCGTTGCGACACGCCCTACGCCTCATTCGAGGTGAAAACCATACAACAACTGAGTGTTGACACCGTTTTTGAACTGATAAAACAGAATCAGGGAAACCTGAAGCATCTGGTACTGACAGGTGGAGAGCCTTTGCTGCAAAAAAAACCGCTGACGATGCTGGCCAAAAGGCTCAAGCAGGAGCTCGGCCTGCATCTGACCATGGAAACCAATGGCACGTTGTTCGACGATGATTTGGCGCAATACATCGACCTGTTTAGTGTGTCGCCCAAGCTGACCAACGCAACGCCCAATGCAAAAAAGATGGAAGCACTGGGACTGAAAATGAATGGCCCTGCCGATTTTCATGCCGAAAAACGTTACAATCTCAAAGCACTCCAGTCATTCATCGATTTCTCACGATCAAATCATAAAGCGATACAGCTAAAATTTGTTGTAGCCAGGGCAACCGATGAACAGGAAATTATTCAGCAATATCTGCAACGACTAACCGGCTGGCAACCCGAAGATATCATGTTAATGCCGCTGGGAGCTAATCAGGAAGAGTTGAAACAAACGACTAATTTGGTGGTTGAGATGGCCATTCGTAATGGCTGGCGCTATACCTCACGAATTCACATCGATTTATTTGGCGCCATAGCCGGTGTTTAGCCCGATGACCGATCAATAATCACGCTACTATGAAAAACGAGCTACCTGAAGCAAAGGTATTGGGAAAACAGGTCAATTATCCCAACCATTACCAACCTGAAATATTGGTGGCAGTGCCGCGCGCTCTCAACCGCGAAATGTATGATCTGAAAAATGAACAGCTTCCTTTTGTGGGTATCGATGCCTGGCACGCCTACGAATTAAGTCTGCTCACAAACAAAGGACTACCGGTTACAGGCGTTCTGAAAATTGTTTATCCCGCCGACAGCCCCTTTTTGGTGGAAAGCAAATCGCTGAAACTCTACCTCAATGCCTTCAATATGGAGCGGTATGGCAACAACCGCGACGAAGGCGTGAAAAAGGTTCTTGATATTATTAAAAACGACCTCGATAAACTTCTGAAATGTAACACCCAACTGTCGTTTTTTAATCATAACACGTCATTACAAACGTCTGATTTTCCCGACTATTCACTTTTGGAAGAGAGTCCGGACGCAGAACAAATTACGTTTGATACTTTCGCCGAAAATCCCGATCTGCTTTTGTCATGTGGTCATGGTGGCAGCCTTAAAACAGCGACTCACCTGCTACGCAGCAACTGTAAAATAACACATCAACCCGACTGGGGCTCGGTTTTTATATATCTGAAAGGGGCTGCTTTGCCCGGGAATAACAGTCTGTTGAAATATATCGTTTCCATTCGCAGTGAGAACCATTTCCACGAAGAAATATGCGAAATGATATACCAGCGTTTGTGGCAACGTTTTAAGCCCGAAGAATTAATGGTAACCTGCATCTATACCCGACGGGGTGGCATTGATATTTGTCCGGCCCGCGCCAGTCATTGGTCGCTGTTGCCAAAAAAACTATCCGCCTCACACATTTTGACCAGTAAATTATTGAGACAATAAAAACAGGCCCGGCAGATGCGCTAAAAACAAAACGTATCGCTTATGGCAATTACCAATACAAAGACCGTAAACCAATCGTTTCAATAAAAAACATTGAACGGATGAGAAAAATTTTGTCTTCGGGTCTGTTTTTTCTCACATTTACACGGGTATAACTTCATCAAAACATAATTTCATGCAAACATCAGCTCTGCTCACCGACTTGTATCAGCTAACCATGGCCTATGGCTTTTGGAAAAATAATTTACACAACCGTCGGGCGGTGTTTCACTTATTTTTCAGGGAAAACCCTTTTAAGGGTGGTTACACCATAGCCTGCGGACTGGATCAGGTGGTTGAATTTTTGGATCATTTTTCGTTTACGGATGAAGAGTTGGGCTATTTGTCGACCTTAAAGGATCAAAGCGGACAACCCATGTTTGATGAAGAATTTATAAAATACCTGTCACAGCTGTCGTTTACCTGCGATGTGCATGCCGTGCCCGAAGGCACCATTGTATTCCCGCATGAGCCATTGCTGAGGGTCACCGGCCCCATCATTCAATGCCAGCTGGTGGAGTCGGCACTGCTGACCTTCATTAATTTCCAGTCACTGATAGCCACCAAGGCCGCCCGTATCGTTCTGGCCACCAAAGGCGATCCCATCATGGAATTTGGCTTACGCCGTGCCCAGGGTATCGACGGCGCCCTGTCGGCCGCCCGTGCTGCCTATATTGGAGGCGCGGCCGGAACCTCCAACGTACTGGCCGCCAAACAATACAACATACCGGCTTTGGGAACGCATGCCCACAGCTGGGTGCAGGCTTTTGATGAGGAACAGACGGCCTTTGATACGTTTGCCGACGCCATGCCCGGCAATACCGTATTGCTCGTCGACACGTACCACACCCCTACTGGCATCGATCACGCCATTAAAACGGCCAAGCGAATGCTGGCCAATGGTTATCAGATTAATGGTATTCGGTTGGATTCGGGCGACCTCGCCTACCTGAGTCAGCTGGCCCGCCGAAAGCTCAACGAGGCAGGCCTCCCATTTATGAAAATTGTTGCTTCCAACGATTTGGATGAACATCTCATCACCAGTTTAAAACAACAAGAAGCGCCCATCGACATCTGGGGCGTGGGCACAAAATTGGTTACGGCCTATGACCAACCCGCACTGGGTGGCGTTTACAAACTCTCGGCCATCGAAACGAAACCCAACCAATGGGAAGACCGCATCAAACTGTCGGAACAGTCCATAAAAGTTAATATACCCGGCTTTCAACAGGTGAAACGGTTTTTTAAAGACAATGATTTCTGTTGCGATATGATTTATGATGAAAGGGATACGCTGCCTTCAAAAACTGTTATTATCGACCCGGCCGACCCTGTTCGGACTAAAACCATCGATATGAAGGACACCCATTCAGCCGATTTACTGACGCCCATTATAAAAAACGGAACTTTCATCGGCACACACGAAAGTGTTCAACAACTTCAAAACAGAACAAAAGAAGGTCTTTCGTTGTTAGACAAAACGCACCGCCGATTGGTTAATCCTCACATCTATCCCGTTGGGCTGGAACAACAATTATTCAACCGACGCATGGAACTAATTCTTTTTTATAAAAAGAAATATTTGTCTTAGTTTCAAAAAATAATTATAAACAGATGCAAGCACTACTTCTCATTGATATCCAAAACGATTTTCTGCCGAACGGCGCTTTGGGTGTGCCCGATGGCGATCATATTATTCCGGTCATCAATAATATCCAGCATAAATTCAACTGTATTATTGCAACACGCGACTGGCATCCGGCTAATCATGGTAGTTTTGCCTCCAACCACGTTAACAAACAACCCGGTGAGGTGATACAATTAAATGGGCTGACACAAATACTATGGCCCGATCACTGCATGCAAGGTAGTCCCGGAGCCGAGCTCTCGCCCCGGATTAATCAATCTCTTTTATCAAATGTGATATTTAAAGGGACCGATCCTGACATTGATTCGTACAGTGCTTTCTACGATAATGGCCATTTAAAAGAAACAGGGTTACAGGTCTACCTGAAGCGCAACGGCATTACCAGCCTGTATGTTGCCGGACTGGCCACCGACTATTGCGTATACTACACCGTGCTCGATGCGCTTAAGCTGGGTTACGCAACCACTCTCATTACCGACGCCACCAAAGGCGTCAACATCCACCCCAACGACTCCCAAAAGGCCATAATGAATATGGAAAAACAAGGCGCACAACTCACCACCTCCGCCCAAATTCTGAACGACTGATTATCGCCAAACCGAAAACTTGATTTGCCACTTCGGCGTGTCATCCGCTCTTTTTTTGTCAGCGAATTAACGCGAATTACCACGAATTTTTATTGCTGCGCCACATCGCGCGCTGGCGGTTCCCCCTCAAGGGGGTCAGGGGGCATGCGTGAGGGCCGTTTAAAAATATTGGATAATACAACAACCAATCAGTATAAAATCCTTGATTTATCCTTCATTTTTGTCAGCGAATTAACGCGAATTACCACGAATTTTTTTGTGCTCCGCCACATCGCGCGCTGGCGGTTCCCCCTCAAGGGGGTCAGGGGGTCAGGGGGCATGCGTGAGGGGATTTGAAAATATTGGAGAATACAACAACCAATAAGTATGTAAGTATTGATTTGCCCTTTCAGGGTGCTAATTAGGTCGATATTTTTCTACCCAAGGCGTTGCCATTGGGCTGAATTTAGTTGGGCTTTCAGCCCGAAAAATAATAAAGTATTTGCATTTGCCTATTAATGAGTCAGCAAGAAAATACCATTTTTTCGTTACGTTCTCTTTTGTCAGCGAATTACGCGAATTAACGCGAATTTTTTGAGCTCCGCCACATCGCGCGCAGGCGGTTCCCCCTCAAGGGGCTCAGGGGGTTAGGGGGCATGCGTGAGGGGATTTGAAAATGTTGGAAAATATAACAACCAATAAGTATGTAAGTATTGATTTGCCCTTTCAGGGCGCTAATTAGATCGATGTTTTTCTACCCAAGGCGTTGCCATTGGGCTGAATTTAGTTGGGCTTTCAGCCCGAAAGACAATAACGTATTTGCATCTGCCTATTAATGTGTCAGCAAGAAAATACCATTTTTTGTCAACGAATTAACGCAATTTTTTTTTGCTCCGCCACATCGCGCGCAGGCGGTTCCCCCTCAAGGGGGTTAGGGGGTCAGGGGTCAGGGAGCGTGTTTTTATTTCAAACACTTAGTTTATAAAATAAACTACACAACGATTGCAGAATTATTTAAAGTCGCTTTTTCTTTCTCTTAATTAAAACAACTGTTGTTTTTCTACATAAATTGGTTTTATTGTCGGGCTAAAAGCAATTTCTTTGTAAAATGATAAATCACACATTCAGTTCATTCAAAAATCGAAACTACCGGTTGTTTTTTGTTGGACAGTCAGTTTCGCTAATGGGAACCTGGATGCAGAAAACAGCTGTCAGTTGGGTTATTTATTCTTTAACACAATCCAAATTCATGTTAGGGGTATCGGTTTTTGCAACCCTTTTCCCAACCGCTTTGGTGTCGCTGTATGGCGGCATCGTCGCCGACAGATACAGCCGTTATAAAGTTTTATTATCAACGCAGGTACTATCCCTGTTACAGGCCATTTTATTAACCCTGTCAATTGTATTTTTCAAACAATTTGCCGTTTGGGTCATCATTATATTAAGTGCCGTGTTGGGTGTCATTAATGGATTTGATATGCCGGCACGTCAATCATTAATACGCGATTTAGTTACCAATAAAGCCGAATTACCCAATGCTTTGGCCTTAAATTCGTCCATGGGTAATTTGGCAAAACTGATTGGTCCTGCCATTGCCGGTTTTGTATTGGAGAAATTCAGCGACACCGTCTGTTTTGGCCTGAATGCCGTCAGTTTTATTCCGGTAATTTTTACATTGCTCTTAATGAAATTACCAAAACCAAAGTTAAAACCAAACGCAGATAAGAACCTGAAAAAAGAGTTTACCGAAGCAATCAATTATATAAAAAGCAAACCCGAGATCAATTCAGTCCTCATTTTTGTTAGTATTATGGGTTTTTTGGTTTTGCCTTTTACCACACTCACCCCTGTTTTTGCCAAAGATATTTTTCACGGCTCAGCTTCTACCCTGGGAATAATTGATGGGGTGATTGGATTTGGGGCGCTAATAGGCGCTTTGTTTTTAGCCTCGTTAAGACAAAGTGCTAACCTAAGCAAAGTACTGGCCATCAACACCGTGATATTCGGGGTGGCACTGGCGCTCTTTTCGCAGATAGTGATTTTACCGATGGCTTTGCTGTTTATTACGATTGGCGCATTTGGTATGATGTCGGTGAGAACCATCAGTAATACCATCGTTCAGATCCATGTTCCCAATCGTTTTCGTGGCAGGGTGATCAGTATTTATTTGATGATATTATCGACAACAATGCCCCTTGGAAGCCTGCTGATCGGCGCTGTTTCTCATTACATTGGCGTGCAAATGACGGTTTTAATCGAAGGATTTCTGGCATTGGTCATTGCGGCTTTCTATGGCCGGTATTTAATAAAAGTGAAAAAAAGACAATGACGTATTTGCTTCAGCCTGTTAACTAATGTCAGCAAGAAAACACCATTTTTTGTCAGCGAATTTTCACGAATTAACACGATTTTTTTTGTGCTCCGCCACATTGCGCGCAGGCGGTTCCCCCTTAAGGGGGTCAGGGGGCATGCGTGAGGCGGTTTTGTAAATATTGGAAATACGCCAAACAATCAGCACCGAAAACTTGATTTCCCCTCAGGACCTCATACCATGATATTGTCCAAGGCTGAAAGCCTTATAGCATTAGCACGGGGCATCGCCCTGTGTTATGATATTCCATGGTTTCATTGCCCTGAAAGGGCTAAAGCCAAAAACAGATTTATTCATATTTACGCCGCAATTGATCTCCTGTTTCTAAAGACATATTTTAGTGTGGTCGGTCTACCCGATAATTTCTTTTAATATTATATGTTATAGCCACCCCTGGAATAAATTGTATCACTGTCTGGCTTACGCCTTTACAGGGCTATGTTATAGGGTCGTTCATATTCATAGGGCGTTGCCCTATGCTGTTGCTTGTCGCCCTTTCAGGGCTTATAGGTGGTTGTTTACACAATCTGACCGGGGTGTCACCCACTCTTTTTTTTTGTCAGCGAATTAACGCGAATTAACGCGAATTTTTTTGTGCTCCGCCACATTGCGCGCAGGCGGTTCCCCCTTAAGGGGGTTAGGGGGCATGCGTGAGGGGGTTTTGTAAATATTGGAAATACGCCAAACAATCAGCACCGAAAACTTGATTTCCCCTCAGGACCTCATACCATGATATTGTCCAAGGCTGAAAGCCTTATAGCATTAGCACGGGGCATCGCCCTGTGTTATGATATTCCATGGTTTCATTGCCCTGAAAGGGCTAAAGCCAAAAATTAATACATCCATATTTGACCACGTAGTTGATATCATATTCCCAAAGCCATTTTTTGTCAGCGAATTAACGCGAATTAACGCGAATTTTTTTGTGCTCCGCCACATTGCGCGCAGGCGGTTCCCCCTCAAGGGGGTTAGGGGGTCAGGGGGCATACGTAGGCGGTTTTGAAAAAATCAGATAGGAAGGTTTGATTTGCCCTTTCAGGGTGCTAATTAGGTCGATGTTTTTCTACCCAAGGCGTTGCCATTGGGCTGAATTTAGTTGGGCTTTCAGCCCGAAAAATAATAAAGTATTTGCATTTGCCTATTAATGAGTCAGCAAGAAAATACCATTTTTTTGTGCGCTCATTTTTGTCAACGAATGACGCGAATTATCCCGAATAAAACGGATTCTTATTGCCCCGCCACATTGCGCGCAGGCGGTTCCCCCTCAAGGGGGTCAGGGGGCATGCGTGAGGGTTTAGGAGAGTATTATAAATACAACAACCAATCAGTATATGTAAGCTTTGATTTGCCCTCAGGACCTCATACCATGATATTGTCCAAGGCTGAAAGCCTTGTAGCATTAGCACAGGGCATCGCCCTGTGTTATGATATTCCATGGTTTCATTGCCCTGAAAGGGCTAAAGCCAAAAATTAATAATGCCTTTTTCAGACGACCACACCCCCATCCCATTTTAATCTTGACATTTTTAAAATTTTTTATAAATTTTGTGTATTGTTTCACAGTTCAATATTTTATTAACCTCAAAAACACCCACCTATGATTGAAAAAATCATACAAACGAGCCGCATGACAGAGGTCGATGCATCAGCATCTCTTATTTCATCGGCTTACAGAAGTTCAGGCCTGACAGACGACCCCCACCTGTCGGCCATCATGAAATCGATTCAGGAACTCTCCGGTCCTTTTAACAATGCCATTAACCGCATAAAAAGCGAATCGGAACTGGAAGAAAAAGACGAATTACGCGACAATTCCATCAGAAGCTTTTATTACCAGGTGCTGGGTTACACACACCACTTCGACAACAGCATTAAGTCGGCAGCTGAAAAAGTGATGTCTGTGTTTAACCATTACGGACTAAAAACTATTTCAGATAGTTACGCCACCCAATCGTCGCTGGTTAATTCCATGATTACCGATTTAAGCACCCCCGAAATGACGGATAACATTGCGCTTTTATCGGGCGTAGCCGAAAGTCTGGCTAATATTAAAACGGCACAGGCAGCCTTTGAGGCCAGTGACCTCCTCTTCGAACAAGAAAAAGCCAAAGAAACTTCCGTGGAAAATGCCACCACAATTAAAAAACAAATTGTTCAGCTCATCAACAACAAGCTGGTGGTTTACTTGCGGGCAATGGTTGCCGTCGATGAGGAGAATTACAGTGAGTTTGGCGAAGTTGTCAATCAAATTATTTCGAACAACAACATCACTGTTAAAAAACGATCCAATAGTTCCGACAAAGATGATGAAGATGATGCAGCGGAATAGGCCATTCAAAAACGCCTGATAGTAATCCCCGGAGCAACCCTCCGGGGATTTTTTTGATGCAAAAAACATAGCGGAGTATAAATCTCCGAAATCTGTTAAAGGACCTCGTGTAGATACCTACATTGCTTCCCCGGCAAAAAAGGACGTCGTGTAGATACCTACATGGCTTTCCCGGCAAAAAAGGACGTCGTGTAGATACCTACATGGCTTCCCAGACAAAAAAGGACGCCGTGTAGATACCTACATGGCTTCCCAGACAAAAAAG